>JAABSI010000178.1 GCA_011390455.1 Trueperaceae bacterium
CCGTGTACGAGGGCATCCAGTCGGACGTGTTCGACCACCTGCTGGCGATCGCGCCCGAGTTCGGCCTGCGCGTGTTCCAGAAGCCGAGCGGGGCGGACGTGGGGCGGCTGGGGGGACTCGCCACGCCGGCGTGAGCCCAGGCGAACCCGACGCTCACGCGCCCGGTTGGGCGGACCGGGCGTCCTCCCGCGACGCCGGGAGTGGGCCGCCCGCCCGCCGCCGCAGCTCCGTCATCGCGGGCGTGTCGATGGCGGCGGCGCGCGCCAGCGCGAGCAACTCCGCGTCGAGCGCGGTCATCTCGTCGCGCGCGGCGACGGCGTGGCGCACGCCAGCGATGTCCATGATCGGCGACGAGATCTTGCGCCGAAGCAGTGGCAGCAGGAGCGCATCGGGCAGCCACGCCAGCAGGCGCAGCGCGCGTGGCTCGATCGGGAACCCGTGCGCCCGCACGACCCCGATGGCCTCGCGTACCGCGTGAACCACCAGCCGCATCGTCGTCGGGTCGTTCGCCAGGGCGACGTTGTCGGCCCCGATCGCGTACAGCGCGTTGGCGAACGGCGCCACCAGCGCGACGTGGTAGCGCAGCCAGGCGTCCATGTCGGCGCTGAGATCGACGCGGAAGCCGGCGTCGCGGAAGGCCGCGGTGAAGCGTTCGAGCCGCTCGCTGCGGGCGCCGTCGAGTTCGCCGAGGGTGACCCCCACGCGCCGCGCCTCCATCACCCGCACGAGGTGGCCGTCGCGCTCCCCGCCCGCGTTGGCGAAGCCCAGCAGCACACGCTCACGCCCGACGGCGTCGATCATCGCCTGGGGCCCCTCGGCGGAGTTGACCATGAACAGGAAGGCGGCCACGCCGGCGCCGGTGGCCAGCACGGGCAGCGCCTCGGCGAGTTGGGTCTTGCGCACCAGCACCGGGCACACGTCGAAGGCTTCCTCGACCGGCATGCGGTCGACCACCTGGACGGGGGTGATCGTGCGCTCCTCGGTGTCGAAGTACTCCAGGACGATGCCGTGGCGCTCGAGGTCGAGGTAGCGTCGGCCGCGCGCCAACACGGTGACGTCGTGACCCGCGCCGGCCAGGCGCGCGGCGTAGAAGCTCCCGAGGACACCGGCGCCGAACACCAGCACGCGCAGGCGGTCCGCAGGATCGTGGTTCATGGCGGCACCCACCTCGCCCAAGCGTCGCCGCGGGCAAGCCGCCACACCAGGGTCGGGCGCCCCCCGCTCGGCGTCCGCCGCCACCGCCGCCGTTCGCCCGCAGCATGGTCCTGTTCCCGCCCGTATGCTGTCGCATGGCACGCGCGCCGTCGGTGGCGCCGACCGGCGAGCGAGGCCGCCGGCCGTGAGGACGTTCGTCGGCCTCACGGAGCGCACCTGGGTCGAGCGCGTGGCCGCCCTCGCGCCGGGCGACGCCAACCTCTGGCGCCCCCACCGACGGCGGTTCCGCGCGCTCGAGCCCGGCGAGCCCTACCTGCTCAAGCTGCACGCCCCCTGGAACGCCATCGTCGGCGCCGGTCGCTTCGTCGCGGCCGAGCGGCTGCCGCTGTCGCTCGCCTGGCTGGCCTTCGGGGCCGCCAACGGGGTCGTCGACCCGGCCGAGCTCCGCCGACGCACCGCACGCGCGCACCCCGAGCCAACGGCCGTCGATCCGTTGCTCAGCTGCGTGGTCCTCGACCGGCCCGCGATCCTCGACGAGGCCGACTGGGTCGCGGTTCCGGACGACTGGCGGCCGAGCGTGGCCCACGGCAAGCTCTACCGGGGCGACGCGGCGCACGCGCTATGGGAGCAGGTACGTGGGCGGCTCGGTGCGCGCTGGTCGCCGACGCCGTTGGACGGCGAACCGGGGCCGGGCCGCTTCCGCCTCGCCGTCGCCGACGCCTACGGGCACCGCTGTGCCGTCACCGGCGAGCGGGCGCTCGCCGCCCTCGAGGTGGTGCAGCTCCGCCCGGCTGCGCGCGGCGGACCGAACCGGGTCGAGAACGGGGTGCTGCTGCGGGCGGACCTCGCGCGACTGTTCGAGCACGGGCTGCTGTGCATCGAGCCGGAGGGGTTCGTCGTCCGGGTGCACGCGAGCGTGCGCCGGGCCGCCGGGGGCGCGACGCCGTACGCGCCGCTCGACGGCCGGCCGCTGCGGGTGGTGCCGGAACGCTTCGACCTGCTGCCGAGCCGCGAGCTGCTGGCCGAACACGTGACCACCTCACGGGCTTGGCTGGCGGCGTCGCGTCCGTCGGTCGCTGGCTGAGCCGCCGGTCGCTGGCCGAGCCGCCGGCCGGCGTCCAGGCACTGCCCGGTCCCGGAAGGCCGAAGGCGCCCGCCGGCGGAACCCCCGCGGTCAGCGCGACGGCGCCGCCACGCTCCCGCGCACGATCATCTCCGCCGGGAAGCGCAGGCGCTCGACGGGCGCGTCGCGCCCCTGGCGCATCTGCTCGAAGAGCAGGCGCACGGCCGCACGCCCCATCGTGGCCACGGGCTGCGCCAGGCTGTCGATCCCGGGCGTGACCAGCTCCATCCAGGCGTAGTCGTCGAAGGACAGCAGGCTGACGTCCTCGGGCACCCGCAGGCCGAGCTGCCGCAGCGCGCGGTAGGCGCCGCCGGCCATCGAACCGGTGATGGAGAACAGCGCCGTCGGTGGCTCGTCGACCCGCATGAGATCGAGCGTGAGCGAGTAGGCGTCCCAGGCGGTCGGCGAGACGGCGCGCACGTAGGCGTCCGGCAGCGGTATCCCCTGTTCTGCCAGCGCCCGTGGGAACGTCTGGACCCGCTCGTCGGGGTTGAGCGTGCGGTGGAAGCTGCCCAGCGCGGCGATCCGCCGGTGCCCGTGAGCGACGAGATGGGCGACGCCGGCCTCCACCGCGCCGGCGTTGTCGAGCAACACGTGCGACAGCGGGCTTCCGGGCACGAAGTAGTCGACCTCGACGATCGCCACGCCACGGGCGCGCATGCGCTCGAGGTAGGGGAGGTTGCCGCTGTCGTACGCGCTGCGCAGGATCAACCCCGACACGCGGTTGCCGTTGAAGGTGTGGAGGTGCGACGCCTCGAGATCCGAGCGGTACTCGTTGTCCGCGATGACCACGCTGTAGCCCCTGCTGCGCACGTCGTGGACGATGGCGCGCGTGAGCTCGGCGAAGAACGGCTCGACGATGCTGCCGATGATCAGCCCCACCGTGGTGGTGTGGCCGCTGCGGAGCGCGGAG
>JAABSI010000179.1 GCA_011390455.1 Trueperaceae bacterium
ATCCTCCACGCGGTGATCCACATCTTCCCCGTCTACCCGCTCGACGGCGCCCGCGCCGCGCTCGCCTGGGGCAGCCCGCAGGTCCGCCGCCTGGTGCAGCAGGTGGCCCAGTACGGCTTCATCGGCTTCATCGTCATCTTCATGCTGCTCAGCTACAGCGGCGTCCTGGGCGCGATCCAGCGCTTCTTCGCCAACATCATCCTCGGCGCGATCCAGGCGGTGTTCCGGGCGTTCGGGGGTTGAGGGGCGGGCCTTCGCGCGGCGGTTCTCGATCTACCTGCGCCACCAAGGTTCCGCACGGCGGTTCGGCGGCCCACAGGGCCGCGGAACTGCTAGGCGGGTCTGACCCGGCCTTGCCCCGTCAGACCCGCACGGCAGTTCAGCGACCCGGAGGGTCGCTGAACTGCTTGGCGGTTGTGATGCTCCGCATCACAACCGCACATCGATGAGCATGTGCACCACGTTCGCGTACGTCTCGATCGTGTCGATCAGCTGACCCTGGCCGTCGAACTTGCGGATGAGGTGACCGCCGCGCCGCGAGGCGTAGAGGTGGCCGTGCTCGTCGGTGCCGAGGTCGAGCAGCGCGTCGCTGGCCTCGCCCTGGAGCTTCTCGAGGGCGTAGACCGGGCCGAGCTTGCCGTCGCTGGTGACGGTCCGGATCTTGCCGGCGGTGGCGTCGCTGATGAAGAGGGTGCCGTTCGCGTCGACGTGGAAGCCGTCGATCAGCCGCATGCCCGGGCGCTCGCCGCCGAGGCGGAAGGCCCAGCGGGTCTCGTAGCTGCCGTCGGGCGCGAGGCGCTGCACCTGGCGGTTGCCGTAGTCGAGCACGTAGACCTTGCCGTCGGGCCCCGTCTTGACGAGGCGCGGGTCGTTGAAGGTGCCCTGCCCCTGGCCGCGGCCGCCGAAGGCGGCGATGAACTCGCCGTCGGGCGTGAAGCGCTGCACCTGGTGGGTCTCGCCGTCGAGCACCAGGACGCTGCCGTCGGGCGCGCAGGTGATCGCCGTCGGGAACAGCAGCTCGCCCGGCTTCATGCCGTAGGCGCCGAACGTGAGCAGGAGGCGTCCGTCGGGCGCGCGCTTGGCGAGCATGCGGTGGCGCTCCTGGTCGACGCGGTACTCGAAGGTGGCGCTGTAGAGGTGGCCCTCGCGGTCGCTGGCGACGGAGACGGGCGCGGTGCTGAACGAGCCCTCCCCGACGCCGATGTCGCCGATCGGCGCGTGCAGGTTGCCCTCGGTGTCGAGCACGCGCACCACGCCCTGGCGGCTGTCGACGGTGAGGACGATGCGGCTGCTGAGCGCGATCTCGCTGACGTCGCGCAGGTCGACCGCCTCGAGCTCGTCGAGCACGTCCGCGAGGCTGGGGCGCTCGTCGGCGTCCTTGGCGATCATGCGCATGACCAGCGTGTCGAGCGCCTTGGGGACGCGCAGGTTGAGCTGGCGCGGCGGCGGCGGCGTCTGGAAGATCTGCTGGTGGACGATCGCCTCGTAGCCGCCCTTGAACGCCGTCTGGCCGGTGAGCATCTCGTAGAACACCAGCCCGAGCGAGTAGATGTCGGAGCGGTGGTCGATGCGCAGGCCGCGGGCCTGCTCGGGCGACATGTACACCGGGGTGCCGACGCGGGCACCGGTCATCGTCAGGCGCGTGAGCACGCGGCCGCCGGCGATGCCGAAGTCCATCAGCTTGACGGCCTCGCTGTGGAGCCGCGGCCCCTGGGGGCCCTCCTCGATGCCGCCGCGCACGACCATGATGTTGCCGGGCTTGATGTCGCGGTGGATGATGCCCGCCTGGTGGATGTGCTGCAGGGCCTCGACCACCCGAGTCATCACCTGCACGGAGAGGTCGATCGTCAGCTCGCTGCTCTCGATGTAGCCCTCGAGCGAGCGCCCGTCGACGTACTCCATCGCCATGAAGTGCTGGGTGCCGAGGCTGCCGTGCTCGAAGGTGCGGACGATGTTGCCGTGGTTCAGCCGCTGCGCGACCTCCGCCTCGCGGTGGAAGCGGCGGATGAACTTGGCGTCGGCGACGTACTGCTCCATCGGCACCTTGAGCGCGACGACCTGGCCGTCGCTCGTGCGCCGCGCACGGAAGACGGAGGCCATCCCGCCGGATCCGACCTTCTCGAGGACCTCGTAGCCGGGGATCTGGACGCCGTCCGCCAGCGGCGTCACCTCCATGCCGGTGCCGGACTTGGTGCCGCTGCGGCGCGTGATGCGCTCCTTGTGCCGGACGGCCGGCGGGACCACCTGACGCTTGGGCGGCGCCACCCGCGAGCTGCGCGCGACCACGGTCACGGCCGGCACCAGCAGACCGAGCGCGACGGCGTAGGCGAGCAGCGGCGCGATGGCGCGCTCGAGCCCACCGAGGCTGACGAGGTAGCCGGCCATCGCGACCGACAGCCCCAGCACGAAGAGCATGATCCAGGTCGGGAGCCGGGAGAAGACCCAGCCGACGAGCACGCCGGCGCCGATGAGGGCCCACCAGGGCAGGCTCATCGCGGGACCTCGGCGATGACGAGCGTGATGTTGTCGGGACCGCCGCGCTCGTTCGCCAGGGCGATGAGGTAGTCCGCGGCGTGCTGGCGGTCGCGCGTGCGCTTGAGCTCGGCGGAGATCTCGTGCGCCTTCACCTGGCCGTGGAGGCCGTCGCTGGCGAGCACGAAGACGTCGCCGGGCTGGACGTCGCTCTCGATGAGGTCCGGCACCACCTGGGGCCGGGTGCCGAGCGCGCGGGTGATCAGGTTGCGCCACTCGTGGTCCTCGGCCTCCTCGGGGGTCAGCCTGCCGAGCTCGATCTGCTCCTCGACCCACGAGTGGTCCTTGGTGAGCTGGTAGATGGTGCCGCCGCGGAACAGCCACGCGCGCGAGTCGCCGACGTGCCCGACGTAGGCGCGATCGTCCAGGACGGCGATGCAGGTCAGGGTGGTGCCCATCCCGCGGCGCGCCTCGCTCTGCGCGGCCGCGTGGACGCGGCGGTTGGCCAGCCGGATGGCCTTGTCGATCAGGATGCCGACCGGCACCACCGCGGCGCCCTCCGCGAGCTGCTGCGCGTAGCGGCTGAAGGCATCGTCGAGCACCTCCACGGCGGTCTTGCTGGCGATCTCACCCGCCGCGGCGCCGCCCATGCCGTCCGCGACGACGTAGAGGAAGAGCGGCCCAT
>JAABSI010000180.1 GCA_011390455.1 Trueperaceae bacterium
ACTCGCGGGTCGTGGCCATCCCGGCGGCGCCGTAGGTGATGCACTCGATGAGGATCTCGACGCCGCGGTAGCGCTTGGCGAGCAGATGGCTGATGACGTCCTCGCGCGGCTCGCGGCGGCGCGCCGCGATCGCGGGGCGCACGTCGAGCAGGTAGAACCACCACATGCGGGCCTGCGCCACGAGCATCCCGAGCGCGCGCTTCGCCGGCGCCGCCGCGGTGAGGCGCTCCAGCGACAGCACGGCCTCGAGGCGGCCCGCCATGCCCGGGCGGCGCGAGTCTGTCAGCCCGACGACGCGCGCGGCAACCTCGACGGCCAGCTTCAGGCTCACGTCGTCGAGATCGGCGCCGCCGGCGGCGCGCAGGTCGTCGACCAGCGCGTCGCTCAGTTCCGTCATCAGCGTCCGGTAGCGCTCGTCGACCGTCTTGGGCGTGAAGAAGCGGGCGATGGCCGTGCGCTGCTCGCGGTGCTCGGCGCCGTCCTGGAACAGGACCGGCTGACGCAGCGAACTGCGGCGTGCCAGCTCGGCGTTGAAGCCGGCCTGGCGGGTGGCGTCGGCGTCGCGCAGCACCTGCCGCACGGCTTGGTAGGAGCGCAGATGCCAGACGTCGCCGCGCCGCTCGACGGCGGGCGCGGCGGTCGGCGGGGACGGATCGCTCTTGCGCTGGGAGGGGGGACGCTGTTCTGGGTCCCGTGGGTGGGCGGCCGCGTGCGACGCGTTCATGGGGCACCTCGTTCGCCCCATGGTAGCGCCGGGGGCGCGCGGGCGGGCGCAGGCACCGTGTTCGCTGCGCGGCACGTCCCCGCGATGAAGCTCCGCGCGGTCACGCCGTCCGCGGCGGTGCCCGCGGAGACGGTACGATCGCAGCACCTTGGACGATCACCGAAGCCGCCGAATCACCACCTTCTGGTTCGTGCTCGCCTTCGCCGCGGGGGCGGCCGTCGTCGGCATGGTCCTCGCGGCCTGGACCGCGCCGGGTTTCGAGGCGACCGTCGGCTGGCGCTTCGAGTCGACGTTGGTGGCGGGAGACGCCGACCGCGAGGCGTTCCTCACCGCGATCGTGGAGGAGGACGTCTTGCGCGGCGCGCTCCGCGCACTCGGCTCGGCAGAAGCGACGGCGTCGGATGTCGCCGATCTGCGTGACCGCCTGCGGGCCCAGCTCGACCCCGCGGGGCCGGACGGCGCAGAGCTGTGGCTCGCGCTGCGGGCGAGCACGCCGTGGGCCGCTGCCCGCGCGGCGGCTGCGGTCGCTGGGGAGCTCGAGGCGCGCGATCGCGCGGATGCGGGCGCTCGGTCCGAGCGCGTGTTGGCGGAACTCGACGCGAGCATCGCTGACCTGGCGGAGGAGGTTCGCGCGCAGCAGGTGCTCGGTGGCGGGGTCGACGAGCGGGTGGCCGAGCTGGTCGCCGCGCGTGCCCGACTCATCGAGACGCGCACGGATCTGGCGGCGGCGATCGCCGCCGGCGAGGCACCCCTCGCGCTCGAGCGCATCGGCCCGATCCGCTGGACGCCCGCGCCCACGCTGATCGTCGCGGCCGCCGCCGCGGCCCTGATCGGGGGCCTCGTCGGCTTCGTGTCGCACCGGTCGTCGGCCCGCACGCGTCGGCCGGCGAGCGGGCGCGGCCGGCGTCAGGTCGAGAGCCGTCGAGGGGGCGCTCCGCTGGTGGTGTTCCCACGGCCGCGCATGGACCGCGATCCGGCGTCGTTCGCGGCGGCCGATCGACTGCGGGTGCGCGTCTTGACGCTGACCGCGCAGGTCCGGCCACGCGTGGTGATGGTCAGTGGCGCCCTGGAGCCGGCGGGCGCCGTCGACGTGGCGAGCCTGTTGGCGGAGGAGTTGGCGTACAACGGGGCACGGACGCTTCTCGTCGACGGCGTGATCTACGCACCGGCCCTCGCGTCCCGGTACGCGGTGCCGGAGCCGGCCGACGCCGGCGGACCCGATCCGCGGGCCGCGACGACGCTCGAATGGCTACAGCATCCCGCCGGGCCGCACCACCTGGTGACCATCGACGTCTCGGACGGGCGTTCGCTCGACCTGGTGCCGCAGTTCCGCCCTGCCCGGCCGGCGCCCGGGACCGCGCCCGCCCTGTTCGCCGGCTTCGGTGAAGCGTTGGAGCGCTGGGTCGCGTACGACGCCATCGTGGTCCATGCACCACCGCTCGAGACGGTCGAGGACGGCCGACTGCTGGCCCAGTTCGCCACCGGCGTGGTGTTGGTCACCGGTCGCGGTGGGCTCGATCGACGCACGGAGCAGCGCTTGGCGCGCATCGTCCGAGACGCGGGTTCGCGGCTCCTCGGCATCGTCGAGGTCGAGGCCGACGCTTCAGACGGCGGCGGCGACATCGGGCAGGTTGCCGAGTTGCGCTCCGGGCGCGCCGTCACCAAGGTCGCGGCGCGCGGCGTCGGCGGTGGGCCGCCCGGCGGCGCCGAGGGCTGACGGGACGGCCCGGCTCAGTACCGCAGCGTCAGCGCCACCCGCCCGTGCCCTTCGAGCGCGCCGTCGTCGACGAACGCCACCTCGCCCTGCTTGGCCAGCACGAGCTCGATGAGGTCGTCGACGGCGTCGACCATGGTGGCAGCGGGGTCGCCCGCGGGGAGTAGGTGCAGCTGTCCCGTGGCCTCGTCGTAGCGCGCGGCCTGGTGGTAGTCCTGCTCGACCAGCAGCAGCTCGCCGCGGCCCTCCTGGGCGCGGCGCCAGGCCTCGTCCAGCCCGGAGGCGAAGCGCTGCGCCCCGACGGCGGCGTCGAGCGCGTCGAGCGCCCTTTGGCGCCGGACCGACAGGGCCTCGGCCACCACCGGCCACACGAGCTTGCCGAGTTCGTGCGGCGGCGTTTGGTCGTGGTTGCCCGTGACGGTGGCGACGATGTTCTTGTGGTCGGTGACGTTCTGGAAGTACGCCAGCCAGCGTTCGACGCCGACGACGCAGAGCGGTAGCGGGTCGGCCTTGGTGTACGCCGCGAGCGCCTGGTCGACGCGGCGGAAGAACTGGCGATGGTACTCGGCCTCGATCTTCGACTTGTCGGTCATCTCGGGCAGCGCCTCACTGCCGCCGGGACCGGTGTGCACCATCGGAAAG
>JAABSI010000018.1 GCA_011390455.1 Trueperaceae bacterium
GGAACGAGCCTTGGGTCGCCAGCTCGCGTTGCGCGAGGTCGTGGAGGTCGACGACGCTCATGCCGTCCCCCCCAGGACGGCCGGCGTGCCGACCGGGTCGGCGGTGCCGGCCGAATCGGAGACGCGCGCGGCGCCCGGCTCACCGACGCCCGCTTCGCGGAGCGCGGCCACCAGACCCTCGCCGGTCGCCTTGCCGACCACGCGGCCGTCGACGAGCGCCACCGGCGCCATGCCGCAGCTGCCGAGGCAGCGCGCTTCGAGCAGCGAGACGCGGCCGTCGCTGCGGGTGCCGCCGAGCGGCACCTCCAGCGCGCTGCCGACGGTCTCCACCAGCGCGTCCGCCCCCTTGACGAAGCAGGCGGTGCCGGTGCACACGGTGCAGGTGTGGTCGCCCGGAGGGTCGAAGCGGAACAGGTGGTAGAAGGTCGCCACCCCGAGCACCTTCGAGGGTGGCAGCGCGAGCTCGTCGGCCAGCCTGGCGAGCAGCGGCCGCGACAGGTAGCCGTAGATGTCCTGGGCCACGTGGAGCAGATCGATGAGCGCGTCCGGGCGGTAGCGCGCCTTCTTGAGCTGGGTCGTCAACAGCGCGACGCGGGGGTCCGCGTCCGCCGCAGGCGCCGGCGCCGGGGGGACCCGGTTGGGTCGCGTCGCCTGGGGGGCTTGAGGTTCGCCGTTCGTCACGATGCCGCCTCCTGGTCGGTGGGCCTTCCGTCCACGCGACCGCCGGGAAGCGACGTCCGGAGGGAACCGGGGTCGCGCGCGGCGGTCGCGCACTGCCCCGATTCTCCCAACTCGTGCATTCGTTCACGAGGGTGGAACGTCCTAAGCCGTCGGTGCCCCCTTCCGCCCGAGCGCCTCCGCCAAGCGCGCGGCGAGGTCGGCGGCGGCGGTCGCCACGGCCGCGGAGGGCGGGGCGCCGACCGTGAACTCGGCCGCCTCGATCCCCCAGACCTCGACGGTCGGCGGCAGGCGACCGAGGCTGCGCGCCAGCGCCAGCGCGTCCGCGAGCCCGACCCCGTGGGTCGACGCACCCGCGCCCGTGGCGAACGGGGCGTCGACCCCGTAGCGGCGGCAGGTGCCCGGCGCGGCGCCCGAGACCACCGCGTCGACGAGCACCAGCCGCTCGATCCCGGACCAGGCGTCGATCAGCCCGAGCGGATCGCCGCGCCAGGTACGCACGGCGACGTGCGGGGGCAGCAGGTCGCCCCACGCGCGCGCCAGCAGGCGCACCGTGAGCGGGCCGGCCGCGTCGTCGCCGCGGTCGTCGTGGCCGATCCCGACCACGAGGGTGGGCACGGGGGGCGCGGCCACTCGGTCAGCTCCGCTCCACCTCGAGGCGCAGGAAGTGCGTGGCGCACGAGATGCACGGGTCGTGGTTGCGCACCGCCTGCTCGCACAGGTGCTGCAGCTGCTCGGTGGGCTCGTCCAGGTGGGCCTCGACCACGTCGCGCACGTCCTGCTCGATGCTCGCTTGGCTCTGGGCGGTGGGCGGCACGATCCGCGCGTCGAGCACGATGCCCTCGTCGTTGATCGTGTAGCGGTGGTAGAGCGTGCCGCGCGGCGCCTCGGTGCAGGCGTGCCCGCGCCCGGCGCGCGGCGGCACCTCGACGCTCGGTCGGTCGGGCGGCTCGTAGGCGTCGAGGATCCGGAGCGCCTCGTCGCAGGCGTACACCAGCTCGACGGCGCGCACCACGATGCTCTGGAACGGGTTGCGCACCACCGGACCGAGGCCGGCGTCCCGCGCCGCCTCCTGCGCCAGCGGCGACAGCCGGTCGTAGTTCAGCGCGTAGCGCGCCAGCGGCCCCACCAGGTACGGCTCGCCGTCGAGCGTCGCGTGCAGCGCGGTGGAGTGCGGCACGTGCTCCTCGACCACGTGGTCCTCGAAGGCGCTCACCGGCACGTCGAGGCCGCGGCTCGAGACCAGCCGCCCCTCGTTGAGCGGGTACTCGTCCGGGTGCGACAGCGACAGGAAGACGCGGTCGGGGGCGACGTCGGGGAACTCGAAGCCGGCCACCCAACGCACCGTCGCCAACGCGTCCTCGCGGGCCCGCAGGAGCGGTTCGCGCAGCGCGCGCAGCGCGTCGAGCCGCGGCAGCCGGTAGAAGCCGCCCAAGCGCACGTTGACCGGATGGATCTCGCGGCCGCCGAGGACGGTCATCAGGTCGTTGCCGACCTTCTTGAGCCGCAGGCCCTGCTCGACGGTGCTGCGGTGGTCGGCCGCCAGGTGGATGCCGCTCGGGTACCCCAGGAAGTCGGGGGCATGGAGCATGTAGACGTGCAGCGCGTGGCTCTCGATCCACTCGCCGCAGTACAGCAGCCGGCGCAGTTCGCGGACCGGACCGTCGACGGTGACCCCGCAGGCGGCCTCCAGCGCGTGGCACGCCGCCATCTGGTAGGCCACCGGGCAGATCCCGCAGATCCGGGCCGTGATGTCGGGCGGTTCGGTGTAGTGGCGGCCGCGCAGGAAGCCCTCGAACAGGCGCGGCGGTTCGTAGATGCGCAGTGCGACGTGCTCGAGGGTGTTCCCCTCGATGCGCACGTGCAACGCGCCCTCTCCCTCGACGCGCGCCAGAGCCTCGACGTCGATGCGGCGGGTGCCGCGGGGGGTGACGGTCTCAGGAGCGATGGCGTTCGACACGTTCCGCCTCCTTCCGGAAGGGCCCGGCGTAGGCGTTGTAGGTGCGCAGGGCGCGCAGCCAACCGTCGGCGTCCACGCCCAGCGCCGCGAAGCGCTCGGAGAGGGCGGGGAGGTTGGGGCCTTCCATCGGCCCGAAGCACCCGTAGCACCCGCGCCCGAAGCTGGGGCACAGGGCGCCGCAGCCCGCCTGCGTGGCCGGCCCCAGGCAGGGCTGACCACCGGCGACCAGGACGCACGGAACGCCGCGCCGCTTGCACTCGAGGCAGACCGCGTAGGCCGGCACCTGCGGTTTGCGGCCGGCGAGGGTGGCGCTCACGACCTCGAGCAACTGGTGCTTGTCGATCGGGCAGCCGCGCAGCTCGAAGTCGACGAAGACGTGCTCCGAGATGGGCGTCGAGGTCGCGAGCGGGAGCGCTTCGAGCGCTTCGGGGCGGGCGTACACCGAGGCGGCGTAGGCCGACGCGTCGGGGCCGCCGTCGGCGCCGGCGAAGTTGCGCAGCGCCTGGATGCCGCCGGCGGTCGCGCAGGCGCCGAGCACGACCAGCTTGCCCGACTGCGCGCGGATGGCGCGGATGCGCTGGGCGTCGTGCGCGGTGGTGATCGAGCCCTCGACCAGCGAGACGTCGTAGGGACCCTCCACGGTGGCGCTCGAGGCCTCGAGGAAGTAGGCGATGTCGACCTGCCCGGCCACCGCCAGCAGCTCGTCCTCGCAATCGAGCAGGGTCAACTGGCAGCCGTCGCAGGAGGCGAACTTCCAGACCGCCAGCGTGGGCCGAGGGCCGGTCCGGACGAAGGGCCCGGCGGCTACGTCGCGCGTCGCGTGGAGCGCCACGTCACACCTCCCCGCGGTCGAGCAAGCGCTCGACCTGGTCGTAGGCGAACACCGGGCCGTCCCGGCAGACCAGGTGCGGCCCCAACTGGCAATGGCCGCACAGCCCGACGGCGCACTTCATGTTGCGTTCGAGCGAGACGTAGGTGTCCTGCGGGCTGACGCCGCGGCGGGCGAGCTCGGTGCAGGCGGCCCGGATCATCACCTCGGGGCCGCAGATCATCGCGACCGTGCGCCGCGGGTCGATCGGCGCGCGCTTCACCAGCGGCGTGCACACCCCGACGTTGCCGCGCCAACCGCCGGTGGCGCGATCGACGGTGACGTGGACCTCGAGGTCGAGCTGCGCGCGCCAGGCGGCGAGCTCGTCGCGGAACAGCAGGTCCTCGGGGGTGCGAGCGCCGTAGAGCAGCACCACCCGGCCGTAGCGCTCGCGGCGCGCGAGCACGTGGTAGAGCGCCGGCCGCAGCGGTGGCAGGCCGATCCCGCCGGCGATGAGCACCACGTCGCGGCCCTCGGCGGCGTCCACCGGCCAGCTGCTCCCGTACGGCCCGCGGACGCCGATCGCGGCGCCCACGCCCAGACCGCGCATGGCGCGGGTGACCGCGCCGACCTCGCGGGTGGTGTGCACGAGCGTCTCGGGGCGGTCCGGGTCGCCGCTGATCGAGATGGGCACCTCGCCCACCCCGAACACGTAGAGCATGTTGAACTGCCCGGGGCGGAAGGGCTCGGCCGCATGCCCGGAGGGCGGCTCCAGCGTGAGGGTGAAGGTATCGTCGTTGTCCGCGTGGTGCGTGGCCACCCGGTAGACCACCGGATGCATCGGGCCGTGCTCGGGGGCGGCGACGGGCGGCGGCGCCCAGGGTCGTTCAGCGGGACGGGGCAGCATCTGCGGCCTCCTTCGCGGGCCATGCCGTCGGCCGCGCCCCACCGCGCGCGCCGGTCGAGGCGGCGCTCGCGGCGATGGCGGTCGCCTCCTCGGTGAGGTCGATCGCGGCGGGGCACCAGGTGATGCAGCGACCGCACCCCACGCAACCGGCGGTGCCGAACTGCGCCTCCCAGGTCGCGAGCTTGTGGGTCGCCCACTGGCGGTACCGCGCGCGGAGCGACGGCCGCACCGGGCCGCCGTGGATGTACGAGAGGTCGAGCGTGAAGCAGGAGTCCCAGAGCCGGGTGCGCTCGGCGAAGGCGCCGGTCAGGTCGGTCGTGTCCTCGACGGTGCTGCAGAAGCAGGTGGGGCAGGCGAGCGTGCAGTTGCCGCAGGCCAGGCAGCGTTCGGCGGCGGCGTCCCAGCGCGGATGGTCGGGGGCCGCCAGCAGCGCCTCGGCGAGGCCGCGGACCTCGAGCGTGCGCCCCATGCGGTCGGCCGCGCCGCGGAGGCGCCGGTCCGCCTCGGCCATCTCGGCGTCGCTCGCCGCGTCGGTCGGCACGTCCGCGAGGACGTCCGCGCCCCGCTCGCTGCCGATCTCCACCAGGTACGTCGGCTCGCCCCCGTCCGCGGGCAGCAGCTCGGTGAGCGCCAGGTCGAAGCCGGCGTCCGCGCGCGGTCCGGTCCCCATGGAGGCGCAGAAGCAGGTGCCTCCGGGCTCGGTGCAGTGCACCGCCACCACGAAGGCCGCCGCTCGGCGCGCCGCGTAGTCCGGATCGACGTGCGCGCCGCCCGTGAACACGCGGTCCTGGATGGCGATCGCCGCCACGTCGCACGGTCGGACCCCGATGAAGGCGTACTGCGGCGGCTCGTCCGGAGCGTCCTGCACTTCGAAGCCACCGCCATCGTCGCGCTCGGCGCGCCACAGGCGCAGCGCGGGCGGGTGCAGGAAGCGCTTCCAGGCGTGGGGGCCGACGGTGCCCCCGAAGCGGGCGGCGTCGCTGCGCCGCTGGACGCGGTAGCGCCCGGCCTCCTGCACCTCCGTCCATCCGATCGGGAGCTCGTCGGCGCCGTCGAGCGCGCCGTACACGATGGCGCCATCCTCGAGCCTGGGGCCAACGAGCGTGTAGCCGCGCCCTCGGAGCGCTCCGAAGAGCGCGTCGAGCGCGGCCGCCTCGAACCTGCGTCCGGCCATGTCGCCGTCCTTCCGACCCGCCGGTCACGGACGGGCCCGCGAACGAGAACCTCGCACGGTGTGCGGCGACATCGTCCCATCTCGTGAAACTTTGCACGAGGGCCGAACGTCCTGGAACGCGCGGGACGGTTCACGTAGGGCCGTGAGCGCGGGATCGACGCCGACCCACCTTCACGCGTGCGCCACGCTTCGCCAAACTTGCAAATCAAAAGTCTGCCTTTCGATTTGCAAGTTTGGCGAAGCGTGCGCGAACGGTACCTCCCCGACGCCCAGCGGGCGACCGTACGGAATGGTTCGTGGCCGTGCTAGTCGCCTGCGCGCGAAGGCTGCGCACGATCCTCGACGCCATCGCGAAGATCCGCCGCAGCTCGAGACCGCTGCTCAAGGGCTTGCGACGTCGAGTCCGGAGGCCGCCCATCGGCGCTCAAGCGCGACGACCCGCTGTTCCAGGGCCTCGAGCCGCTCGAGGAGCGCGACGACGTCGAGCTCCGGCGCACCCTCGGGCGCCACGGGCGCGGTGGCGGCCGCCTCGGCCTCGGGCTCCGTCGCGACCGGCCGCGCCCGCGGACGCTGCCGCTCCTCGTCGACCCCGAGGGTGTGCACCCAGCGGTCCTGGCTCTGGCCGGGCGCGCGGCCGAGGCAGCGCACCAGCGCCACGCTCCGCGCCGCGAGCCGCTCCAGGACGGCCGTGACCGCGGGTACGTCGGGGAAGGCGACGTACCGTTCGGTGCGGGTGCGCAGCTCGCCGGGCGTCTGCGCGCCGCGCAGCATCAGCACGGCGATCAGCGCCAGCTCGCGGTCGTCCACGTCGAGCGCGCGGGCGAGCAGGTGCCGGTGCTTGGGCACCCGATCGGACACCTCCTGCACGGTCGTCGCGAGGCCACGGTCGCGCAGGCGCTGCAGCGCCTCGGTCACCTCGCGCAGGTGCAGATCGGTCACCGGGTCGCGGTTGGTGCGCTGGTTGCATCCGGTGTGCAGCGCGCCGGTGGACAGCGGGTAGGTCTCGGGGGTGGTGCGCTCCTTCTCGACGAGCACGCCCAGCACCCGCACTTCGACGTCGGAGAGCGGCATGGCGGCATTCTAAAGGCGACGGGAACCGACCGATACGGCTCGGGCATTCTCCCTAGGTTGGGACACACCGCCCGCCACCGGACGCGTACCCTGAGGCCATCGAAGGACGGAGGGACCGCATGAACGGCACCGTGACGGTCGACGCGTCGCTCTGCAAGGGGTGCGCCCTGTGCATCCCGGTCTGCCCCAAGGGACTCCTGCGGGTGGCGGGGGAGCGCTTCAACGCCCGCGGCGTGCACCCCATCGAACTCGACGACCCCGAGGGCGCGTGCACCGGCTGCGAGCTGTGCGCCACCATCTGCCCCGAGGCCGCCATCACCGTCTACCGCGAGCGGCGCGGGTAGGGAGGCGCCCATGGCCATCGAACTCCTGAAGGGCAACGTCGCCTTCGCCGAGGCCGCGATCCGCGCCGGCTGCGACGCGTACTTCGGCTACCCCATCACCCCGCAGACCGAGGCGCTCGAGCACATGGCGACGCGGATGCCCGAGCTCGGGCGCGCCTTCGTGCAGGCCGAGAGCGAGGTCGCGGCGATCCACATGGTCTACGGCGCCGCCGCGGCCGGCGCGCGGGCGATGACCTCGTCCTCGAGCCCCGGCGTCAGCCTGATGATGGAGGGGATCAGCTACATGGCCGCCTCCGAGGTGCCGGCCGTCCTCGTCGACGTCATGCGCGGCGGTCCGGGGCTGGGCAACATCGCCCCGGCCCAGAGCGACTACTTCCAGATGGTCAAGGGGGGCGGCCACGGCGACTACCGCTCGATCGTGCTCGCGCCGTCCACCGTCCAGGAGTTGATCGACCACACCGTGCTCGCCTTCGACCTGGCGGACCGCTGGCGCACCCTCGTCGTCGTGCTGGCCGACGGCAGCCTCGGGCAGATGATGGAAGGGGCGGAGCTGCCGCCGATGCAGGACGCGCGCCCGGCCGCCGAACGCCCCGACTGGGCGCTCACCGGCGCGGCGGACCGCCCGACCCGGTTGATCTCGTCGATCCACCTCGAACCCGCCGACGAGGAGGCCTTCAACGCCCGCCTGCAAGAGAAGTACGCGGCCATCGAGGCCGCCGAGGTGCGCGTCGAGGAGCACCGGCTCGACGGCGCGCGCATCGCGGTCGTCGCCTTCGGGACCTCCGCGCGGCTAGCCAAGACCGCCATCGCCGCCGCACGCGACGAGGGCATCGACGTCGGCCTGCTCCGCCCGATCACGCTCGACCCGTACCCCACCGACGCTTTGCGCGCGCTCGCCGACCGCGTCGACGGCGTGTTGGTCGTCGAGATGAACGCCGGCCAGATGCTCCAGGACGTGCAGCGCATCGTCGCCGAACGCGTGCCGGTGCGCTTCTTCGGCCGCACCGGTGGGGTCATGCCGATGCCCGAGGAGATCCAGGACGCGATCCGCGCCCTCGCGCACGAGTTGGGCGACGCCCCCGGCGACACGGCGCCGTGGCGCGACCCCGAGGAGGTGCCCGCATGAACGCCGCCGCCCTCCCGACCACCCCGGTCTACGAGCGCCCCGACGCCCTCACCGACGTCCCCACCCACTACTGCCCGGGCTGCACGCACGGCATCGGCCACCGGCTGATCGCCGAGGTGATCGACGAGCTGGGCGTGCGCGGCACCACGATCGGCGTCGCGTCGGTCGGTTGCTCGGTGTTCGCCTACCGCTACTTCGCCACCGACTTCGCGCAGGCCGCCCACGGGCGTGCGCCGGCGATGGCGACCGGCATCAAGCGGGTCGCCCCGGACAAGCTGGTGTTCACGTACCAGGGCGACGGCGACCTGGCCTCGATCGGCGCCGCCGAGATCCTGCACGCCGCCGTGCGCGGCGAGCCGATCACGGTCTTCTTCCTCAACAACGCCAACTACGGCATGACCGGCGGCCAGATGGCGCCGACCTCGCTCGTGGGCCAGCGCACCAGCTCCTCGCCGCTCGGGCGCGACCTGGCGACCCAAGGGGCGCCGCTGCGCATGAGCGAGCTGCTCGCCCAGGTCGACGGCGCCGCCTACGTGGTGCGCCGCAGCCTGCACGACGTGGTGCAGATCAAGCGCGCCAAGAAGGCGATCCGCGAGGCCTTCGAAGTGCAGCAGCAGGGGCTGGGCTTCGCGATGGTCGAGCTGCTCTCGAGCTGCCCGACCAACTGGGGGATGAAGCCCGACGAGGCGCTCAAGTGGGTCGAGGAGGCGATGGTGCCGGCCTTCCCGCTGGGGGATTTCAAGGTGCCCGAGGGGCTCCGCCCCGCACGCCGGAAGGGGGCGGGCGCATGAGCACCGTCCACACGGCCGACCTCGTGATCGCCGGCTTCGGCGGTCAGGGCGTCCTGTTCGCGGGACAACTGCTCGCGCACGCGGCGCTCGACGCCGGCCTCCAGACGACCTGGATGCCCTCCTACGGCCCCGAGATGCGCGGCGGGACCGCCAACTGCACGGTGGTCGTCGCCGACGGCCCGATCGGCTCGCCCGTCGTCGGCCGACCGCAAGCGGTGATCGCCCTCAACCTGCCGTCGCTCGATCGCTACGAACCCTTGGTGGCCCCGGGCGGCCTGCTCGTCGTCAACGCCTCGCTGGTCGACCGCGACGTCGCGCGCACCGACCTCGACGTGGTCGCCATCCCGGGCGACGACGTCGCCGCCGAGCTCGGCCACCCGAAGCTGACGAACGTCGTGCTGCTCGGCGCGCTGATCGCCCGCCACGCGGGGCTGCGGGCGCTGCCGGCGCTCGGTCTCGAGCGCGTCGCCGCGACGCTCGCGCACGTGCTGCCCGAACGCCACCAGCGGCTGCTGGGGGCGAACCAGGCGGCGCTGGCGCGGGGGGCGGAGCTCGCCGCCGCCGTCGCCACCGCCAGCTGAGCGCCGGAGATCAGCCCGGCGAGCCGCTCACGTACCCGCGCAGCTGCTCGATCTCGAAGGCCTGCTCGGCGATGATCGCCGCCACCAGATCGCCGATCGAGACGATCCCGACGACGCGATCGTCCTCGACGACGGGCAGGTGGCGGAAGCGCCCCTCGGTCATGCGCTGCATGCAGTCGTCGACGGTGTGGTCGGGGCCGACGGTGACCACCTCGCGCGTCATCACGTCGCCGACGGCCGTATCCCGCGAGGCCAAGCCCTTGAGGATCACCTTGCGGGCGTAGTCGCGCTCGGAGAGCATGCCGACGAGGCGCCCGTCCTCGAGCACGACCAGCGCGCCCACGTTGTGCTCGGCCATCTTCTCGAGGGCCTGGAACACGGTGTCGGCCGGCGCGACGGACCACACCGGTCCGGTCGTCCGCTTGCTCGTCAGAAGCTGTCGCACCCGGGTGCTGCTCACGGTCGCCCTCCTCCTCCGTGCGCCCCCGGCGCGCGGAACCCGGCTGCGCGGGGCGCCGATGGCGCGCCGCATCCGGGGTCGGTGGACCGCATGCTACGAGCCCCAGCCGAGCCGGCCTGCTTGTGTACTCGTGAAACGGGGGGCGGGGACACACCGTCGGAGGCTCGTCGGCACGCCTCACGCCACCGCCGGCGCCCGCACCCGCTCCGCCAACCGGCGCACCAGCACCACCATCACGGCGCAGATCGCCGCACCGATGGCCAGCTGCCACCCGACGTCCCCGAGCGTCGCCCCGCGCTGCCCGATCTCGACGATCGGATCGATCAGCCAGTAGGTGGGGAACAGGTAGGCGATCCAGCGCGGCCAGTCGGGGAACACGTAGAACAGCGCGGGGGCGAACACGATCAGGTTGAGCGACTTGAACAGCGCGAACAGCATCTTCGTGTCCGGCGACAGCACGCCGTAGAGCAAGCCGAACAGGGCCGCCATGACCGCGCCGATCGCCAGCGCGATCAGCAGCCCGACCGCCTGCCCGACCAACGCACCGTTCAGGGCGAGCGTCACGGTCGCCATCGCGGCGGCCAGCAGCCCGCCGAACAGGCCCTTGGCCCACAGGACCTCGCCCATGGTCATCGGGGAGGCGAGCAACGCGTCGAGCGTGCGCTTCTCGCGCTCCTCGGTGAAGCTGAACGACGTGACGAAGACGCCGGCGGCGAAGAGCGCGATCAGCACCGCGAAGGGCACGAGGCGCACCTCGAGCGGGACCCCCTCGCCGCCGGGCGCCACGACCTCCACGTCGACCAGCGTCCGCCGCCCCTCCACGCCGCGCACCAGGTCGATCGTCGTCACGGCCAGGATGACGCGGTCCGAGGCCAGGCTCTCGCCGGCGACGTAGAAGGTGAGCGGCGGCCGCTCGCCGGCGCGCAGCGCGGCGTCGAAGTCCGCGGTGAGCACCAGCCCGGCATCGAGGTCGTGGGCGGCGACGCGCCGCTGCAGCTCCTCGGCGTCGGTCACCAGGCTGGCGCGCACGCCGCTCTGCTCGAGCGCCGCGACCGTCAGCGCGGAGGAGCCCGGGTCGACGATGCCGAGCCGCGGCGGGTTGGCGAACAGGTTGCCGAACACCCCCTGCAGCAGCAGCGTGATGACGATCGGCATCGCGACCGCGTACAGCAGGAGCGGCGACCGCGGGCCGAGCGAGAAGTCCTTGCGAACGAGGGCGAGCACGCGCGAGGCCTTCACAGCCGCACCAGCTTCCTGCCGAGCACCCACCAGCCGAGCGCGAAGAGCGCCGCCGTCCAGGCGGCGGCCGCCGCGAGGTGGCCGGACAGGTCCCCGAAGCCGAGCCCGTAGACCGAGGAGCCGGTCATCGCCTGGATCAGGCCGTAGCTCGGCAGCACCTGGATCCACGGCGCCGCGCTGCCGGGGAAGACCTGGGCGATCGCCGGCACCATCAGCACCAGCAGGAACACCATGCCGTAGAACAGCGTGCCGAGGAAGTCCTTGCCCGCGGCGCCCGTCAGCATGCCGATCGCCGCCATGAGCATCGCGCCGAGCAGGGTCGCCAGCAGCAGCACGCCCCAACCGGGCCCGAAGGCGCGCGTGACGAGCAGGACCAGCAGCGCCTGGCTGAAGGCCAACAGGGTGCCGACGATGCCCTTCGCCAACAGCACGTCGACGATGCGCGCCGGCGTCGCCAACAGCGCGGTCGCCGTGCGCTGCGACACCTCGATCGCGACCAGGCCGGCGAGCGCCAGCGACTCCGTGAGCAGGACCATGAAGGCGAGCATGGGGCGCATGCGCTCGCGCAGCGGGATCTGCGCGCCGGACCGGTCGGTGCCGAGCACGACGAACTCGTCCGTGTCCCAAGCGACCGGCAGCGGCGCCCCGGCCGCGGTGGCGGCGACCTCGCGCACGGCGGTGGTCATCGCACCGCGCACCTCGGGCGGCACGGCGGCGTCGACGTAGACCCGGGCGGTGGTGGGCTGGCCGAGGCGCGCGCGCAGCAGCAGGTCGAGCGGCAGCGAGACGCCGATCATGGGGCGGGGCTCGCCCTCCGGCCCGTCGCCCGCGACGGCGGCGGCGAGCGCCCCTTCGTCCTCGAACGGCAGCAGCACGAGGGCGACCGCGTCGTCCCCCACGCCCATCGCCACGCGCAGCGCGGCCGCCATGGCGGGCGGGTGCACGCCGACGACCAGCGTCTCGTCGACGCGCGGCGGCATCAGGTAGAAGATCGCCACCATGAAGACCAGCGCCAGGGGCGTCAGGATCATCCACAGCTTGTCGCGCGAGAAGGTCCGCAGGTCCTTCGCGACGATGGCCCACACGATGCCGGCGCGCGAGGGCGCGCGGCTGGGCACGCCGCGCGCGAAGAACTCGCGGGTGCGGCGGGTGCTCATACCAGCCCCCGGCCGGTCATGCCGATGAAGACCTCCTCGAGCGTCGCCTCGGCGGTGTGGATCGTGATGACCTCGCCGCTCGCCATCAGCTCGGCGATCCGCGCGCCCGAGGCTTCGCCGTCGAGCTCGACCGACTCCTCGCGCACGCCGTCGCCATCGCGCAGGCGCACCTTCACCGAGCGCGTACCGTGCGCCAGCTTGAGGTTCTCGGGGGTGTCGAGCGCGTAGATCTCGCCCTCGTTGATGAAGGCCACCCGGTGCGCGAGGGCGTCGGCCTCGTGCATGTCGTGGGTCGTGAGCAGGACGGCGTTGCCGGCCTCGACGCGCGCCCGGATGACGTCGCGCACCGACTGCGCCGAGACCGGGTCGAGGCCGTCGGTGGGCTCGTCGAGCAACAGGACGTCCGGGTCGTGCACCAGCGCGCGGGCGATCATCAGCCGCTGGCGCATGCCCTTGGAGTACCCCGCCACCAGGTCGCGGCCGCGCGCCTCCAGCCCGACCTGCGCCAGCAACGCACGCACGTCCGGGTGGGGCACGCCGTAGAGACGCGCGAAGAACCGCAGGTTCTCCTCGCCGGTCATGCTCGGGTACAGGTTCTTCTCCTCGAAGCTGACGCCCACGCGCCCCATCACCTCGGAGCGCTCCCGACCGACGTCGCGGCCGAACAGGCGGACGCTGCCGGCCGACGGACGCAACTGGCCCGTGAGCATCCGGACGGTGGTGGACTTCCCCGCCCCGTTCGGCCCCAGGAAGCCGAGCACCTCGCCCGGCGCGACCTCGAAGCTGATGCCCTTGAGGACCTCGCGCTCGCCGTAGGAGAAGCGGGCGCCTTCGACGCTGATCGCGCTTGCGGCCATGCCGGACCTCCGATTCCGCGTTCATGGTACGCCCGCCGCGGCGGGGACGTTCCTCGCGACGCTCCGTGCACGACGGCGGAACCCCCGGCAGCGTCTCGGCCTGGTGGCGACCGTGTAGCCTTCGCCCATGGAGTTCGCCGCCACCTACACCACCGTCGACGCCCACACCGGCGGCGAGCCGCTGCGCATCGTGACGGGCGGCGTGCCGCGCATCCCGGGCGCGACCATCCTGGCCAAGCGCCGCTGGGTGCGGGAGCACCTCGACCACGTGCGGCGCGCCCTGATCCTCGAGCCGCGCGGGCACGCGGACATGTACGGCGCCTACGCGACCGAGCCCACCACGCCCGGAGCCGACCTCGGCGTGATCTTCATGCACAACGAGGGGTACAGCGACATGTGCGGCCACGGCATCGTCGCCCTCGCCACCGTGGCGGTGGCGCAGGGGTTGGTGGCGCGCGAGGTGCCCGAGACGCGCGTGGGCATCGACGCGCCGGCCGGCTTCATCGAGGCCTTCGTGCAGTGGGACGGCCGCCGGGTGGGCGAGGTGCGCTTTCGCAACGTCCCCTCCTTCCTCCACACCCGCGATCTGGTCGTGCGCACCCCCTCATTCGGCGACGTGACCGTCGACGTGGCCTTCGGCGGCGCCTTCTACGCCTACCTCGACGCCGCCCAGGTGGGGCTCGAGGTCGTCCCCGAGCAGCTGCGCGACCTGGTGCAGGCGGGCTTCGAGATCAAGCACGCGACGATGGCGGCCGCCGAGATCGTCCACCCGCTCGAGCCCGAACTGCGCGGCATCTACGGCACCATCCTGGCGGGGCCGCCCGCCACCGCCGCCGGCACCCAGCGCAACGTCTGCGTGTTCGCCGACCGCGAGGTCGACCGCTCCCCCACCGGCACCGGCACCGCCGGCCGGGTGGCGCAGCTGGTCGCACGCGGGCGGCTGGGGATGGGCGAGGCGATCGTGAACGAGTCGATCGTGGGCTCGGCCTTCGGGGGGCGCGCGCTCGAACGCACGACCGTCGGCCCGTACGACGCCGTGGTGCCCGAGATCACCGGCCGCGCCGCCATCGTCGGCTTCAACACCTGGGTCGTGGACCCCGACGACGCGCTGGGCGCGGGCTTCTTCCTCCGATGAGCGGAGCCGACTTGGAGCGGCTCGTGCGGGAGGCCGAACCGTACGCCGCGCCCGCACGGCTGCAAGCGCGGATCGCGCTCCACGGCTTCGGCCCGGCGGACGCAGAGGACCTCCACCGCTGGTTGTGGCGGGTCGCGGTGCGGCCCGACGCGCTGCCGTCCACGGCGCGGGTGCTCGAGGTCGGCGTCGGATCGGCGCGGATGTGGCGCGCGGTCGCGGACCTGGTGCCGTCCGGTTGGCGCCTGACCCTGACCGACCGCTCGCCCGGCATGGCCGCCGAGGCGGGCGCGGTGCTCGAGGACCTGGGCCGAGCTGCCGACGTCGGCGTCGCGGACGCCACCGAACTCCCCTTCCCCGACGGCGCGTTCGACCTGGCGTTCGCGAACCACATGCTCTACCACGTGCCCGAACCCGCCCAGGCGGTGGCCGAGCTGCGCCGCGTGCTGCGCCCGGGCGGATGCTTGGTCGCGACGACGAACGGCGACGGCCACCTCGCGGAGGTGGTCGCCCTGCTCGACGAACTCGCGACGGCCTGGTCGGACCTGCGCGTCGACACGCCCGAGCGCCTCTCGTTCCGGCTCGAGAACGGCGCAGCCGTCCTCGGGGCGGCGTTCGCCGACGTCGCCCGCCACGACCATCCCGGCGAACTGCGCCTCGACGACGCGGACGTGCTCGCGCGGTACCTGGCGTCGATGACCTACGCGCCGGACGCACCGACGGCAGCGACCGTGGTCGCGTGGATCCACGAACGGGCGCAGCGGGCGGTCGCGGACGGTCCGCTGGTCGTGCGGCAGCGGAGCGGAGCGTTCGTCGCCCGCTGAGCGGCGACCGCGCGCCTGGTCATGGGTTGTACCGACGCCTCCGACCCGGACCCCTAGCCTGAGCCCATGACCACGCTTCCGCACCCCGACCCCGCACGTCGTCGCCGCTGGTCGCAGGCACTCGCGGGCACCGGGCTCGCCCTGCTCGCCACGAGCGCGCTCGCGATCTCCGAGGCCGCGCTCCAAGGCCTGCGCGTCCCCGCCGAGCCGGCGATCATCCCGATCGAGGAGATCCTGAGCGGTGGGCCGCCGCCGCAGGGCATCCCGGCGCTCGGCTTCCGCGGCCTCACCGGCGTCGCCAGCGCCTCCGCCGAACCCTCGTTCGTCACCCAGGAGGAGGCGGCCGAGTGGTTGGGCGACCTCGAGCCCGTCATCCTGATGCGGGTCGGCGGCGAGGCGCGCCTCTACCCGCTCCAGGTGCTCACCTGGCACGAGATCGCGAACGACACGCTCGGCGGCGTGCCGATTGCGGTGACCTTCTGCCCGCTCTGCAACAGCGCGCTCGCCTTCGACCGCCGCGTCCCCGTCACCGACGCGCAGCTCGACGCGCTGCGGGCCCCAGGCAACAGCACCGCGCGCGTGCTGGACACCCCGGCCGATCTCGCGGCGGCCTACGCCCGCCAGACCGGCCGCGAGGCGCCGGCCCAGGCGGTCGACGTCACCTTCGGCGTCTCGGGGCTGCTCTACCACTCCAACCTGCTGATGTTCGACGACGCCACCTTCACGCTCTGGTCGCAACTCACGGGCGAGGGCGGCGTGGGCGAGCTCGCGGGCGAGGTCCTCGTGCGCTACCCGGCCCAGATCGTCGGCTTCGCCGACGCGCGCGCCGCCGAGCCCGAGGCGCTGGTCCTGAGCCGCGAGACCGGCTTCGATCGCGCCTACGGGCGCAACCCGTACGTGGGGTACGACGAGATCGGTTCGCCGGCGTTCCTGTTCCAAGGCTCCGCCGACGGCCGCCTCGAGCCGAAAGCTCGGGTGATCACGGTCGACGGCCCCGAGCCGGTGGCCTACCCGTTCGACCACCTCGCCGGCGAGCGGGTGGTGCACGACGAGGTGGCCGGCGAGTCGCTGGTCCTCCTGTGGGACGCCGGCACCGCGACCGCGCTCGGCGCGGCCGTGATCGCCAACGCCGAGGACGTCGGGGCGGTGGGGGTCTTCCGCCCCGTCGTCGACGGCCGCGACCTGACCTTCACCGCGACCGAGGACGGCTTCGTCGACGCGGAGACGGGTAGCCTGTGGGACGTGACCGGTCGGGCGCGCTCGGGGCCCCTGGCCGGCCAGGTGCTCGAAGCCGTCGCCCACGACAACACGCTGTGGTTCGCGTGGGCGGCGTTCCGCCCCGAGACCGAGGTCCGGCGCCCGACGGGCGCGGAAGGGGATTGAGATGACGCGTCCACCACGGCGCCCGCACCTCCGGCGCAGCGCATGGTTCGTGCTGCTCGCCGCGCTCGCGGGCGCGGCCCTCGCCCAGCGCGTCGACGCCCCGCTTCCCGACTTCGAGCTGCGCGATCAGCACGGGGTGCTCGTGCGCTCGGACGACCTGCGCGGGCAACCGCTGATCCTGAACGTGTGGGCGAGCTGGTGCCCCCCGTGCCGCGCCGAGTTGCCCCTGCTGGCCGGCGCCGCGAGCGACTTGGCGGACGACGGGGTCGTCCTGCTCCTCCTCAACGCCGGTGAATCGGCCACGACCGCCGGCGGCTTCCTCGTCGCGGAAGGGCTCGCGCTGCGCACCCTGGTCGATCCCGACCTCCGCGAACCCGGGCTCGAGGCCACCCAAGACGTGCTGCGGCGGTTCCGGGCCGGTGGCCTGCCGACCACCTTCTTCGTCGACGCCGACGGCATCCTGCGCGGCATCTTCGTCGGCGAGCTCGACGCGTCTGGGTTGTCGACCATGCTCGCGCGGGCCCTGGACGTGGACTGGTCGCCATGACCGCACCGCGTGCCGGCGCCCGCGCGACCGCGCACCGCGTCGCGCACGGGGCCGCGTTCATGTTCGGCATGTCGCTCGTGTTCGTCGCGCTGGGCTTCGGCGCCGGCCTGATCGGCGAGCTCTTCTTCGTCTACGACCGCGCGCTGCGGATCGTCGCGGGCGTGCTCCTCGTCGCCTTCGGCCTCGTCCTCGCCGGCGTGCTGCGCCTCCCCTTCCTGCAGCGCGAGGCGCGCGTGCGCGTGACGCGCCACCCGGGCGGGTACGCCGGGTCGGCGGTCATCGGGCTCGCCTTCGGCGTCGGCTGGACGCCCTGCGTCGGGCCGGTGCTGGCCGGCGTGCTCGCCCTCGCCAGCACCGGGGGGGACGCGGGCCGCGGCGCCCTGCTCCTGGGCGCCTACGCGCTCGGCTTCGCGCTGCCGTTCCTGGCGCTCGCCTGGTTGGCGCCGACCGCGTCGCTCGCGCGCCGCTTCGGCGACCGCGGCGAGCGGCTCGCGGGTTGGCTGCTCGTCGCGGTCGGGCTGCTGCTGCTGTCGGGGCAACTCGCCCGCATCGCGCCCTACCTCGCCTCGCTCGGCAGCCTCGAGGGGGCGCTCGCCGGCGCGGCGCCCGGCCTGCTGGTTTCCGGCGCGGCCGGCGTGCTGTCGTTCCTGTCGCCCTGCGTGCTGCCGCTCGTCCCGACCTACCTGGCCTTCCTCACGGGCGTCACCGGCGCGGACGCGCGGGCGGACGCGCCCGCTGGCTGAGGCCCACCGGCCACCCGCTCACGACCGATCGGACGCGGTCCGCACGTACCGCCGGAACACGTAGCCCTCGCGCGCGGACTCCTCGGCCAGGGCCCAGGAGCGCTCGTCCCACGCCGGGAACCAGGCGTCGCCCTCGAAGTGGCCGGGCACGATCGAGAGGTGCAGCTCGTCGGCGTGCGGGAGCGCCTGCTCGTAGATGCTCGCGCCCCCGGCCACCCACACGGTGCGCCCGCTGGCCGCGGCGTCGGCGAGCGCGGTCTCGACGTCACCGGCGCGCTGGGTGCCGGCCGGGGCGTGCTCGCTGCGGGTCACGACGATCACCAGGACGTCCTCGAGGTCGCCCCCGAAGATGTCGTAGCTGCGGCGCCCCATGACCACCGCCCCGCCCCGCACGCTCGCCACGAAGTGCGCGTAGTCCGCCGGGACGTCCCACGGCAGGCCGTCCTCGCGACCGATCACGCGGTCGGCGCTCATCGCCGCGATCATGCGCACGCGGGCCACGCTAGTCGGCACCGCGCCCCGACGCCACGTCGAGGTACGGCGCCGGCACCCAACCCGACTCGGTGCCCTCGGGGCCCTGCCATTCCACGAAGTAGAAGTCGAGCTCCGGGTTGCCCTGGAACATCACGACGTCGACGACGGACCCTGCGGGCACGTGGCCGGTCACCTCGGCGCGCAGGTGCGAGTCGACGAGATGGACGACCTCCTCGTGCACGACGCCCTCGTACGTCGCGTGCAGGACGCCCGTGAAGCCGGCGCCCATCGGCACGGGGATGCCGCACAGGTCGGGGTCGGGGTTCGTGGCGAAGGGCAGCGTGGGCACCACGCCGTGGGCGGCGGCCGTGCCGAGGCACGCCACGATCGCGAGGGCTCGGATCCAGGTGCGTCGCATGGCTTGACCCTAGCGTTCGGCGCGCACCTCGCGCCGTCGGGCGCTTGACACCCATGCGGGGCGTCCGGGCGACGCTCCTCGTCAGACCCGCACGACCTCGACCAGCGGCGCGCCCGCGAAGTCGTCGTCCTGCGTCACGACCGGAACCCCGAGGGCGATCGCGGTCGCCGCGATCCACGCGTCGTTCACCTTCATCGAACGCCCGAGGTCGCGCAGCGCGACCCGCAGGATGGCCCACGCATCGGCCACCGCCGCATCGATCGGCACGAGGTCGAGTCGAAGCACGTACTCGAGGGTTGCGAGGCGGCGGGCGCGCGTCGGTAGGTCGCGCGCAGCAAGGACCCCCGCTCGAAGCTCCGCGAGGGTCACGACGGAGGCCGCCAGAACGTCCGGAACGGCCACCTCCGCGAAGGGTCGGCCGGACTCCAGGGCGATGAAGAGCGACGTGTCGGCGAGGCCCCGAGGCGTGGACACCCCGGTTAGAGAGGACCGAGGTCGTCGGTGGTGTCGGGTGCGAGTTCGTCGAGATCGGTGCTCAGGCCCGCGTCGGCCTGAATGCGCCGGAGGTCGGCGAAGAACGCCCCTTTCGGCACCCACCGCGGCTTGCGCGACACGTGCGTCACGCGCGCCACCTCACGGCCATCGACGGTGATGAACACGTCCTCGCCGGCCTCGACCTGCTCGAGGACTTGCCGGGTTCGATTGCGCAACTCTCGGGACGCGACGGTAGCCATGCGACGATCGTAGCACATGCGCGACGCGCGTCGCCATCCGGACGTCACGCCCCGTACGGCACCCACACGCTCTTGACCTGCACCGCGCGGCGCAGGAAGGCGCGCCCCTCGGCCTGCTGCGGGTCGTACCAGTCGCGCTTGCGCCCATGGTTCACCCAGGTGGCCTTGAGGTTGCCGGCGCTGCGGCGCTCCACCTCGGCGCTGCCCGCGGCGCTGCCGACGTACCAGTGCACCGCCACCTCCTCGTGGTCGGCGAGCGTCTTCGCGAGCGCGTCGCGCTCGCCGGTGACCACGTTCAGGGCGCCCCCCGGCACGTCGGAGGCCTCGACCACGTGCACCAGGTCGAGCGCGGCGAGCGGCGAGCGCGGCGACGGGGTCGCCACGACGCGGTTGCCCATCGCCAGCAGCGGCGCCACCAGCGAGACGAACGCGAGCAGCGGCGCCTCGTCGGGGCAGCTGACCGCCGCGACCCCCCAGGGCTCGTGCATCCCGAGCACCACGCCGCGCACGGGCACGCCCTTGACCGCGCCGTCCCACTTGTCGGCCCAGGCGGCGTAGGTGAAGAGCCGCCGCACCGACACGTCGACCTCGCGGCGCGCCGCCGCCTCGTCCGCGCCCGTCAGGTCGCGGAGCCGGTCGACGAAGCGGCCGGCGTCGCCCTCGAGGTTCTCGGCCAGGTAGTACAGCACCTGCGCGCGCGCATGGCCCGACGTCTTGGTCCAACCGGTCGCCTTGCGCGCCGCCTCGACCGCGTCGCGCACGTCCTTGCGGTTGCCCCAGCCGGCCTCGCCCAGATGCCGACCGTCGGGACCGCGCACCGGGTAGCTGGTGCCGCCGTCGGGGCGCACCTGCTTGCCGCCCACGTAGAGCTTGGGGGTGCGGTCGAGCCCCGCGCCCGCCGCCGGGTCGTCGCCCAGCTCGGCGGGGCCGGCGGGCGGCGCGAGCTCGTCCTCGGCGTAGGCCGGGAGCTCGGCGTCGACGCGATCGGTCAGGTAGGCCGCCATGCCCTCGCGCCCCCCCTCGCGCCCGAAGCCCGACTCCTTGTAGCCACCGAAGCCGGCCGCGGCGTCGAACAGGTTGGTGGCGTTCACCCACACGACGCCGGCCTGCAGCGCCGGCGCGACGTCGAGCGCGGTGGCGACGCTGTCGGTCCAGACGCTCGCCGCCAACCCGTAGGGGGTGTGGTTCGCGATCTCGACCGCCTCGGCGGGCGTGCGGAAGGTCATCGCGACCAGCACCGGGCCGAAGATCTCCTCGCGGGCGATGGTCATCGCCGGCTCGACCTCGGTGAAGAGCGTCGGCGGGTAGTACAGACCGCCGTCGGGGACGTCCCAGGAGGGCTGATGGCAGGTCGCGCCCTCGGCGATCCCCTGCGCCACCAGGCGCTCGACCCGCTCGAGCTGCACCGGCGCCACCAGCGCGCCGACGTCGACCGCCTTGTCGAGCGGCGAACCGACCCGCAGCGTCTCCATGCGCGCGCGCAGCTTGCGCACGAAGGCCTCGGCGATCGGCTCGTGCAAGAGAAGCCGCGAGCCGGCGCAGCAGACCTGCCCCTGGTTGAACCAGATCGCGTCGACGACGCCCTCCACCGCGCCGTCGAGGTCGGCGTCGTCGAAGACGAGGAAGGGGCTCTTGCCGCCCAGCTCCAGCGTCAGCGCCTTGCCGCTGCCCGCGGTGCGCTCGCGGATGAGGCGCCCCACCTCGGTGGAGCCGGTGAAGGCGATCTTGGCGACGCCGGGGTGCGCGACGAGCGCCGCGCCGGTGCGCCCATCACCGGTGACGACGTTCAGCACGCCCTCGGGCAGCCCGGCCTGGTGCGCCAGCTCCGCGAAGGCGAGCGCGGTGAGCGGCGTGAACTCGGCGGGCTTGAGGATCACGGTGCAGCCGGCCGCGAGCGCGGGCGCGACCTTCCAGGCGAGCATCAGGAGCGGGAAGTTCCACGGGACGATCTGCCCGCACACCCCGACCCCCTGCTGGTCGGGGAACTCGGTCTCGAGCAGCTGCGCCCAGCCGGCGTGGTGGTAGAAGTGGCGCGCCACGAGCGGCACGTCCAGGTCGCGGGTCTCGCGGATCGGCTTGCCGTTGTCGAGCGTCTCGAGGACGGCGAGCAGGCGGGCGTGCTTCTGCACCTGGCGCGCGAGCGCGTAGAGATGGCGGGCGCGGCCGGGGCCGCCGAGCGCCTGCCAGGCAGGCAGCGCAGCGGCGGCCGCGGCGACCGCTCGGTCGACATCCGCCTCGCTCCCTTGCGCGACGGTCGCCAGGGTGGCGCCGGTGGCCGGGTCGATGGTCTCGAAGGCATCGCGGCCGGGCTCGGTGAGGGCGCCGTCGATCCAATGGCCGAAGCGCTGATCGTGCCGCGCGAGCCAGGCGCGCGCCGCATCGTCCGCCTCGGGCGCCGGGCCGTAGTCGAGCGTCTCGTAGTAGTCGCGCACGCTGCTCATGGTGCGGGCATCGTACACCCGCGCCTCGGCGGGGCCCGGAGGACCCGCCGGAGCCCGCCGGGGTCTGCGCCGGGCCTACGGGGCGTTCATCGGGGCGATCGAGCCGGTCGCGGCGGCGGCGATCGACGCGCTCCCTTCGGGGAACCACGTCGCGGTGATCGACGCGCTCCAGAGCGTCTTGTTCCCATCTGAGCCGAGCGCTCGCGCTTCGAGCCGGAACTCGTGGGCCCCGCCCTCGACCTCGAACGCGCGCTGGATGGCCACGGGGAACCACGCCCCGGCAGCGTCGACGTAGGAGGCGGACCCGACGATGAACTGGCCGGCCTCGTTGCCCGTGAGGGCGCCGCCGGCGACGTCGTCGATCGCGAACACGATGCGGTTCGAGAGCGCCGTGCCGTCGAGCCTGGCCTGCGCCGTCGCCGTCACGACCACCACGCCCGCGGCGGGGGCGTCGAGCGCCACGACCACCACGTCCTCGGCGACGTCGCTCGAGTCGACCGCGAAGGACACCTCGGGTGCGCGCGCGTGCGCGACCACCGGCTGCGCCGAATGGAGCGCGGCGGCGCTGGCCTCGAGCGCCGTGACGGCCGCCTCGAGCGTCGCGAAGTTGGCGTTCATCTCGGACGCGCTGATCGTCTCGCCGGCGACGAAGGCGTGGGGGACGTTGACGGCGACGGCGGACACGCCGACGAGAACGACCAGGGTGACGGCGAGGAGCACGTAGCGAAGCTGGGCCATGGGGGACCTCCGGGCGAGGAGCGGGGGGCGATGGGGTCGCGGGCGGGCGGGTCGCGGGGTCACGGCGCCCACGGCGCCCCGTCCCACGTCGCGGCGTCCCAACGCGCGTCCGCGACGGGGGCCGTACCTCCCGGGCAGCCGGCCAGGACGAGCGCCACGAGCAGGACCGCGAACAAGGAACCGAGCTTCCGAAGCACCGGGGACCACCTCCCACGCGCCCACCCGGGCGTCGCTCGTCGGGCGGACCTCGCCGCCGACCGACACCGGGCGGCGTCGGGAGAACCTAACGGACGGGTGCGTAAGGAAGCGTGAATACCGTGTCTAGGACGAGGTGCGCGTCGTAGCGAGGATCAGCCTTCGGAGCGCAACGCGACGATCGGTCCCTGGCGGAACGGATCGCCGTACCCGGGACCGAGCGCGCGGATCGCGGCGGGCGGGATGCGCAGGTCGGCCAGGAGCAGGTCGCTGCCGTACGCGGCGGCCTGGGCCACACCGGGCTTCGGGAGCCCGAACGCGACGGTGACCGTAGGGCGCACGACCGGCCCCCAGGCGAACCCGGTGTCGGCGTCCATCCCCGACGGGACGTCGGCGGACACGATGCGGCGCGCGAGCCGGTTGACGTCGCGGATCGCGCTCGCCATCCCGCCGCGCGCACCACCGTGCAGCCCGCAGCCGACGATGGCGTCGACCACGACGTCCGCCTCGACCAGCGCCGATTCTCGGTGGCCGCCGTCGGCGATCCGAACGAACGCGCCCCGCAGCATCGGCGAGGCGGTGATCGCGCGCGATCCGAACGGACCGGCCGCGACCGGCACGACCGTGATCGCATGCCCCATCTGCGCCAGGGCGCGCGCCGCGTGCAGACCGGCGAAGCCGTTCCATCCACTGCCGACCGCCACCGCAACGCGCAACGGTCCGGCCGTCTGCCATCCCGCGACGACGGCCGCCACGCGTCCACCGGCCAGGGCCGCCCAATCGTCGGGCGTGCCGTGGCGCTCGACCATCCAACGCTGCTCCAGGAGCCGCATGCGGTCGCTCCGCACCGCCGGGACCACCTCGCCGTACGGGGTCTCGAACGAGGGCGGTGGGCGACCCGCCTCCCGTGGGGGGCGGTTCACGGCGATCGTCATGGCCGTGCTCCTTTCGTGCGTTCGCGCGATACGAGTGTGCACGCCAAGCTTCGCCTGCGCGTTCTGACGGCGTTGTCACACGAAGGCCTCGATCGGGCATCTCACCGTCGGTTTCGGTGCGGTACGCTTCCGCACCGAAACCGACGCAGCGCCGCGCCAGGGGTCTGACGCGCACCCTGCGGCGGGGTGGCGACGGCGGAGGTGGGCGCATACGTGAGGGACCCCGGTGAGCGACCGCACGAGCGGCATGCCGTAAACGCGACCGACGGCCCGCGCGCGCGCTCGTCGTGGCCCTCCGCCGTGATCGCGGGCCTCATGGTCGGCCTGGTGGTCACGGCCACCTCGGTCTCCATCGCGACGCTGATCTTCGGCCCGGTCGTGCCGGGCGAGCTCGCCTACGGCATCCGCCTCGTGCTCCTGGGCGCGATGATCGCCAGCCTGATCGCGCTGTTCGTGGGCCAGGTGCCGGGCATCGTCGCCCAGGCCCAGGGGGCGCCGGCCGCGATCCTGGCGACCCTCGCGGTGACCACCGCAGCGACCGTGCCCGACGGGTCCGACCCGATCGTGCGGTTCGCGACCGTGATCGCCTTGGTCGCGACCACCTCGTTCGCGATCGGCGCCACCTTCCTCGCCCTGGGGTCGCTGCGGCTCGGGCGCCTGGTCCGCTACCTCCCCTACCCGGTGATCGGCGGGTTCGTCGCGGGGACCGGCTGGCTGCTGGTGGTGGGCGGCGCCTCCGTCGCCGGCGGCGTCGGCGACGCCCCGGTGGCGACGGCCTCGGCGCTCGATGGTTGGGGCCGGTGGCTCCCCGCGGTGGCGTTGGGGGCCCTGCTCGCCTTCGGCGGCACCGGACGCGGACGCCACCCGCTCGTGTTCCCGGCGCTCCTGGCGGCCGCGATCGCGGCCTTCTTCGGCGTGATGGTGGCCAGCGGAGGTACGCCCGAAGGCTGGCGCGCCGCGGGGCTGCTGCTCGACGTGCCCGCGACCGCCGAGCGTCCGATCGGCCTGCTCGGCCCCGGCGTGATCGACCACGTCCACTGGCCCTCGTGGTGGATCCACCTTCCGGGCGTCGCCACCGTCGTCCTGGTCGCGACGATGGGCTTGTCGTTCAACACCGCGGGCCTCGAGGTCGCTCTGCGCCGCCGGGTGCGGCTCGATCCGGAACTGCGAGCGGCGGGCCTGGGCAACCTCGCGGCGTCGGCGTTCGGGGCCGTGCCCGCGTACCACTCGATGGCGGCGCAGTTGCTCGCGCTGCGCCTCGGGGGCGGCCGGCGGGCGACCACGCTAGCCATCGTCGCGGTCCTCGCCATCGCGCTGGGCGTCGGTCCGGCGTGGATCGCGTGGGTGCCGGCGCCGGTCGTCGGTGGCGTGCTCGTCTCGCTCGGGTTCGGGCTTCTGCGCGAGTGGGTGATCGACGCCACCCGCACGCTCTCGCGCCTCGAGTACGGCATCGTGCTGCTCATCCTGGGCGTGATCGCCGTCGCCGGGCTGCTGCCCGGGGTGCTGGTGGGGCTGGTGCTCGCGGTCTTGCTGTTCGTCGTGTCCTACAGCCGCGTCGACGCGGTCAAGCACGTCTTGACCGGCAGCGCCGTGCGCAGCCGGATGCGCTGGGACGCGCAGGAGCGGCGCGCGCTCGACGCCACGGGCGACGCGCGCCTGGTGCTGCAACTGCAGGGCTACCTGTTCTTCGGCGTCGCGTACGCGCTCCTCGACCGGCTCGAACAGCAGCTGGCCGCACACCCGACCGACGAGGTCGTCGTCGACTTCCGGCAGGTGACCGGCGCCGACGCCACCGCGCTCGCGAGCCTGGACGCGCTGCGGCGCGAGGCGGCGGGTCGCGGGGCGCGGCTCGTCTTCGCCGAGGTGCCGCCCGCGCTGGCGGGCGCCTTCGAGCGCCGCGGGGTCGTGGCGACCGACGACGGTTCCTTCGCCTTCGCCCCCACGCTCGACGCCGCCTTGGAGGCGGCCGAGCGGCGCGCGCTCGCCGCCGCGGCGGCCGCGTTCGACCCGCTGGAGTCGCTATCGGAACGGCTCGAAGCGCTCGCCGACGACGGCCTCGAGCTCCAGGACCTCGCGGCGCACCTCGACCGCCTGGAGGTCGCGGCCGGGCAGCGCATCGCGGCCGACGGCGCAGCCGGAGCCGAGGCGGTGTACGTCGTGGCGTCGGGGCAGGTGACGACCTGGCTCGACCTCGGCGACCGCGCCCCGCTGCGGCTCGAGACCTTCCGCGGCGGCAACCTCGTCGGCGACGTCGGCTTCTACCGCGGCGACGCGTCGGCGACGAGTTGGGTGGCGGCCGACGAACCCACGACGCTCTACCGGCTGACGCGGGCGCGGCTCGCCGACCTGACGGCGGCCGACCCCGCGCTCGCGGCCTCCTTCCACCGCCTCGCGGCCCGCCAACTGGCTCGCCGCACCGCGCACCTGACGCGCCTGGTCGAGGCGCTCCAGCGCTGAGGTTCGCGGTCGGTCAGCGCCGGGCGGCCGCCAGCGCGACCTGACCGAGGGCGACGCCGCCGTCGTTCGCCGGCACCTCGCGGTTGCGCCACACCGCGACGTCGTGCGCCGCGGCGCCCGCCACGACGCGCTCGACCAGCAAGCGGTTCTGGAAGACGCCGCCCGAGAGCGCGAGCACGTCGAACGGATGCGTCGCCTGCAGGGCCAGGGCGGCGGTAACGACTCCGTGCGCCAGCGCCTCGTGGAAGCGCCGCGCGACCACGGCCGTCGGCACCCCGTCCGCCACGTCGTCGAGCACGGCGGCGAGCAGCGGCGCGTGGTCCCACGTCGGCAGCGCATCGACGCCGCGCATCCCGAACGGCCACGGGTAGGGCTCGGCGTCGGCGACGGTCCAGGCCAGGGTCTCGAGCCCGATCGCGGCCTGCCCCTCGAAGGACATCGTGCGGTGGAAGCCGGTGAGCGCGGCGACGGTGTCGAACAGGCGGCCGACGCTGGTGGTGACGGGGCTGCGCAGGTCGGCGGCGAGGAGCTTGCGCGCGACGTTCAGGCGCTCGGCGGGGAAGTCGAACGGCGGCCGCAGGACCCGCTCGAAGGCCTCGTCGCCGAGCGCCTCGAGCCAGCCGGCGGCCGCCTGGACGGGCGTGCGGGCCGCGCCGTCGCCGCCGGGCAGGCGTGCGGGCCGCACGTGCGCCACGCGCGCGAACCCGTCCTCGAGGGTGCCGTGGAAGACCTCACCGCCCCAGACGCTGCCGTCGTCGCCCAACCCTGCCCCGTCGAAGGCGAACCCGAGCGTCGCGGTGGACCAGGCGCCGCGCTCGACCAGCACGCTCGCGACGTGCGCCTCGTGGTGGCCGATCGCGAGGGTGGGCGCGCCGAGCTCCGCCGCGAAGCGGCTGCTGGGGTAGGCGGGGTGGCGGTCGTGGGCGACGAGCACCTCGTGCGGGTCGACGCGGTACATGGCGCACAGGTCGGCGACGGTCTCGCGGAAGGCCTCGAACGAGGCGAAGTCGGAGAGGTCGCCGAGGTGCTGGCTCACGTACGTCGCGCCGCCGACGGCGAGCGCGATGCTGCTCTTGAGCTCGGCGCCCAGCGCCAGGATCGGGACCTCGAAGCGCGCGTCGCGCGCCACCGGCGCCGGCGCCATGCCGCGCGCGCGCCGCACCACCGTCGGCGCCCCGGCCACGACCTGGGCGACCCCGTCGTCGACGCGCCGGGCGATCGGCCGCTCGCCGACCAGGAAGGCGTCGGCCAGACCGCGGAGCGAGGCCAGGGCCTCGGCGTCGCGGTAGGCGATCGGTTCGCTGGAGCGGTTGGCGCTGGTCATCACGAGTAGATCGGGGGCGCCGGCATCGAACAGCAGGTGGTGGACCGGGGTGTAGGGGAGCATGACGCCGATCGCCGCGTTGTCCGGAGCGAGCGCCTCGGGGAGCGGCGCCGGCCCCTTCGGGAGCAGCACGATCGGGCGCGCGGTGCTCGCGAGCAGCGTCCGCGCGGCGTCGTCCACCGACGCATGGTCGCCGATCGCCTCCAGGTCGCGGGCCATCACGGCGAAGGCCTTCTCCTTGCGGAACTTGCGCGCGCGCAGCGCCGCCACCGCCGCCGCGTCGCGCGCATCGCAGGCGAGGTGGTATCCACCGAGCCCTTTGATGGCGACGATGCCGCCGGCACGCAAGGCCGCCACGGTCGCGGCCAACGCCGCCTCGCCGCGCGGCGCCTCGGGAACCGCACCGCGCCACGCGAGCGCTTCCCCGCCGTCGTCATCGGCGAGAGCGGTCGCGGTCCCGCCGTCGAGCACCGCGCGGGCCGCCGCGGCCGCCGCCTCGTCCAGGAAGACGAGCTGCGGCCCGCAGGTCGGGCAGGCGGTCGGCTGCGCATGGAAGCGGCGGTCGAGCGGGTCGTGGTACTCGGCTTCGCACGTCGGGCACATCGCGAAGCCCTTCATGGTGGTGAGCGGCCGGTCGTACGGGAGCGCCTCGACGATCGAGTAGCGCGGCCCGCAGTTGGTGCAGTTGATGAACGCGTACCCATGACGCCGGTCCGCCGGATCGCGGAGCTCCGCGAGGCAGTCGTCGCACACGGGCAGATCGGCCGAGATCGCGGTGGTCGCGTCGCGAGCGTCCTCGCTCGCGACGATGACGAAGGCCTCGGGGAGCGGCCCCGGCGCCGGGCCGCGCTCCAGCTCGGCCACCCCTTCGACGCGCGCCGCCGGCGGCGCCTCGGCGGCCAGCGCGTGCGCGAAGCGCTCGATCTGGTCCGCCGTGCCGACCGCCTCGACCGTCACGCCGTGGACGTCGTTTCGGACCCATCCGAGCAGACCGTCGCGGCGCGCGATCCGGTACACGAACGGCCGGAACCCCACCCCCTGGACGGTGCCGGTGACGCGCAGGAGGCGCCGCTCGAGCGCCGCCACCTCAGGCCCGCAGCTTGGCGCGCCGATGCTCGCGCAGGAAGTCGAGCCACCCCTCCATGCCCACGCCGGTGCGGGCGGAGACCTCGAAGATCGGCACGCCCGGCGCCACCCGGCCGAGGAAGTCGAGCGCCTTGGCGCGGTCGAAGCCGACCACCTCGGCGATGTCGACCTTGTTCACGACGATCACGTCGGCGTCCTTGAAGATCCGCGGGTACTTGAGCGGCTTGTCCTCACCCTCGGTGGTCGAGAGCAGCACCACGCGCAGGTCCTCGCCCAGGTCCCAGGCCGCCGGGCACACCAGGTTGCCGACGTTCTCGATCACGAGCACGTCGAGCGAGGCGACGTCGAGCTGCTCGACCGCGCGCGCGACCATCTCGGCCTCGAGGTGGCAGACGGTGCCGGTGGCGATCTGGACCGACGGGGCGCCGGCGGCGAAGAGGCGCTCCGCGTCGTTCGCCGTCTCGAGGTCGCCGACCACGATCCCGAGCTTGAGTTCCCCTTCCAGGTCGCGCACCGTGCGCTCGAGGAGCGCGGTCTTGCCCGAGCCGGGCGAGGAGACGACGTTGAGCACCAGGCGCCCCGCGAAGGCCTCGCGGTTGCGCGCCGCCACCCCGTCGTTGTGGACCATGAGCGACTTCTGCACCTGCACGACGCGCGGACCCGCGGGCCCGCTCGTGCCGAGCCCTTGGACGCTGACGTCCCGCATGGACGGATCGTTCGCCATCACGCACCTCCGGTCGCGGCGCCCGCGGCCCCCCAGCCTCGCTGGGGGCTCGCACCCCCGCCCGCGATCGCGCTCCGGGCGTGCGCCAGCACTGCTCCACGTTAGCCCCGACGGGGATCGGCGCGCCGGGACGCGCGCCACACCGCTTCGCGGGCGAACGGAGCCCTCAGCGCGGGCGCGCCCGCCATTCGTCCGCGCTCAGCGCGTACACGGCCATGTCGGCGTACCCGTCCTGCACCGGAAGCTCGCGCCGCAGCACCCCCTCGAAACGCATCCCCAGACGCTCCGCGACCGCTCGACTCCGGGCGTTCTCGACCGCCGCGCGCAGGTCGACCCGCTCGGCCCCCAGGTCCTCGAAGGCCTTGGCCAAGAGCGCGCGCGTCGCCCGCGTCGCGATCCCGTGCCCCTGCACGTCGGCGCTGAGCCAGTACCCCACCGAACCGCGCCGCGGCCGCTCCGACCAGGAGTGGATCCCCGCCGCGCCCACCAGCCGCCCGCGCCACCAGAGGCCGCCGTCGACGCCCTCGCCGCGGGCGAGCGCGGGCAGGGCGCGGCCCTCGAGGAACGCCCGGGTGGCCGCGAGGTCCTGCGCCCGCGCCCAGGGCATCCACGGGCGCAGGTGCTCCCGGTGGCGGTCGATGAGCGCGTGGAGCGCCTCGGCGTCCTCACGCTCGAGCAGGCCGATCTGCAGCTCCTCGTCGACCCGCAGCGCGAAGCGCGGCAGCGGCAGCGGCCCGGCCTCGGCGTCGGGGCCGACCCAGTCCTCGCGCAGCAGCCCGTAGAAGGCGAGGTCGACGGGGCGGCCCGAGGCGTTCATGTGCGCGCCGCGCAGCACCGCTTCGGGCGTGTAGCCGAGCCGCCGCGCCACCGATTCGCTGCGCGCGTGGCCCGGCTCGACGGCGATGCAGACGCGACCCAGCCCGCGCCCCTCGAAGAAGTGGCGATGAAGCGCCCGCATCGCGCGCGTCACCAGCCCGCGACCCTCGGCGTCGCGGCGCAGCCAGTACCCCACCTCGGTGGATCCCCCGCGCCGCTGCAGGTCGTGCAGCCACATCGCGCCCACCACGCGGCCCTCCTCGCACAGGTCGGCGTGCCAGCCGCGCCCGTTGCCGAAGCGCTCGAGCCCCTGCCGCACCTGGCGCTCGGCCTCTTCTCGTCCGGGGCGGCTCGCCCAACCGAACGAGGGCGCCAGGTGCTCGTGCTCGGCGGCGAGCCGCTCGGCGAGCTCCGGCACGTGGTGGCGTTCGCGCAGGCGCAGGGCCAAACCGTCGCCCAAGCGCAGCGCGAAGGCGTGCGCGGGCGCCGGGTCGGGCGTCGTCAGCCGCGCGAACGCTCCGTCCGACGAGGAGGCCGGGTCGGAGGGAGGCACGCTCATGCCAGCGGTTGCTTGTGCAGCGCCGCGTAGCGGCCGGTGACGTGGTGCTCGAGCTGGCGCTCGATGTCGCCCAGCAGGCCGCTGGCCCCGAAGCGGAAGAGGTCGGGCTCGAGCCAGCGCCGGCCCAATTCCTCGCGCATGAGGATCATCCAGGCGAGCGCGTCCTTGGCGGTGCGGATACCGCCGGCGGGCTTGAAGCCCACGGCGAAGCCGGTGCGCTCGGCGTACGCCCGGACGGTGCGCGCCATCGTCAGCGACACCGGCAGCGTGGCGTTCTCGGGCTCCTTGCCGGTCGAGGTCTTGACGAAGTCGGCGCCGGCCATCATCGCCACCAGCGAGGCGCGCCCGACGGTGCGGAGGGTGCCGAGCTCGCCGGTCCCCAGGATGACCTTCATGTGGGCCGGTCCGCACGCCTCGCGGAAGGCGCGGAGCTCGTCGAAGAGCGCCGTCCAGTCGCCCGCGAGCGCCTGCGCGCGGTGGATGACGACGTCGATCTCCGCCGCGCCCGCCGCCACCGAAGCGCGGATCTCGGCCAGGCGCGTCTCGAGCGGCGTGAGGCCGGCCGGGAACCCGGTCGAGACCGCCGCGACCGGCACGCCGCTCCCCGCCAGCGCCGCCACCGCGGTGGGCACGAGCGCGTGGTAGACGCACACCGCGCCGGTGGTGAGCGGCACGTCGGCGACCCCGAGCGCCTCGAGCAGGTCCGGGCGCACCGGCGCCTTGGCCTTGGCGCACAGCCGCCGCACCCGCGCGGGCGTGTCGTCGCCGGCCAGGGTCGTGAGGTCGATCAAGGTGATCGCCTTGAGGAGCCAGGCCGCCTGCGCGTCGCGCTTGACGCTGCGGCGGGTGGTGAGCGTCGCCGCGCGCCGCTCGGCGGCGGAGCGGTCGATGCGGAACGAGGCGACCCAGTCGAGGTCGAGCTCCATGCCCGGGTTGCGCGGCAGCGGCCCGATCGGCACGACCGGGTGGGCGGGGACGGGAACGGGGCTGGGCGTGCTCATGACGGCGGGACCTCCGGAGGGCCCTAGTCTAGTCCACGCTGCGCCCCGGCGCCGGCAACCACGCGGCCACCGCGGCCCCCACCGTCATCAGCACCGCGAACGTCACGAGCGCCGTCGTCGGCCCGATCGCGCCGGCGGCGGCGCCGACGGCGGCGCCGAGGACGGTCACGGCGCCGATCACCGTGTTCGCGGTGGCGACGTACGTCGGGCGCGCATCGTCGGGCGCAGCGTCGACCAGCCAGGTCTTGCGGCCCAAGCGCACGCCGGCGTGCGCGATGCCCACCCCCAGGAAGGCCGGGGCGTAGACCCAGGCCGTACGCCACGCCTCGGGGAGGAGCATCCCGACGGTCAGCGCGTAGGCGACCGAGGCCACGCCCACGAGCCCGGCCATGGCCATCGTCCGATGCGCCGCGTCGTCGGCGGCCTTGCCCCACGCCAGGCTCGAGAGGCTCGAGGCCAAGGCGGTCGCGACCACGAACACGCCCAGGCCGCCGAGGCCGGCGTCGACGGTGCGCTGGCCGTAGGTCGTCAGGAACGGCGTCGCGAGCGGCACCGCGAACAGCAGCGAGCGGGCGGTCAGGAAGCGCCGGAAGGGCGCGTCCTCACGCAGGAAGCGCCAGCCCGCGCGCGCCTCGGCCAGCGCGTCGCGCCCCCCTTCGGTGGCGCCCGGCGCCTCGACCACCCGCGCGAAGGCGCCGGCGGACGCCGCCAGCGCCCCGGCCCCCGCGAGCAGGAGCAGCGCGAAGGGCGCGCGCTCGTCGGCATCGGCCACGGTCGTGCGCATGAGCAGGCCCGCGCCGACCCCCAAGACGCCCCCGAGCGCCGCGCGCCACGCCAGCACCCGGCCACGAGCGCCCTTCGGGACGGTCTTCGCGAGCACGTCTTTGTACGCGACCGAGCCGACGCCGCTGGCGACCGACGTCACGAGCAGCGCCAGCAGCACCGCGACGCCCGCGGCCGTGCCGGTCCACCACACGACCGCACCGGCCGTCGCCGCCACGGCCAGCGCCCGCACCGCCGCCGACGCCGCCCACCAGGGCGTGCGGCGCGGCACGGCCCGCAGGCGCCCCGCCACGGCGAGCTGCGGCAGCAGCGAGCCACCGTCCTTGATCGGGATCAACAGGCCGACGAACGCAGTCGGCGCACCGACCGCCCCCAGCACCCACGGCAGCACGGTCCCGGGCGAAGAGAGCTGCTCGCCGAGCTTGGCGAGGGCCCCACTCACCACGTGCCAGACGACGTTGCCGGGCACCTCGGCACAGGCGCCCTCGGGCAGGGTACTGCAGGCGCGCAGTTCGTCCTCGTCCAACACGAAGTCGGCGATCCGTTCGGCGGCGTCGCTGGGGGCCATGCCCAAGCCTAGCCGAGGACCGCCCGCGGCCGCCGCCGCGCGGGCGTATCGTCGGGGGACTACGGTCCGCAGGAGGTTCGCATGCACCTGGCCCGCTTCCCCCGCCGCCGCTACACCGCCGGTCCCACGCCGCTCGAGCCCATGCCACACCTGTCGCGCGCGCTCGCCGACGAACTCGGTGGCCCCGGGCCCGAGCTCTGGATCAAGCGCGACGACTTGCTCGGGCTGACCGCCGGCGGCAACAAGACCCGCAAGCTCGAGTTCCTGGTCGCCGACGCGCTGGCGCAGGGCGCCGACACCCTGGTCACGGTCGGGGCGGTGCAGTCGAACCACTGCCGTCTGACCGCATCGGCCGCCGTCCGCGAGGGCATGCACTGCCGCTTGGTGCTCGAGGAGCGCGTACCCGGCAGCTTCGATCCGGATGCCTCGGGCAACCACCTGCTGTTCGGGCTGCTCGGGGTCGAACGCGCGAACGTCGTGCCCGCCGGCACCGATCTGCACGCGGCGATGGAGGCGATCGCCGCCGACCTGGACGCCCAGGGGCGCCGCGCCTACCTGATCCCCGGCGGCGGCTCGAACGCGCTGGGCGCGCTCGGCTACGTCGCGTGCGCCGAGGAGTTGATGGACCAGTCGTTCGACCTGGGCGTCGCCTTCGACCGCCTGGTCGTCGCGAGCGGCTCGGGCGGCACCCACGCCGGCATCGTCGCCGGTCTGCACGGCGTCAACGCGAACCTGCCGGTCACCGGGATCAGCGTGCGCGCCGAGCGCGCGCCCCAGGAAGCGAAGATCCACGGGCTGGCGCAGGAGGCCGCGACGCTCGCGGGCGTGGCGACGCCGGTGCCGCAGGACGCGGTGGTCGTCGAAGACGGCTACGTGGGGCCCGGGTACTCGCTCCCGACCGACGCGATGGTCGAAGCGGTGCAGCTGTTCGCCCGCACCGAGGGAATCCTGCTCGATCCGGTCTACACGGGTAAGGCCGCGGCGGGCTTGATCGACGGGGTCCGTCGCGGGCGCTTCGCGCCCGGCGAGCGGGTCGTGTTCGTGCACACCGGCGGCGCGGCGGCGCTGTACGCCTACCGCTCGGTGGTGGCCGCGGCGGTGCCCACCGGCGGTGCCACCGCGTGACCCACGCCCGCAAGGTGGTCGGCGTCCTCGGCGGCATGGGGCCCGAGGCCACCGTCGACTTCTTCGCCAAGCTGGTGGCCGCCACCGGGGCGGAGCGCGACCAGGACCACCTGCGGATCCTGATCGACAACGACCCGTCCGTACCGGACCGCACCGCGGCGGTCCACGGCCGCGGCCCCAGCCCGGCGCCGCACCTCGCGGCCATGGCGCGCGGCTTGATCGCGCAGGGGGCCGAGGTCCTGGTGATGCCGTGCAATGGGGCGCACGCGTTCCGGTCGGGCGTCCTGGAGGCGGCCGGCGACGTGCCGTTCCTCGACCTGATCGAGGCCACCGTCGCCGCCACCCGCGCGCGCCTGCCCGAGGTCGCGACGGTCGGCCTGCTCGCCACCGACGGCACCCTGGCCGCGCGGCTCTACGACGACGGCTACGCTGCCGCCGGCGTCCGCGCCCTTCCGCCGACGGCGGCCGACCAAGCGCTCGTGATGGAGGCGATCTACGCGGTCAAGCGCGGCCGCGCCGACGCCGGGACGGCCGCCATCGTGCGCGCCGTCGCCGAACGCCTGGTCGCGGCCGGCGCCGAGGCGATCGCCGCGGCGTGCACCGAGATCCCGCTGCTGCTGCGCGACGGCGACGTGGTCGTCGACGGCCGCTCGGTGCCCGTGATCGCCTCGACCGATGCGCTCGTGGCGCGCACGGTGGCGTTCGCGACGGGCGCACCCGCCCCCGGCTGAGGGGCGGTCGCGGTCTACGGGTTCGGGTTCGTGGTCGCGAGCGGAGCGGCGTCCGCACCGGCGTCGGACCGGGGGGCCGACCGCGCGTCCGCCCAGGCCAGCACGTCCTCCTCGGCCAGCGGCGGCGCGTAGCGGAACCCCTGCCCGTACCCGCACCCCAGCTTCGCGAGGAAGTCGGCCTGTACGGCGTCCTCGATCCCTTCGGCGACGACGTCGATCCGGAGGCTGCGCGCGAGGTGCACGACCGCGGCCACGATCTCGCGCGCACCCGCCGCGCCGCCGCGCCGATCGGTCGCCCCGGGGGGCCCCGACAGCGCGACCACGAACGAGCGGTCGAGCTTGAGCGCGTCGATCGGGAGCTGCTGCAGGTAGGCGAGCGACGAGTACCCGGTGCCGAAGTCGTCGACCTGGACGAGCGTGCCCCGCCGGCGCAGCTGGTCGAGCGCGCGGCTCGCCTGCTGCGGGTGCGCCATGAGCGCGCTCTCGGTGATCTCGAGGCGCAGCGCCGCCGGGTCGAGCCCGGTCTCCGCCAGGACCGCCTCGGTGGTGGCGGCGACGTCGCCGATCGTGAAGTGGTGCGCCGACAGGTTGACCGACAGCGTCCACCGGCGCCCCTCGGCGCGCCAACGGGCCATGGCGGTGGCGGCCGCCATGGCCACCGCGCGATCGAGGGCGACGATCAGCGCCGACTCCTCCGCCAAGCGCACGAACTCCTCGGGGGCCAACACGCCGCGGGTCGGATGGTGCCAGCGCGCGAGCGCCTCGAACCCCACGACCACCCCGTCGTCGAGCCGCACCACGGGCTGGAAGGCGGCGCGCACCTCGCCGCGGGCGAAGGCCTGGCGCAGCTCGGTCTCGAGCTCGAGCCGGGCCACCGCTTGATCGTGCATGGCGACGTCGAACACCGCGTGGCGCCCGGTCCCGCTCGTCTTGGAGCGGTACATGGCGATGTCGGCGTCGCGCAGCACGTCGGCGGAGGTCGCGTACGACGGCCGCGCGTGCGCGACGCCGACGCTCACCGACGCGAAGAGCTCGCGTCCGGCCACCTCGAACGGGCGCGCGAACGCCGACTGGAGCCGGGCCGCGGTGAGCTCCGCTTCCTCGTCGGCCTCCAGATCCTCGAGGAGGACGCAGAACTCGTCGCCCCCCAAGCGCGCCACCGTGTCGCCGCCGCGCACGACGTCGCGCAGGCGCCCGGCGATCGCGCGGAGCAGGTCGTCGCCCACCGCGTGCCCGAGGGAGTCGTTGACGAGTTTGAAGCGGTCGAGATCCAGGAACAGCACCGCGTACCGCAGCGCCGGGTCGCGCCCGTGGCGCTCGATCGCGTGGTCGAGGCGATCGAGGAGCAGCGCGCGGTTGGGAAGCCCGGTGAGGTCGTCGTAGAGGGCCCCCCGCCGCAGGCGCTCCTCGAACCCCTTGCGCTCGGTCACGTCGCGCGACGCCGACACGGCCGCGACGAGTCGCCCCTCGTCGTCGAGCACCGGTTGCACCGAGCTCTCGAGCCACACCGTGCGCCCGTCGCGGGTGCGGACGCGGAAGGTGACCGGTTCGATCGGCTCGTAGGCGTGCAGGGGGTCGCGGACCACCTCGGTGAGCAGTTCGTGATCGACCGGGTCGATCAGCTCGGACGGCAGGCGACCGACGAGCCCCTCTGGCGGCCAGCCGAGCAGCACCTGCGAGGACGGGCTCACGTACGTCATGCGACCGTCGGGCTCGTGCAGGCAGACGAGGTCGCGGGCGTTCTCGGCCAGCAGTCGGAAGCGCCGCTCGGACGCTTGCGCCGCCTCGAGCAGGCGCGCGCGCTGCACCGCGACGCCGACCTGGTCGCGGATCGCCGACAGGAGCCGGAGGTCGTCGTCGCCGAAGCGGCGGTCGCAGCTCTCCGCGTTCAAGACGCCGAGCACCTCGCCGTCGGCCACGATCGGCACCGCGACCTCGCTCACGACCGCCTCGGCGGGCCGCAGGAAATCGCCGTCGCTGGTGACGTCGCGCACGAGCGCGGCTTCGCCGGTCGCCGCCACGCGCCCGGTGATCCCGGTGCCCACCGCGAGCACCTCGAGGACCTCCGCGTAGCCGACGGCGTGCCGCAGACGCAGCGCGTCGCGTTCGCGCAGGTAGGCGCTGACGAGCGGCACCCGGAGCGCCTCGGCGATCGCCTCCACGGTGAGCCGCAGCACCTCGTCGAGCTCCCGACCGCGCGCGACCGCCTGCCGCAAGCGGTCGAGCAGCGCGAGCTCCTGCGCCTGCCGGCGGGTCGTCTCGTACAGATCCCGGTACGCCGCCGCCTCCCGCGCGGCCCGCGAGCCCTGCCGCAGCCGGCCGAGGACGAGCGCGATCTGGTCCCCGAAGGCCTCGGCGGCGCGGCATGCGGCCGCGTCGAAGGCCTCGGGGTCGGACTTGGAGTCGAGTCGGAAGGTCGCGACCACCTCGTCGTCCAGCACCACCGGCACCGCGACCGTCGCCCGGATGCTCGCGACGTCGCCGGCCTCGCTCAGGGCGCGATGGCGCTCGGCGGGCAGCACCTCGGCGTTGCGCCGATCCGGCTCGCGGATCACGATGGCGCGGCCGTCCGCGGCCACGTCGGCGAGGATGTCGACCTCTTCGAAGGCGACCTCGCGGAGCGCGTCGATGTCGAAGCCGACCGTCGCCACGAACCGATAGCGACCGTCGGTCTCGTCCCGGACGACGATGCTCCCCGCCTCCGCGCCGGGGGTGACCGCCACCGCCTGCGCCAACACGAAGCCGAAGGTGGACTCCTCGGCGGGGCGGCGCAGCAGCGCGCGCGTGACCTCGAGGAGCGCCTCGACCTGCCGGGGCTCCAGCACGGGTGCGGCGGACGAGCGGGACATCATCCGCGTATCATCGCTTACGAAGGTGCGCATCGGCCGTGCGCGCCGACCCGTGCGCCGCCCCCTGGCCCCCTGGAGGTTCCCCATCCCGCCCAAGATCGATCCCGACGACTGGCACGCCGAAGACGAACGCCCCAAGCGCAAGAAGCGCCGCACGCCCAAGGGCCGGCAGAACGTCACCACGTTGCTCGACGACGAGGGGCACGCCGCGCCCGGGACCGCGCTCGCGCGCCTGCAGGAGCGCGGGTACGTGCAGGAGATCGTCGGCGAGCTCAAGAGCGGCAAGGAGGGCACCGTCTACCTCGGTCGCTCGCCGGTCGGGCCGGCGGCCGTCAAGATCTACCGCGACGCCGAGGTGCGCAGCTTCAAGAACGACCAGCGGTACCTGGAGGGGCGCTGGGTGGGCGACGCTCGATTGGCCAAGGCGATCAAACGGCGCTCTGGCACGGGCCGCCTGGCGCTCAAGGCGATGTGGGCCGCGCAGGAGTACCTGGTGCTCTGGAAGGCGTGGAACGCGGGGCTTCCGGTGCCGGAACCGCTCGTCGGGCCGGACCAGAGCGACATCGCGGAGGCCGGTGAGGTCGTGCTCATGCGCTTCGTCGGCGACCCGGACGCACCGGCGCCGCGGCTCTCGGACGCCGTCCTCGACCCGGAGCAAGCCGCCGATGCCTTCGCCCAGGCCGTGGCGGCGATGCGCGGGCTGTGGCGCATCGGGCTCGTGCACGGCGACTACTCCACCTACAACCTGCTGTGGTGGGAGGGCCGGGTGACGGTCATCGACCTGCCGCAGGCCATGGCCGCCGACCAGCCGAACGCCCGCGACGTGCTCGCGCAAGACGCCGCCTCGCTCGTCCAGACCTTCGCCCGCCTCGGGGTCGAAGCCGATGCCGACGAGGTCGTGCGCCAGGTGACCGCCGAAGGCTGAGCGCGACGGTCAGCCGGTCGCGCGCTTCCTGGGGATCGACAGCGTGGTCCAACCGCTCCCGGCGTGGTGCTTCGCGAGCAGCACGATCTGACCCACGTGGCCGGTCGCGTGGATCAGGCTCCGCACCAGCGCCTGGGCGAGCGTGTGCGGCACTCCACGGATCACGACGGTGCGGCCGAGGTCGGTCGTGCGGAAGCCGGCCCACGTCGCCTCGGCCACGGCCCACGCCGCGGCCCACTCCGCCTTCAGCGCCTCCGGCGACCGGTCGGTCGGGGCGAACTCGCCGTCGCGATCCCGGCTCGGCTTCTCGCCGTCGCTCGTGAACGGGTCGCCGCTCCAGCGCGACTGCAGGTTGCCGGCGAGGTGGCGCACCAGCACCCCCACCGGGTTGTCCTCCACGCCGGTGGCCTGGTGCCAGGCGTCGTCGGGGAGTTGCGCAAGCGCGCGTTCGGCCATCGCGCGCTGCGCGGCGAAGCCGTCGATCACCTCGGCCAGGAGCAGCGCGGCGGGCTCTTCGGTCGAGCGGTGGGGAGCGGCGGCGTCCATGCGCGAGCCTACCCGGGCGCACGCCCTCAGGTCGCGGTCGCGCGGCGCAACGCCGACGCGAGCACGACGAGGACGACGGCGAGCACGAGCAGCACGCTCGGGACGGCGCCCGCCCCGGCCCAGGCCGCGGCCGCCCCCACGACGGGCGCGCCGAGCACCGGCCCGAGGTTGCCCGCGGCGAGCACGACCGGCGCCACCCGCTCGACGCTCGCAGGGAACACGTGGGCCAGCCAGGCGATCGTCGCCGGGAAGACGGGCGCGACCGCGAACCCGACGAGCGCGTACGCCGCGAGCCCGAACCCCGGCAGATGCGCGAGCCCGAGCGCCGCGGCGCTCGCGAGCCCCGCCCCCACGACGAAGGTGCCGGGCGCGATCCGCCACGGCAGCGCCGCGACGACGAGGCGCCCCGCGGTCACCGCGGCCCAGAAGGCCGACGTCGCGAGCGCGGCGCGGCCGACGTCGAGCTCGAGCGCGAGGTGCGTGGGGGCCCACGCCGCCGTGTTCGACTCGAGCGCGACGTAGACGGCGAGCGCCAGGCCGAAGCCGGCGACGACCCCCCAGCGCACCGGCGCCGCGCCGGCCACGCGCGCGGGCGGCAGCGTCGGCCACGCGCGCGTCGCCGCGGACGCCACCGCCACCACGACCGCCAGGGCCGCGAGCCCGAAGAAGCCCGGCACCAACGCCGCCGCGCCGCCGCCGCGGTCGAGCGCGATCGCCACGGGCACCGGGCCCAGGACCGCGCCGACGCCGAACGTGGCGTTCAGGACGGCGAGCGCCTGCGTCGAGCGGCCCCCGAACGAGCGGGCGAAGGCGAGGTTGAGGAGCGCCACGAGCAAGCCGAAGCCGAGCCCCGCCCCCACGGCGCTGGCGAGCGCCGCCGGCCAGGCGGAGGCGGTGGCGACGAGCACGAGGCCCACCGCCACCGCGAGCGCGGCCGCCGCGACCAGCCGCCGGTACCCGAAGGGGCGCAAGAGCGGTGCGGCCATGAGCACGCCGACGAGCCCACCGAAGAAGTGCGCCGAGACGATCTGGCCCACCTCGCCGACCCCGACGCCGTACCGCGCCTGCAGCGCGGGGAACGCCGGGCCGTAGAGCGCCTGCTGCGCGCCGATCAGCGCGAAGGCGGCGAGGCCGACGGCGAAGAGGGGGCGACGGTCCATCCCATCAGTGTAGGGCCAACGGCTGGACCGGCAGCGCACGGTACGATGCCCGGAGCGCACGCTGGAGGCGTTCCCCATGGCCACGATCTACGAGCTCGACGAGCTCCGACGCACGTTCCTCCGCTTCTTCGAGACCCACGGGCACCTGATGCACCCGTCGGCGTCGCTGAAGAGCGACGACCCGACGCTCATGTTCAACGTCGCGGGCATGCAGCAGTTCAAGCCGCAGTTCCAGGGCGCGCCCGCCCGCTTCGAGGGCTTCGAGGGCGAGTGGAAGCGCGTCGCGACCTCGCAGAAGTGCATGCGCGCCGGCGGCAAGGACTCCGACATCGAGAACGTCGGGCGCACCCGCCGGCACCACACCTTCTTCGAGATGCTCGGCAACTTCAGCTTCGGCGATTACTTCAAGGCGGAAGCGGCGGCGTGGGCCTGGTCGTTCCTCACCGACCCGCAGTGGCTCGGGCTCGACCCCGAGCGGCTGCACGTCACCGTCTTCACCGACGACGACGAGGCCTGGGACATCTGGACCAAGCAGGTCGGCGTCCCCGAGGCGCGCATGTCGCGCTGGGGGGAGGACCAGAACTTCTGGCCCGCGAACGCCGTCAAGGACGGACGCAGCGGCCCCTGCGGCCCCTGTTCCGAGATCTTCTACGACCGCGGTCCCGAATACGGGAGCCCCGACGAGACCGGCCCGAACACCGGCCGCGGCGACCGCTTCATGGAGATCTGGAACCTGGTCTTCACCCAGTACGACCTGGTGGACGGCGAGCTGCGCCCGCTGCCGATGAAGAACATCGACACCGGGATGGGCTTCGAACGCCTGGCGACGGTCGTCACCGGCGCCAAGGACGCCTACGGCACCGAGCTGTTCCAGCCCACCATCCGGCGGCTGGTCGAGGCGTCCGGCGTGCCGTACCGCGACCTCGAGAGCGTGCAGCACCGGATCGTCGCCGACCACGTGCGCTCGGTGACGATGTGCATGGCCGACGGCATCCTCCCGACCAACGACGGCGCGGGGTACGTGATCAAGATGCTCCTGCGCCGGGCCGCGCGCCAGGCGTGGCTGCTCGGCATCCGGCGTCCGATCCTCTTCGAGCTGGTCGCGGGCGTCGCCGAGAGCATGGGGGACGCCTACCCCGACGTCCGCGCGCAGCAGGAGCGCATCGCGCGGATCGTGCAGGCCGAGGAGGCGCAGTTCCTCGAGACCCTGGAGGCCGGGATCGAGCGGGTCGCCCACGTGCTCGACGCGCTGGGCGACGAGGTCCTGCCGGGCGACGTCGCCTTCGACCTGTGGCAGACCTACGGCTTCCCGCTCGACATGACCGTCGAGATGGCGGCCGAGCGCGGCGTGGTCGTGGACCGCGCCGGCTACGCGGAGGCGCGCGAGGCGGCGCGCGCGGCGTCGCGCGCCGGCGGCGCGAAGGGGGCGCTGTTCGCCGGCGTCGACGTGCTCGCGGGCATCGCCGCCGAACATGCGCCCACCGAGTTCCTCGGTTACCTCCACGAGGGCGCCGACGCGACCGTCGTGGCGATCGTCGTCGACGACGTGGCCGTCGACGCCGCCACGGAGGGCGCCGCGTTCCAGCTCGTCCTCGATCGCACCCCCTGCTACGCCGAGGGCGGCGGCCAGGTCGGCGACGCCGCCAAGATCACGTGGACCGCGCCCGACGGGACCCGCGGCGCGGCGCTCGTCGCGGCCACGGCCAAGGGCCCCCAAGGGCTCGTCGTGCACCGTGGCCACGTGGCCCGCGGCTCGCTCCGCGTGGGCGACCGGGTGCGGGTCGACGTCGACCCGGCCCGCCGCGAGACGCAGAAGCACCACACCGCCACCCACCTGCTGCACGCGGCGCTGCGCCAGGTGCTCGGCACCCACGTGGCCCAGGCGGGCTCGCTCGTGACCGCCGACCGGCTCCGGTTCGACGTCAGCCACGGCGCCGCGATCACGGCCGACGAGCTGCGCGCGGTCGAAGCGCTCGTCAACGGTTGGGTCCAGGCCGACCTGCCGGTCGGCGCCGAGGTGGTCTCGATCGACGAGGCGAGGGCCGCCGGCGCGATGATGCTCTTCGGCGAGAAGTACGGCAAGGAGGTGCGCCTCGTGTCCGTGGGCGGACCGGCGGACACCGACCCGGGCGCGGTCTCGCTCGAGCTCTGCGGCGGCACGCACGTCGCGCGGACGGGTGCGATCGGCCTGGTCGCGATCACCGCCGAAGAGGCCGCCGCCTCGGGCGTGC
>JAABSI010000181.1 GCA_011390455.1 Trueperaceae bacterium
AAGACGCAGTCCTCGGTCATGTCGGCCATGTGGGCGTCCAGGTCGCGCGTGTTGAACTCGTTCTCGAAACGCGTGACGAGGGCCAGGGTCGCTTCCGTGTTCGCCATCAGGTTGTTCTCCGTTTCTTGGGACGAATGACCCTACCTGTTTGCGAGATGATATGCAACTGGGGCCGGATGACTGTCCGATCCAGGGGCCCGGCCGTCGTATCCAGCGGTTCGGGGTCCCGGTGCTCGATCGGGACTCGTGTCGCGTGGTTCGAGGGGCACGGCTGACGTGTGATGGCTCGCCTCCGCGCGCACGACCGGTGCAGCGACCGACGTGCACGCGAAGCACCACGCCCGATGCGGACGGGGTGCCGTTCGCCAACGCTAATCCTGCATCTCCTCCATATGCTCGTGCCAGCCCGAGAAACCGCCGTGCACCACGCCCGGGTTCATCATGCCTCCTCGATCCGGCGAAACCGAGCGCTCGCCGCGACGTGGTAACCGGGATGGGGAACTGCAGCAGGCGCGCGCGCCGGCGGCAACGTAGGTCGTACGAGCCGGCCTCTCACGGCGCGCCGGTCAGCTGCGCCTCGCAGTCGCGCAGCGACTCGGGTCCGGTGATCGGTGTGTCGAGCTCGCAGCGGTCGTTCTCGACGAGCCGGTCGCCCTCGAGAGCGATGACGCGGAGGCTGCGGCGCGACGTGTCGGGCACCAGCAGCTGCCAGCGGCCGTCGATCCGCGCGGGTCGAGACAGCGCGAGCTCGGGCGAGCGGTAGACGTGGTTCGAGAAGCCCGTGAGGGAGGCGACCTCGACCAGACGCTCGCCGTCGCGCCGGTAGACGCGCAGCACGCCGCCGATGTGGGGCGTCGTCACCGCGGCGATCTCGGCCACGCCGTCGCTGTCGAGATCGGCGACGCCGACCGGGTTGAGCCAGCGGTTCGGGGTGCCGATGGGGGCGGACTGCGCCGTGATCTCGAGGGCGTTCCCGCGGAGTCCGAGCAGGGCCAGCCGCGCGCCGGTGCCGCGCGCGCTGACGACCGCCAGCAGGTACGTCGGCCCGTCCTCGGTCAGCCGCACGAGGCGCGGGGCGAGGTCCTCGAACACCTCGTCGTCGGGCAGCTCCAGGGCTACGGTGCCTCCGCCGTCGGTCCGCGCCAGCACGCGGGCGTACTCGTGCGGACGGCCGAGCGCGAAGTGCCCGTACCGCTCGACCGGCTCTTCGAATGCGGCCGAGACGATGCCCTCGGCCTGACCCGTCGACGTCGCCAGCATGAGCATCGCGCCCAGGGCCACCAAGCTGCGCATGGGTCGCCTCCTCGCGCATGAGCATGCACGCCGACGAGGTCGTGGGTCGGTATGCGGTTTGACCTTCGGGGGTCCAGGGGCTGGGCGCACGGCGATCCGGGCGCGCGTCGGGTTCCGCGTGCAGCGTGGTTCGAGGCGTGGGTACGCTCACCGCGCACCCATTCGGACGCCCGCCCGCCAATACTCGGCGTAAGGGTACGGGCCGGAACTCGACTGGGCGCCGGCCGTCCCCGGTCCGCGTGTCGGGCCGGAACCCGCAACTTCCACCACCTGTTCTTCCTGGGCCCCGACCGACGCCACGCGGTCGCGTACCTCATCGGCGCCGGGAGAACACCTGGAGGAGCCAAACGAAGCCGAGGCAGACGAGAGGCCCCCATTCCTCACGCGTGCCCGTACCCCACGGGGCTTCGGGTATCGCGCGGGACGGGAGGATGCGATGAAGAGGCTCCTGTTCGCCGCCCTCGTGGTCGTCTTGGTCGCTGTTGCCGGCACCGCCATTGCCGACGATGGCAGCGAGGCGCCGTACTTCGTGATCGAAGCCCAGATCATCGCTCAGGACTTCATCGGCTTGGTGCCCGAGGGATTGCGGCTCGACGGTCACACCAGCGGTGCGATCACCGAGGGTCTTCTCGCCGGTGCCGCAGCGACCGGGGTCGACTACCAGCTTTACCGGCACGATGGCGTCAGCGTGCTCGACATTCGCGGGTTCGCAGAGCATCCGGATGGCGTGACGGTCGCCATGACGCTGAAGGGCTTCCTGGGAGAGCCCATGCCCGGGATGCTCGAGATGATGCTCGATCCCTCGTTCGAGCCCCCGGACGTCGACGCGCCACTTCATGGTGCGGCGTGGTTCCAGACCATGGCGCCGCAGTACGCCTTCATGAACCACACCGTGTTCGGTTGCACGGGGACCGCCAATGGGGCCCAGGGCGTGGTCAGGTTGACCTGCCGCTCGCTGGCGCCGTAGCGGCGTCGGATCGCGTGACACCGGGAGGTCGCGCGGGTCATCTCCGCTTCGAGCCCGTCCGTGCCCACTGGCGACGGGCGGGCTCCTCACTCGCGTCGCTGATCGGTGGCGGGAGCCCATGCGCTGGCCGGCAACGTGCGACCTGCGTGACGGGGCACGGGTTGCAGCGGTCGCATACACATGTAAGATCCCCCATGCATATACCGACGCCAGGCACGCCCGCCTTCGCACATGCCCGGGGTGGTTTCACGGCCTCGACGACGAAGCGCCACCGCCCCTCATGCCGGTCGGTGCGGGCCGGCGTCGGCCCGGCGAGGTCGCTGCGCGCCCGCGTGGCCGTGGAGCCCTCTCGATGAGCACGTCGAACGGCGCTGTCCGGCTCGTGCCGGCCGACCTCGCCGCCCACCGGCCCGCGCTCCTGGAACTGAACGTCGAGTACGTGGCCTGGTACGAGCAGGTCTGCGAGGAGCACTACGGCCTCCGGCTCCGCGAGCTGATCGGGGCGGAACCTCGGGCGTACGCGGAGGGGTCGCTCGACGCCATGGTGACCGAATCACAGCGGCACGGCGCGTTCTACCTGGTCGAGGTGGACGGTGCTGCGGTGGGCATGGGTGGCCTCCGTCGCTTCGCCGACGGCGTGGGCGAGGTGAAACGGATGTACGTGCGCCCCGACCAGCGCGGGCGGCGCCTGGGCGCGACGCTCCTGGCGAGGCTCATGGAGGATGCCCGATCTTTGGGGTACGCCCACGTGCGCCTGGAGACGGGGAAGTTCATGGCGGCGGCGCACCGCACGTACGAGGCG
>JAABSI010000182.1 GCA_011390455.1 Trueperaceae bacterium
CGAGATCGACGTCGCCGAAGCCGTTGGCTTCGAGGCGGCGGAGCAGTTCGGGCTGGTCGCGGAACAACTCCGCAGCCGTGCGGCCCACGCCGTCGTCCGGGTCAGCGAGCCCGAGCAGCTCGGCGGCGGCCGGGTTGAGCAGGAGCGCCACGTGACGCAGGTCGAACACCGCGATCGCGTCGCCCAGGTGGCGCATGACGGTCTCGCGGGCTACGGGGACGATGTCGAGCAGGCGGTGCGAGAACAGGCTCTGTGCCAAGGCCGCGGCGCTGACGGCGAAGGTCAACGGCGTCAGGTCGACGGGCAGGTCGACGCCGCCGAGCACCACGGCCACGTTCGTGACCCACGGCACCGCCACGGCGACGAGGACCAGCGTCACCTGCGCGCGGTAGCGGCGAGGGGTGCCCACGTAGCCACGCAGCAGGTAGAACGACCCCAGCGCCAGCCACGCGTAGCTCGTCAGGGTGTGGACCCAGAACCAGTCGCCGCGCGCGACCAGCAGCCGGCCGTCGACGCTCTCCACCGAGCGCCACAGCAGCTCGTTCACCGGGTAGGTCCACGCGAGGCCGATGGTGACGGTCGGCAGCACCAGCAGCAGCGCGACGACGAAGCGGTTGAGCCACTCGCCCTGGCGCGTGTAGTCGTTGGCGAAGACGACGAAGGCGACGGGCAGCGTCGCGATCCCCAGGTACTTGAGCTGCATCCACAAGAGCTGGGCCGCGGGGTCGACCGCCGCGAACTGCATGCCCTCGGCGAGCGCCCACATGGCGCCGGCCAGGGCGAAGAAGGTGAAGCTGCGCGCGCCGCGGATGGCGGCGCGGCGCGTCCAGGCGACCGCCGCCAGCAGCAACAGCACGGCGACGATGGCCCACAGGGCGAGAACGAGGGGTTGGGGCGGCCAGGCCACGATCACCTCCAGCGGGTCCTCCCCCCCTCGGGAGGGCGCGGCGCGGGTGGTGCAAGCCTACCAGCACGCGGCAAACCACGGCGCCCGGGGCGTAACCCCGGGCGCCGTCGCTTACCGTCGTGTCAGCTTCAGTAGCGCTGGCGGTAACCAGCGGCCGGGCCGGCGCTGTGCGTCACGGTGACGTTCTTCGCCTGCGGGCCCTTGGTGCCCTGCTCGACGTCGAACTCGACCTCGTCGCCCTCGTTGAGGCTCTTGTAGCCGTCACCCGTGATCGCCGAGAAGTGGCAGAAGACGTCCTTGCCGCCACCCTCGACCTCGATGAAGCCGAAGCCCTTTTCGTTGTTGAACCACTTGACCTTACCGGTAGCCATTCCAAGACCATCTTTCTCACCGCCGGTGGTCACCCGGTGGGTGCCTTGCCGAGCGGTACGAGCGAATCCGGGCCAGGGCCCGGGACGCGACCGGCGAACCGAACGACGTCGCGCCAAGCCTAGCCGCTCAGCGGACGAAGCGCAAGATGCCCTCGTCACACCGCAAACCGACTAACCTGTGCGACATCGTCATCTCGACGGAGGTCCCCCATGCCCGAACTGCATGCCATCGTTCCCAAGCCGCTCCCCGACACCCGCGCCGCGATCGAGGCCGCCCTGAAGACCGAGGGCTTCGGCGTCCTGACCGAGGTCGACGTCCAGGCGATCTTCAAGGCCAAGCTCGACGCCGACCACGAGGGTCACCGCATCCTCGGGGTGTGCAACCCGGCCATCGCCAAGCGCGCCCTCGACCTCGACCGGGACATCGCCCTGCTGCTGCCGTGCACCGTCACCCTGCGCGAGGTCGAGGGCGGAACCGAGGTGAAGGTCCTCGACCCACAGCAGGCCTTCACCCTGACCGCCCCCGCCACCCGCGCGCAGCTCGAGCCGCTGGCCGGCGAGGTGGGCGAGATGCTGGCGCGCGCGTTGGCCGCCGTACGGGCGGACTGACCGGCGCGGCGGCCTAGAAGGGGAAGAGCCGCGGCACGATCAAGACCGTCACGATCAGCACCAGCAGCTGCATCGTCACCCCGACGCGCAGGAAGTCGCCGAAGCGGTACTGGCCGACGCCGAGCACCAGCGTGTTGACCGGCGAGGCCACCGGGGTCGCGAACGCCGTCGACGCCGCCAACGCGACCGTCAGCAGCAGCGGGTAGGGCGACACGCCCAGCGTGAGGGCCGCCTGGAACGCGATCGGCGCCACCAGCACCGCGGTGGCGGTGTTCGAGATCACCTGGCTCGCCAGCGACGTCAGCAGGAAGAGACCGACGAGCATCGCCAGGGGCCCGTACGGGCCCAGGCCGGCGACGAGCGCGTCGACCACCAGCTGCATGCCCCCGGTGACCTCGAGCGCGGTCGCCATCGGCAGGATGCCGGCGATCAGCACGACGCTCTCCCAGCTCATCGTGCGGTACGCCTGCTCCATCGACAGGCACCCCGTGATGATCATCGCGATCGCCGCGAGGCCCGCGGCCATCACGGTCGGCAGCCAGCCGAAGGTCATGACGATCAGCATCGCCAGCATGATGGCGATCGCGACCGGCGCCTTGCGGGCGGCGTCGCGCGAGACGGCCGCGTCCTCGGGCTCCGCCAGCACGACGGCGTCCGCCTGCTCGCGGCGCAACGCCGCGATCGCGGCGCGGGGGCCCTGCACCAGCAGCGTGTCGCCGAAGCGCAACCGCAGCTGCCCCAGGCCCTCGGTGACGGTCGCGCCGCCGCGCTGCACGGCCACCACCTGGACCCGGTAGCGCTCCCGGAAGTGGAGCTCGGTCAGCGTGTGGTCGAGCCAGCGCGAGCGGGGGGTCGGCAGCACCTCGATGACGCCGAGGTCGCGGGGCATGACGTCCTCGTCGAAGTGATCGAGCGCCTCGACGTGCAGGCCGAGATCGCGCCCGAGCTCGTGCACGTGGTCGGGGTGCCCCTGCACCAACAGCCGGTCGCCGTGCTCGATCACCGTGTGGGCATCGACGGGCTTGGACGCGCGCGCGCGGGCGCGCTGCAGGGCCCACGGCGCGTCGGGCTCGACGTCGACGGCCAGCACCTGGACCTGGTGGCGGTCGGACCAGTGCAGGGTGCCCAGGC
>JAABSI010000183.1 GCA_011390455.1 Trueperaceae bacterium
GTGCCGTACACCAGCTCGTTCACCGTCGAGGGCTTCGTCCAGGAGCTCGATCCGGGCGGCGCCGACGTCTCCTACTTCTTCGGGGGCTTCGGCGACCCGAACGGCGTCTACGCCGGCGTCGACCTGCGCAAGGGGAGCTTCGGCATCGCCTTCAACGACTCGCCGCGGTCCGACGTCCCGCTCGAGATCACGGTGCTCGTGACCGTCGAGTAGGCGCGTCGCCGCGCACGTGAGCGCCGCGGGGGCCCCGAGATCGACTCGGGGCCCCCGCTCGTGGCCGGGGTTGCCCTCGCGACCGGCGCCGTGGTCTACTCCCCGGCACGTCCCCCGGGTCCCGTCGACCGGCCGGACGCCGATCCAGAGCGGGTGAGGGGCCTGGCCCGACGACCCCGCAGCAACCAGCGGCCATCTCCGCGGGTGCTTCCTCCAGCCGAGCGCGCGGCCTCGACGATCGGGCCGGCCCTCGGGGAGATCGGGGCGATTGCCTCGTCTTCGTTCCCGGCGCCGCCGCACGCGGCGCGGGAGGAGGCGACCATGTTCGACCGTTCCACCCATCGAACCTCGGGGGCGCGCGGCGCGCCCACACCGCACCGGCGTCGGCGAATGCCGGGCGCGGCGGGTCGGCTGCCCTAGCCCCCGTCGCCCGGGTCGGGGTCGTCCCGACCGCCACGCCCGAAGACCCCTCGCCCGCCGGGGGGTCGCGTCCTCATCGCATCGTCCTCCCGCGGCCTGCGCCGCACCCCAGGAGTCCCCCATGCCCCACCGCTTCGAGACCCTCCAGATCCACGCCGGGTACGAGACCGTCGACCCCACCACCAAGAGCGCCGCCGTCCCCATCTACCAGACGACCGCCTACGCCTTCGACGACGCCGACCACGCGGCGCGCCTGTTCGGGCTGCAGGAGTTCGGCAACATCTACTCGCGGATCATGAACCCCACCAACGACGTGCTCGAGAAGCGCGTCGCCGCGCTCGAGGGGGGCGCGATGGGGCTGGCGGTGGCCTCGGGCCACGCTGCCGAGTTCCTGGCGATCGCGACCGTCGCGCAGGCCGGCGACAACGTGGTCTCGAGCCCGCACCTCTACGGCGGAACGGCGAACCTGTTCCGGGTGACCCTTCCGCGGCTCGGGATCACCGTCCGCTTCACCGGCCCCGAGGCGACGCCCGAGCAGTTCGACGCGCTGATCGACGAGCGCACCCGAGCGGTCTACGTCGAGTCGATCCCGAACCCGTCGCTGCGCCTGCCCGACCTGCGCGGCATCGCGGACGCCGCCCACGCGCGCGGGGTCGCCGTGTTCGTCGACAACACCGGCGGCATGGGCGGCTACCTGTACCGGCCGATCGAGCACGGCGCCGACGTCGTGATCCACTCGGCCACCAAGTGGATCAACGGCCACGGGACCAGCGTGGGCGGGGTGCTCGTCGACGCCGGCAGCTTCGACTGGGGCAACGGCCGCTACCCGCTGTTCACCGACCCCAGCCCGAGCTACGGCGGACTGAACTTCTGGGAGGTGTTCGGGAGCGGCGGCCCCTTCGGCAACGTCGCCTTCGCGATCCGCGCGCGCGTCGAAGGGTTGCGCGACCTGGGCGCCGCCCTCGCCCCGCAGAACGCCTGGCTGCACCTGCAGGGGCTCGAGACGCTCTCGCTGCGCGCCGACCGGCACGTGGCCAACACCGATGCGCTCGCGCGCTGGTTCCAAAGCCAACCGGGGGTCGTGTCCGTGAACTTCCCCGGCCTCGCCGACCACCCCGATTTCGAGCGCGCCCAGCGCGACTGGCCGCGCGGCGCCGGCGGGGTCTTCACCTTCGAACTCGAGGGCGGCGTCGAGGCCGGGAAGCGCTTTCTGAACGCGCTCCAGCTCGCCTCGCGGCTGGTGAACCTGGGCGACGCCAAGACCAGCGTCACCCATCCGGCGAGCACCACCCACAGCCAGCTCACGCCCGAGCAGTTGCAGGCAGGCGGGGTGGCGCCCGGGCTGGTGCGCGTGGCGACTGGCCTCGAGCACGTCGACGACCTGATCGAGGACTTCGAGCGCGCGCTCGCGGCGTCGCGGGGCGCGGCGCCGACCTGAGGCGCCGCGCGCCCGCCGAGGGCGGGCGGAACGGGCCGCCGGGCGGTAGCCTGCGCTGCATGGACCGCGGCGCCCTGCTCGCCCTCTACGACCTCCACGAGCGCCGCGAGGCGCGCCCGGCCGGTTGGCGCGTCGAACGCGGGCCGCGCACCGTGCGCCACGTGGGCGGGCCCGGCGAGCCCAGTTGGGTGCTCTGGAGCGACCTGGCGGACGCCGATGCCGACGCCGAGATCGCCGCCGAGCAAGCGCGCTTCGCGCTCCTGGGCCAGGGCTTCGAATGGAAGCACTACGGCCACGACGCACCGGCCGACCTGCTCGAGCGGCTGCTGGCCGCGGGGTTCGTGGCGGAGGAGTCCGAGGCGCTGATGGTGCTCGATCTGCGCGCGGCCCCGGACTGGCTGGAGCGGGATGGTGGCCACGACGGCCACGACGTCCGTGCGCTCGGGCTCGAGGGGTGGGACGACGTGGCGCAGGTGCTGGCCGCCGTGTGGCCGGACTTGGCCGAGGGCTTCGTGCCCCGCTTCCGCGCCGAGATCGAGGCCGCCCCGGAGCGGGTGCGGCTGTTCGTCGCCTACGCGGATGCCGCGCCCGTGGCGTCCGCGTGGGTGGTGGACGGCGGCGCGGCGTCGCCCTTCCTGGGCCTGTTCGGCGGCGCCACGCTGGTCGAGCACCGGGGCCGCGGGCTCTACCGGGCGCTGGTCGCCGCGCGGGCGCGCTTCGCGCGGGCGCGCGGCAAGCGCTACCTGACCGTCGATGCGGGGCCCATGAGCGCGCCGATCTTGGCGCGGCTCGGGTTCGAACGGCTCACCACGACCACCCCGTGCGTCTGGCGACCGGCCCGCTCGGAGCCCCCGGCGCGCTAGGCTCGCGGCAACGTCCTGCAGGAGGTGCCCCCGTGCGGGTGTACGTATCGAGCGACATCGAAGGGGTGGCCGGCGTCGTCT
>JAABSI010000184.1 GCA_011390455.1 Trueperaceae bacterium
CGGTTCGCCGCGAGCGCTTCGGCGAAGGTCGCCACCGCGTCCTCGGGCTCGGTGGTCCGCGTCACGTCGACGTAGCCGACCGACCGCAGCAGCCGCTCGAGCAGCACGGTGTTGACCAGTTCGTCGTCGACGATCAGGATGCGGGCGTCGTGCAGCTCGGCGTCCATCGACCTCTCCCGGGCGCGCCGGCCCCGGAGGTCCGGGGGGCGCCCGCGTGCGTTCGCGGGCCAACATAGCGCCCGCGCCGCGCCGGGCGGGTGGGTCGCTTCACACCGAGGTCCACGGGGTCGCTCGGAACGGCGTCCGCGGCGGCATCCTTCACGCCGGAGGCGGCGCGGACGCTGCTAGACTCGGGTCCGCATGTCGTTCCTCCGCAAGGACCCCTTCGGCGCGGCTTGGGTGCTCATCTCGCCGGAGCGCGGGCTCGATCCGGCCGACTTCGCCGGGCTCGACGGGTCCCCCAGCGCCGCCGATCGCGCCGCCGATCGGGGCGTGCTCGCGCCGGGCCGCGAGAAGGAGCTCCCCGCCGAGATCGTCGCGTTGCGGCCGAGCGGCGCGCCGGCCGGCGGCCCCGAGTGGCGCGCGCGCGTGGTCCCGCTGCCGGGCTCCCCGTTCGCGGCGCGCCCGTTCGTGCCGGTCCAGGACGGGGTGTTGGTGTCGGCGCCCGCCGCGGGTGCCCAGGAGTTGATCGTCGAGCACCCGGACGCGGGGCAGCGGCTCGAGACCTTCCCGAGCGACCACCTGGTGGAGGTGCTCCGGCTGTACCGCGACCGGGTCGCGCACCACGCCGCTCGCCCCGAGGTCCGCCACGTCCAGGTGAGCCGCAACGTCGGCCGCGCCGCCGGGGCGCGCTACGACCATCCGCACGGTCAGCTGCTGGCGCTGCCGGTGCCCAACCGCTGGGTCGAAGAGGAGCGGGAGGCCGCCGCCGGCCACCGCGTCGTGAGCGGCCGCTGCCTGTTCTGCGACGTGCTCGATTTCGAGCTGCTGGCGCGGGAGCGGATCGTCAGCGCGAACGAGGCCTTCGTCGCGTTCGCGCCGTTCGCCGCCAAGTCGCCCTTCGAGACCTGGGTGATCCCTCGCGACCACCAGAGCGCCTTCCAGGAGGTCGCCGGCAACCACCTGCCGCTGCTCGCCGACCTGCTCCGGACGGTGCTCGTGGCGCTCGACGCGGCGCTCGACCGACCTCCGTACAACCTCGTCCTGCACACGATCCCGGCCGCCGCCGACGGCACCTACCACTGGCACCTCGAACTGCTGCCGCGGGTGACGCGGAGCGCCGGGTTCGATTGGGCGCTCGGCGCGTACGTCAACCCGACGCCGCCCGAGGCGGCGGCGCACTTCCTGCGCGAAGCGATCGCCGGCGTGGCTGCGGGCGTCGCGGGCGCGGGCGGCGCCGGAGCGCCGCGGGGGACGCCGTGAGCGTCGGTCCGTACGCGCCGCGCGACGGGGCCGGCCGGGCGCCGACGCCGATCCCCGAGCGGCGCCCCGAAGCCGCCCCCCGCGGCCTCGGCCCGGGCGAGCGCGACGACGCCCCGCGCCCGCGCGGGGCCAGCCGCACGCTCCCGCCCGACGACCCCGCGCTCGATCCGCGGCGCCCCGCGCGGATCGGGCGGGGGGCCACCGCGCTGCTCGTCGCGGCGTGCACGCTGGGCGCCCTGCAGGCGGCGGTCATGCTCACGGTCGAGGCGCGCCGCTGGTACGTCGCCGATCGCGAGGTCGTGCGGCTCGAGCGCGAGGTGGGCGATCTGCGGTCCGAGGCGGCCGACCTCGCCGCGATCGCCGAGCGCGGCGACGACGTGCGCTTCCGCGAACACCTGGCGCGCCGTCAGGGGTACGTGTTCCCGGACGAGGTGCGGTACGTGATCGCGCTGCCGAGCGCGCCCCCGATCGCGCCGGACGAGTTCGGCGACCCACCGCCGACCCCTTAGGAGATTCGCGTGCGCGACGACACCCTGGCCTGGATGAACGAGTTGACCGCCGAGATGGAGGAGCGCCGCAAGCGCGTGCATCGAGGCGGCGGCGAAGCGCGCACGGCACGCCAGCATGCGGCCGGCAAGTTGACCGCGCGGGAGCGCCTCGAGGCGCTCCTCGACGCGGGCAGCTTCGTCGAGTTGGGCACCTTCGTCGAGCCGCGCGATCCCGATCTCGACGCCCCCGGCGAGGGGGTCGTCACGGGGTACGGCACGGTCGACGGCCGGACGGTGTTCGTCTTCGCCCAGGACTTCACCGTCCTCGGCGGCAGCCTCGGCAAGATGCACGCCGCCAAGATCGTGCGGGTGATGGACCAGGCCGTGCGCGTCGGGGCGCCGATCGTGGGGCTCAACGACTCCGCGGGCGCCCGCATCCAAGAGGGCGTCGACGCGTTGTCGGGGTACGGCGAGGTGTTCGCGCGCAACGCGATCTACTCCGGGGTGGTGCCGCAGATCTCGGCCGTGTTGGGCCCGTGCGCGGGCGGGGCGGTCTACAGCCCGGCGCTCACGGACTTCGTGCTGATGGCGCGCGACAGCGCCTACATGTTCATCACCGGCCCCGAGGTGATCAAGTCGGTCACCAAGGAGGACGTCACCTTCGCCCAGCTCGGGGGCGCCGAGGTGCACGCCCGTCGCTCGGGCGTGGCGCACCTGGTCGAGGACGACGACCGGGCGGTCCTCGCGCGCGTGCGCGAGCTGCTGGCCTACCTGCCGTCGTCGGCGCGCGAGCGCCCGCCGGTGCGGGCGACGCGCGACCCGGTCGATCGGCGGGTGCCGGAGGCGGCCGCGCGGGTGCACCCCGACCCCCGGCGCCCGTACCCCATGCGCGAGGTGATCAAGACGATCGTCGACGACGGTCGCTTCCTCGAGATCCAGCCCGACTTCGCGCGCAACATCGCCGTCGGCTTCGCCCACGTCGGCGGCCGGGCGGTCGGCATCGTCGCGAACGACCCGAGCCACCTCGCCGGGACGCTGACGATCGACGC
>JAABSI010000185.1 GCA_011390455.1 Trueperaceae bacterium
CATGCCGTCGGCGAGGGCGGCGATGTCGCGCACGATGTCGGCGACCTCGCGCTCGCCCTGGCCCGCCTCGCGCTCGCGGATGAACCAGGCGTTCTCGGCGAAGCGGCAGGCGTCGAGGAAGAGCGGCACGCCGTGGCGGTCGCACAGCTCGCGCACGCCGCGCAGGTTCTCGAGCGACACCGGCTGCCCGCCGCCGGAGTTGTTGGTGATGGTGACGAACACCGCCGGCACGTCGCCCGCGTTCTCCTTCAGGAAGGCGTCGAGCCGGCCCAGGTCCATGTTCCCCTTGAAGGGGTGCTCGAGGGCGGGGTCGAGGCCCTCGGGGATCACCAGGTCGACCGCCTCGGCGCCGGTCGCCTCGACGTTGGCGCGGGTGGTGTCGAAGTGGGTGTTGTTCGGGATCTTCTTGCCCGGGCCGCCGATGGCGGCCATGAGGATCTTCTCGGCCGCGCGGCCCTGGTGGGTCGGGATGACGTGCGGCAGGGGGAAGAGCTTCTTGACGGCCGCCTCGAAGCGGAACCACGAGGGCGAGCCGGCGTAGGCCTCGTCACCCCGCTGGATGCCCGCCCACTGCTCGCTCGACATCGCCCCGGTGCCGGAGTCCGTGAGCAGGTCGATCAGCACGTCCTCGCTGCGGAGCGAGAAGAGGTTGTAGCCGGCGGCACGCAGCGCGTCACGGCGCTGGTCCTCGGTCGTCATGCGCAGCGGCTCGACCGAGTGGATGCGGAAGGGCTCGATGATCGTCCGCGGGATGCTCATGCACCGAGTATCGCCCGCCGCAAGCGGTTTGGGTGCCGGTTGCGGGGTGCGTCGGGAGCCGCGACGTCCGAGCACCGGAACTCCCGGGCCGCGCTCACCAGGCGATCGGTTGGCCCTCCTGGTCGAAGAAGCCACCGGACTCGGCGGGGGTGAGGCCGTCCAGGACCGCGAGCAGCTTCGCCGCGGCCTCGTCCGGGCTCAGCGTCGGCTGGCCGCCGCTGCCGAAGGGGGCCGACAGCCGGCTCTCGACGTGCCCCGGGTGCAGCGCCACCAGCACGGCCTCGCGCTTGCCGCGACCGATCTCGGCGGCGGCGGTCCGCAGGAACTGGTTGAGCGCCGTCTTCGACGCCCGGTAGCCGTACCAACCGCCGAGGCGGTTCTCGCTCAGGCTCGCCACCCGGGCGGAGATCGTGGCGAACGCCGACTTGCCCGTGCGGGGCAGAAGCGGCAGCAGGTGCTTCATCAGCAGCGCCGGCCCGATCGCGTTGACGGCGAAGGCGTTGGCGAGTTGCGCGGGGTCGAGCGCGCGCAGGCTCTTCTCCGGCATGACGCCGTCGCCGTGGAGGAAACCGGTGGCGTCGATCACGAGGCGGACCTCGAGGCCGCGCTCGGCGATGGCCGACGCCGCCGCCGCGATGCTGGCCTCGTCCAGGAGGTCGAGGGCGGGTGTACTCGAGCGGGACAGGCCGACGACGTCGGCGAAGCGAGGGTCGTCGCGCAGTCGGGCCTCGAGCGCGCCGCCGATGGCGCCGGAGGCGCCGACGACGACGGCGAGGCCGCCTTCGGGGAAGTGGGACGTGTTCATGCCCAAGGTTACGGGCCCGAGCGCGCGGCGTCTGTGGTGGGGGGCGCGGTGTGGGGCATCATGACCATAGACCCCAGCGAGGTGGACCATGTCCCAGCGCGCCCAACCGATCGCCGACCTGCACCCGGACCCCGCCGAAGCCGCCCTCGTCGCGCTGCTGCGCGAGCTGGTCGATCAGGAGCGCGCGACCGTGGTCGTGCCCCCGCACGCCGCCGTCGACGGCTTCTGGTTCGGCGCCGGCAACGCCGTGGTCGACCCAGCAGACGGGACCGTGTGGCTCGTCGGCCGCTACCGGGACTCCGGCGATTCGCGCACCGGCGTGTTGGCGGGCGCGCGCGGCCTCGAGCTGGCGCTCTTCCGCTCCGGGGACGACGGCCGCAGCTTCGTCAAGGTGGCGGCGTGGTCGAAGGCCGACCTCTCGCGCCTCGGCGGCGTGACGTCGATCGAGGGCTCGGCGCTGGCGCGCCGCGCGGACGGCGGCTGGGAGTTGTTCGTCGCCCTGGAGAAGGACGAGGCCTACCCCAAGCCGGTGGCCGCGCTGCAGAAGCCCGGCACCGGGGTGTGGTCGATCGACCGGCTGACCGGCCCACGGCCCGACGCCGTCGATGCGGCGACGCAGTCGCCCTGCCTCGCCGGCAGCGAGCCCGAGGCGTTGCACGTGAAAGATCCGGTCCTGCACCGCGAGGGCAGCGTCACGCACCTGTACGCCTCCGTGCACCCCGCCTCGTGGGCGTCGTCGAACACGGCCTGGGCCACGCGCGACGGGGACGACGCGGCCTTCGCCGTGCGCGACTGGCAGTTCGCGCCGCGCGGCCCACTGTGGGACGTCGCCGTCACCCGCGTCACGCACCGCTGGCCGGTGCCCCGGGTCGGGCGCTTCGCCGACCTGCCCGCGCGCTCCGTCTACCTGTACGACGGCGCGGAGTGCATGCGCCCGCTGGACGAGAACCCGATGGCCGCCGCGCGCCCGCGCGGGTACTCGTGCGAGGAGCTCGGCGGCGCCCTGTGGAGCCCGGACGACCACCCCGCCGCACTGCGCCGCCTATCGCGTTGGGCGCCGCTGTTCGTGTCGCCGCACGGCACCGGCTGCAGCCGCTACCTCAGCCTGGTGCGGATCGGCGACGAGCTCGTCGCGCTGTGGCAGCAGGGCCAACCCGACGGCTCGCAGCCGCTGGTGGCACACCGGCTGCCTTGGGCGCGGGTGGTGGCGCTGTTGGGGGGTTGATGCCCGCGGGGCTCGGCCCGCCGGTCGGTTAGCCTCGAGCATGGCCGACATCGAGATCGCCACCCGCCCGTTCGGCACGACGCCCGACGGCCGCCCCGTCACCCGCCTCGACCTCGACGCACCCGATGGCAGCGGCGCGTCGCTGTGTGATCTCGGTGCCGCCGTGCTC
>JAABSI010000186.1 GCA_011390455.1 Trueperaceae bacterium
GATGGCGCCGCCGGAGAGGCCGCTGCCGGCGCCGCGGGGGGTGATGGGGATGTGGTGGTGGTTGGCGAGGCGAACGATGGCGGCGACGTGTTCGGTGGTGGTGGGCAGGACGACGGCCTCGGGCGAGTGGGCGTACTCCTCGGCGCTGGTCTCGTCGTGGGCGTAGGTTTCGAGGCGCTCCTCGTCGACCCAGACGCTCTTCTCGCCCACGATGGCGCGCAGCTCGGCGACGATGGCGGGGGTGACGGCGGCGTAGGTCACGGGAGAGCCTCGTCGTCTCCGCCCCGGCGCTCGTCGAGGCGCCGCTGCAGCTCGTTCAGCACCTGGAACAGGTCGCCGACGATGCCGAAGTCCGCCACCTGATGCAGGCTGGCGTCCGGGTCGCTGTTGATCGACACGATCGTCTCGCTGGTCTTGATGCCGGCGAGGTGCTGGATGGCGCCCGAGATGCCGGCGCCGACGTACAGCCGCGGCGAGATCGTCTTGCCGGAGAGGCCGACCTGGTGCGGGTAGCCGATCCAGCCGCGGTCGACCGCGTCGCGGGTGGCGCCCACCGCGCCCCCGAGCGCCTCGGCGAGCCCCTGCAGCAGCGCGAAGTGCTCCGCCTTCTTCATCCCGCGGCCGCCGGCGATCACGACGTCGGCCTCCTCGAGGTTGACGAAGTCGACGGCGTCGCCGCGGTAGCCGCGCGCCTGCACGCGCTCGTCCACGAGGACGAGGTCCAGCGGGACCTCGATCACGCGCCCGGCGCGGGTCGGGTCGGCGGGCAGCGGGCGACTCGACTTCGGCCGCACCGTCGCCATCTGCGGCCGGTGGTCGGGCGTCTTGATCGTCGCCATGATGTTCCCGCCGATCGCCGGGCGCGTCTGCAGCAGGTGCCCCGTGCCCGGCTCGATGTCGAGCTCGGTGCAGTCGGCGGTGAGGCCCGCATGGCTACGCACGGCGACGTGCGGCATCAGCGTGCGTCCGGTCGAGGTGGCGGCCGCCAGGATGACGCTGGGCCGGTAGGTCTTGATCAGGTGGACGAGCACGTTGCTGTACGTCTCGCAGGTGAAGCTCGCCAACCGCGGGTCCTGGATGGCGTAGACCTCGTCGGCGCCGTGGTGGACCAGCGTCTGCAGCTGTTCATCGGAGACGCCGTCGCCGATCAGCAGCGACGCGAGCTTGGTGTCGAGCTTGTCGGCGAGCGCGCGCCCGCGCCCCAGGAGCTCGTACGACACGGCCTTCAGGCGTCCTTCGTGCTGCTCGGCCAGCGTCCAGACGAAGCTCATGCGCGGCCCCCCGTCGGCAGCAGGTCGCGCGCATCCAGGAACGCCAGCAGTTGGTCGACCGCGTCCGCCACGGCGTCCTCGTCGAGCGCCCGGACCAGCGTGCCGCCCCGCGTCACCTTGGGCGTCGCGACCTTGACCACCTTGGTGGGGGAGCCCTTGAGCCCCAGGTAGCTCGGCTCGAGATCGAGGTCGGCCGCGGTGAAGAGCGGGATCTCGGCCGCCTTGGCCCGCTTCTTGCCGCGCAGGGTCGGGAGCCGCGGTGCGGCGACCTCCTTGACGACGGTGATGAGCGCGGGAAAGGGCAGATCGACCACCTGGTAGCCCTCCTCGACGAGCCGCTCGACGGTGAGTCCACGCGCGGGCTCGACGCGGGTGATGGCGGCGACGTAGGTGGCGAGCGGCAGGTCGAGCCACGCCGCGATGCCGGGCCCCACCTGGCCGGTGTCGCCGTCGGTGGCGCGCTCGCCGGCGACGATGAGGTCGAAGTCGCCGAGCTTGCGGATCGCCTGGGAGAGCGTGTACGAGGTCGCCCAACTGTCGGAGCCCGCGAACGCGCGGTCCGAGATCAGCACGCCGTCGTCGCAGCCCATGGCCATGGCCTCGCGCAGCGCCTTGTCGGCCCCGCGGGGCCCCATGGTGAGCGTGGTGATGCGGCCGCCGTGCGCCTCCTTGAGACGCACCGCCGTCTCGATGGCGAACAGGTCGAGGGGGTTGACGACGGTGCCGACGCCGGCGCGGATCATGGTGCCCGTCACCGGGTCCATCTTCACGTTGCTCGTCTCGGGCACCTGCTTGATGGGCACGATGATGTGCACGCTTCGCCTCCGATGGGCGGCCTCCCCGGCGAGGTCGCGTTGACTCCTGGCCCCATCATCGCGCGACCGGGCGGGTACGGATTGCCCGCGAGCGTGACCCGACACGGCAGTTCGTGGCGTCTGCCGCCCGCGTGCTCACCCACTCCACCCCGACGCCCGCGTGGTTCCTTACCCGATCGGCGAGCTGGGCCGCGTAGGCGAGCACCTGCTCGCGGGTGTACGGCTCGGGCACGAGGGGCAGCGGGTGCGTGGGGTCATCGGGCCCGGCGATGCCGTCGGGGTGCTGGACGCCGGCTTGGTGGCCGGACCAGGGGCGGAACGCGGCCTCCTCCGACCGCATCTTGCCCGTTCCGAGGTATGCAGGCGCCGGCCTGGGCCGGCAGGCACGAGGCCCCGATCGCTGGCGAATCGTCTCAGGCGTCGGCGCGCCGCCCCAAGGCGGCGCGCAGGTGCTCGGCGAACCAGCCGCTGGCCAGGTCGACCACCGATTCCAGCGTCCCCGGCTCTTCGAAGAGGTGACCCGCGCCCGGCACGATCGCCAGCCGGTTCGGCGCCGTCAGCGCACGCTGCGCCTGCTCGTTGAGTTCGATGACCTTCGTGTCGTTCCCGCCGACGATCAGCAGGGTCGGCGCGCGGACGGCGGCGAGCAAGCCGCCGGCGAGGTCGGGTCGACCGCCACGCGACACCACCGCGGCCACGGCTTCCGGTTGCCGGGCCGCCGCGATCAGCGCGGCCGCCGCGCCCGTGCTGGCGCCGAACAGCCCGCGGGGTAACGAACCGGTCTCGTCGTCATCCGCCAGCCA
>JAABSI010000187.1 GCA_011390455.1 Trueperaceae bacterium
TTCTAGGTTTCGGCTTGGCGGCACTGTAGCACGGGGGTAGGCGGTAGGCAAGTGTGTGACGGCGTTTATCGGATTCGCCACATCGCGAGCCCGACCAGGACGGCATTCGTGCGACGCTCTCGGGACGGTGTCGCGCTCCGCTGCGGCCCGTTACGTCCTGGACGGGATCATCGCGCGCACCGCGCGAACGAGCTCCTCGGTGGTCCGGGCAGCCTCTTCGCGCCCCTTGCCGGGGGGCGGCAACGGTGGCCCGAACGCGACGCGGAAGCTCCTTCCCTCGCGCCAGATCGCGGCCGGCACGAGCGGTACGCCGGCGCGCTGGGCGAGGAAGGCGGCGCCCTCCTGGGCGCGGGCGTCGCCGGTGAGGTTGCGGGTCCCCTCGAAGAACACGCCGATGGCGTACCCGCGCTGCAGGCGCCGAAGCGCCTCCTTGATGGCGCCCACGTCGCTCGTTTGGCGATCGATCGGGAACGCGCGCAGGCCCCGGTAGACGCGGCGGCTGAGCCAGTGCTCGAAGAGCTCCTTCTTGGCCATGAAGTGGATCTCGCGCGGCGTGGTGCACCCGACCACGGGTGGATCCCACGACGACATGTGGTTCGACGCGACCACGCACCCGCCGGAGCGCGGCACGTGCTCGCGGCCGGTGACGCGCAACCCGTAGAACAGCGCCACGAAGTAGCGCACCAGGGTCGCGGCGAACGCGTAGAACGGCGGTGGGAAGCGCTTGGGTCCGGACGGCGTCGGCATCGCTTGCGAGTCTACGTCGGGTCGCCCGCGGGTGAGCGCGCGCGAAGGCTTTGGGCGCGGGCGTGGCGGCGCCGCGCGCGCGCCACCTCCGCGGCGACGACCGCCCCCAGGAGGACGACCAGGAGCGCCACGTAGAGCCAGAGCAGCAGCACCACGACGCCGGTGACCGCCCCGTAGACGAGGTTGACGCGCTCCACCGAGAACGAAGCGACCAGCAGCTGGCGCATCGCGAGGAGGCTGACGGTGCACGCGACCGCCCCGACCCAAGCGCCCACGAAGTCGCTGCCGCGACGCGGAAGGTAGCGGAAGGCGAGCGCGAACACGGCCGTCATGGCCGCGGCGCGGATCAGGTCGAAGGTGGCGGGGAACCGCACGTCGGGGAGGGCGACGTCGTACACGCCGAGCGCGTCCCGGACCTGCGCCCAGGCGCGGAGCGCCGCCCCGCCGAGCGCGCCGCCGATCACCTCGACCGCGACGAAGGCGGCGGCGGCCACGACCAACAGCAGGCCGACCGCGCGTTTGCGCAGGAAGCCGCGCGGGTTGCGCACGTCGAAGACCAGCTCGAGCGCCACCTGCAGCGAGGCCAGGAAGTTCGAGGACGCCCACAGGAGCACGACGACCGACAGCACCGACCGCAGCACCGCCCCTTCGTCGAGCTGCCCGACGATCGCCTGGAACGATGCGTCCACCAGGGCTTGAGGGTCGACCTCGAGCGGCAGCAGCTGGCCCACCAGGTCGACGAGCGCGTCGCGGTACGGGGCCGCGAGCTCGGGGCGGGCGCGCAGGGCCAGCGCCAACCAGCCGCCGAGCAGCAGCAGGAGCGGCCCGAGCGCGAACGCGGCGTAGTACGCGAGGGCGGCCGCGAGCAGCGGGATGCGTGCGCGGCCGTAGCGGCGCGCCGCACCGACCACGAAGCGCCCGGTCGGGGTGCGCGCCCACGCGGCGTAGCGCTCTTTGAGCCGCGTCAGGCGCGCGCGTAGGCCGCCCACGCCGTCAGCCCCGTCGGGCCTGGCCCGTGGAGCGCGCGGCCGTGCGCTTGGGGGGCGCCACGCGTTGCGCGCGCTCGGCGTCGGTCAGGCGCCCGCCGCGGGCGGTCGGCACGCCGTCGGCACGGGTGCGCCGTCGCTCGATCAAGATGGCGACGAGCACCCCGAACACGCCGACCAGCAGGTGCAGACCCATCCAGGCGCCGCGGGCGTCGTCCCATGGCAGCTCGACCCGGAACAGCTCGCGCTGCGCCATCGTCTGGACGAAGGCCGCGGGCGCGACCAGCAGGGCCGGCGACAGCACGACCGCCCACCAGCGCCACGCGAACTCGAGCGCGAGCATCGCCAGCAGGTTGCCCGAGAGGACGATCGGCAGCATGACCAGCCAGTCCACGTCGCCGGCGACGAGCCCGAGGGCGGGACCGAGCAGGGCGGCGAGGTAGGCGAACGGCATCCCGCCGATCGAGAACGCGAGGTACGCGATGAGCGCGATCGCAGCCGATCGCAGCGAGACCGCCATGGGCGCGACCGCCGCGACGACGGCCGCGAGCACCAGGAACGTACCGACGATGGTGCGCTGAGGCTCGGTCGCGGTGCGGATCACGGCGTCATGCTACCCGGCCGCGCAGTTCACGCGACCGCAGGGCCTTCGAGCCGCTGCGCGAGGTCGGGCAGCGCCCGCAGGAACGCCCCCGTCGAACTGGTCGGATGGCGCGCGACCGCCTCCGGCGTGCCGGTGGCGACCACTTGACCGCCGCGGGCGCCGCCGTCCGGGCCGAGGTCGATCACCCAGTCCGCGGTCTTGATCACGTCGAGGTTGTGTTCGATCACGAGCAGCGTGTTGCCGGCGTCGACCAGGCGGTGCAGGACGTCGAGCAGCTTGCGCGTGTCGTCGAAGTGCAGCCCGGTCGTCGGTTCGTCGAGGATGTAGAGCGTGCGGCCGGTCGAGCGCTTCCCCAACTCGCCGGCGAGCTTGACCCGCTGGGCCTCGCCCCCGGACAGCGTGGGGGAGGGCTGACCGATCCGCACGTAGCCGAGGCCGACGTCCTTCATCAGCTGCAGCTTCCGCGCCACGGTGGGGATGTTCTCGAAGAA
>JAABSI010000188.1 GCA_011390455.1 Trueperaceae bacterium
GATGCATCATAGCGAGCCCGCGCGGCGAACCGGCGACCACGCCTGCCCGGTCGCGAACACCCGCGCCCCGCCGCGCCGCGCTACATCTGGCTGGGCGCCTCCACCCCGAGCAGCGAGAGCGCCCGCGCCAGCGTGTCGCGCACGGCGGCGACCAGCGCCAGCCGCGCCTCGCGTAGCCCGGGCTCGGCGCGCAGCACGGCGGTGTCGGGGCGCCCATCGGGCCCGCGGTGGTTGTAGTAGCCGTTCCAGGCGGTCGCGAGGTCGAGCGCGAACTGCGCGACCACGTGGGGCGCGTCGTCGTGGGCCGCATTGCGCACGACCTCGGGGTAGCGCGCGATCAGCTGGGCGAGCTTGACCTCGAGGGGGCCGAGCGCGTCCCAATCGGCGGCCCGGTCACCCACCGCTTCCGCGGCCTCCGAGGCCGCGCGCAGGATGCTGTCGGCCCGCGCGTGGGCGTACTGCACGTAGGGCGCGCTGTCGCCGGCGAGGCTCAGCGCCTGCTCCCAACGGAAGTCGATGACGCGTTTGGCCTCGCTCTTGAGCATCGCGAAACGCAGGGCGCCGACGCCGACCGCGCGCGCGACGTCGTCGATGGCGGGCAGGTCCGGCTGTTTGTCGGCCACCACCGCCCGCGCGCGGCGCACGGCCTCCTCGAGCACCGCGTCGATCGCCAGCGTGACGCCCTTGCGGCCGCTCATCGCCTGGCCCTCGAGGGTGACGACCTCGTACGCGAGGTGGTGCAGGACCGCCTCGCCGGCATCGTCGTCCGCCGCCTCGGCGGCACGCGTCAGCTCCAGCGCGGCGCGCACGATCGCCTGCGGATGGGCCTGGCGGACGTCGATGACGTTGACGGCCTGCTGAGCGTGCCCGAAGTCGTGTCCCTCGATCTCGGGCGCGCCGTCCGGGTGGGTCGTCCACAGCGTGTGTCCCGACGGCTGCCGGTCGAACGCGCGGTAGGCCATGCCGGCCAGCCGGCCGACCTTCCACAGGTGGTAGCCGATGTCCTTGGCGACGTACATCGCGTTGCCACCCGAGCGCACCAGGACGACCTGCGGCTCCTCGAGGCCGGGGAGGAACTCGGAGACGTCCATCACCAGGGCACCGGCGAACTTGCCCTCGGTCGGCCGCGTCACGTTGGGCAGACGCTCCAGCACCTCGAGGCCACGCTGCAGGAAGCCCGCGGCGACGACGTCGGACTCCCACACGAGCAGGTCGTACTCGGCGCCGAGCGCGTGGTAGGTCGCCAGCTGCGACCGGACGATGCGCTCGACCTCGTGGCGCAGCTCGCCGCGCTCGAGCTGGTGCATCACCTCCGCCACACCGCGCTCGATCGTCTCGGGGTCGCGCTCCTTCGCCTCGCCGAGACGCACGTAGAGCCTCCCGAGCCAGTGGTCGTACTTCTCGTCCGCGGGCGGCGCCTCGTCGAAGTAGCGGACCGCGAAGAGGCTCTCGGCCGCCTGGCGGCCGGTGTCGTCGATGTAGTTCTGCACCTCGACCCGGTGACCGGCGGCCCGCTCGATGCGGGCGACGGCGTCGCCCAGGACGATGTTGCGGAGGTGACCGACGTGGGCCTCCTTGTTCGGGTTGACGCTGGTGTGCTCGATGACGACCTTGCGGCCGGAGGGCGGCAGGTCGAGCGGCGCCTGGATCACCGCGCGCACGAAGGCGCCGGGGTCGACGTAGGCGTTGAGGTAGGGGCCGACGGCCTCGACGCGGGCGACGCCCTCCGGCGGCACGACGGCGGCGGCCAGTTCGGCGGCGATCTGCGCGGGGTTGCGACGCAGCGTCTTGGCCAGGCCGAAGGCGATCGGGCTGCCGTAGTCGCCGGGTTTGTCGTCGGGCACCCGCAGGACGGGCACCTCGAGGGCGTCGGCGTCGGCGGGCTCGGGCAGCAGCCGCCTTACGGCGTCGCGCAGCGCGTTCTGAAGGGCGGGGATCAGGTCGGCCATGACCCGCAGAGGCTACCACCGGGGCCCACGCCACGGTGCCCGGGGGGTGCGGGTGTAGACTGCCTGCACGTCGCCCACGACGCGACCCTTCGCGCGTTATCAGGTACATTGACAACAGTAGACTCAGGTTCATGGGAATCTGAACGCTCAACCACCGCCCGTCACGAACGCCCATCCGCGCCGCTTCCGGCGGCGCCCCAACGCACGAGACGAGGCCCGCCGGAACGCGGCGAACCCCGCCAACGACGCTTAAGGAGCCGCACATGGCCGACGACGCCACCATCCCCACCGCGTTCGACCGCCCGGTGCCCGTGTGTCCGGTACGCGGCTCGGTGCTCTTCCCCACCATGGTCATGCCCATCGACGCCGGGCGTCCGGTGTCGATCCGCGCCATCAACGCCGCGCTCGACCGCGACCGCACGATCGTCATCGTGAGCCAACGCGACCGCGAGGTGGAAGAGCCCGCGCCCAAGGACCTCTACGACGTGGGCACCGCCTGCCACATCATGCGCATGAAGAAGAACCCCGACGGCAGCATCCAGATGCTCGTGCGCGCCGTCAGCCGCGTCAACATCGTCCAGTACACCTCCGAGGCCGGGGTGATCGAGGCCGACGTCGAGACGCTCGAGGTCGACGCCGGTGACCCCGTGCTGCTCGAGGCCGCCTTCCGCGAGCTCAAGGAGAAGTTCTCCGACCTCGTCGAACACGGCGGCCGCGGCCTGCAGGCCGAGGTGGCGCAGTTCGTGCTCAACCTCGAGGACCCGGGGCAGTTCGCCGACTACGTCGCCTACCACCTCGACTTCAAGGTCGGCGACAAGCAGGCCGTCCTCGAGGCCCCCACCGTCGCCGAGCGCCTGAAGAAGACGCTGGTGCTGCTCGACACC
>JAABSI010000189.1 GCA_011390455.1 Trueperaceae bacterium
GGCGGCCCGGTGCGTGAGTTCGTGCTGTCGACCACGCTCTACGCCAACCTGATCGGCCAGCGGCCCGGCATCGGCTACCTGGTGGCCTTCGTCATGATCTCGCTGGGCGTGCTCGTGCTCTACATGGACCACCGCATCATCGGCACCCGCCGCAGCTTCGTCACGATCTCGGGCAAGGGCGCGCGCGCCGGCCTGGTGGCGCTCGGCCGCTGGCGCGGGCCGATCGCCGCGCTGGTGCTGACGTTCATCTTCGGCGTCATCGCGGTGCCCATCGTCGCGCTCGCGGTCGACACCGTCATGCTGCGCCCCGGCATCTACGCCTGGTCGAACTTCTCGCTGCACTACTGGATCGGCGAGGCCAGCCACGCGATCGGCCTCGGCACCGGCGAGCCCGGCATCCTGCGCAACCCGCAGCTGATGAACGCCCTCGGCAACACCATGCAGCTCGCCATCACGGTGGCGCTGATCTGCGGCGTCCTCGGCATGCTCATCGGCTACACCGTCGTGCGCCTGCGCGGCACGCTGATCTCGCGGCTGCTCGACCAGCTCTCGTTCCTGCCCTACCTCATGCCGTCGATCGCCCTGGGCTCGATCTTCCTGGCGATGTTCGCGGTGGCGCGCGGCCCCATCCCCTCGCTCTACGGCACCTTCTGGCTGCTGGTGATCGCCTGCGTCGTCAGCTACCTGCCGTACGCCGTCAAGGCGGGCATCAGCGCGATGATGCAGGTGGGCCCGGAACTCGAGGAGGCCGCCATCATGGCCGGGGCCTCGTGGTGGACGCGCATGCGCCGCGTCCTGTTCCCGGTGCAGAAGGCGACCTACTTCTCCGGCATGCTGCTGCCGTTCATCTCGGTGACGCGCGAGCTGTCGCTGCTCATCCTGCTGGTGACGCCCTCGACCCAGCTCGCCACCACCATCACGCTGCGCTACACGGACCGCGGCTGGTACCCCTACACCAACGCCATGGTGCTGGTCCTGGTGACCATCGTCATCACCAGCACCGTCGTCAGCCGGCGACTCATGAAGACCGATCTCGCCAAAGGGTTGGGAGGCTGAAGTGCCGCTGATCGCGATCCAAGGTGTCTCGCGGGTGTACCCCGGGGACGTGCGCGCCGTCTGGGAGCTCGACCTCGAGATCCCGGACGGGTCGTTCACCACGCTGCTCGGCCCGTCCGGTTGCGGCAAGACGACGACGCTGCGGATGATCGCGGGGCTCGAGCTGCCCACCGCGGGCGAGATCCGCATCGGCGACCTGCTGGCCTTCTCGCTGGCCAAGGGCCGCTCGCTGGCGCCGTCGAAGCGCGGCCTGGGCCTGGTGTTCCAGAGCTACGCGCTGTGGCCGCACCTGACGGTGGGGCAGAACATCACCTTCGGCCTCGAGGTGCAGCGCCTCGGCAAGGCCGAGATCGAGCGCCGCCGCGACGAGGTCGCCGCCGCGCTGCAGATCGACAGCCTGCTCCACCGCTACACCAGCGAGCTCTCCGGCGGCCAGCAGCAGCGCGTGGCGATCGCCCGCGTGCTGGTGATGCGGCCCTCGGTGTTGCTGCTCGACGAGCCGCTCTCCAACCTCGACGCCACCCTGCGCATGGACATGCGCGCCGAGCTCAAGCGGCTCCACGCGGAGACCGGCTCCACCGTCATCTACGTGACCCACGACCAGCTGGAGGCACTGACGATGTCGACCCACATCGCGCTGATGAACGAGGGCGAGCTGCAGCAGTTCGCGCCGCCGCTCGAGCTCTACGCGCGCCCCGGCAACCGCTTCGCGGCGACCTTCCTCGGCAACCCGCGCATCAACCTGCTCGAGGGCCGTTCCGAGCGCGACCGGATCGTCTGCGGCGAGCTGACCGTGCCGCTCGAGGCGCCGCTCGGCGTGGCGGCCGGCGCGCCGGTCACGGTGGGCCTGCGGGCGGAGGAGCTGCGGTTGTCGGCGGTGGGCGCGGGCGGCCAGGCGGCGTCCGCGGACGCCCGGGCGACCGCCGGCGATGGGGCGTCCGGCGACGCGACCGGCCGCGCGCGCGGCACGGTCACCTCGGTGCTGCCCACCGGCTCGGACTGGTACTACCGGGTGGCCGTGGGCGGCCACGACCTGATCGTGCGGCAGAACGCGCTGCCCGACCTGCGCCTCGGCGACGAGGTGGTCGTGACGGCCGCCCCGGCCCCCCTCAAGGCGTTCGACGCCGACGGGCGCTCGCTCACGGGCGCCGCGGGTCTGGCACCGCGTGAGGGGCGAGACGCACGCGCGGCGGGGGTGACGCCATGAGCGCCGCCCTGCTGATGGCGCTGGTGGCCGGTCTCGACGACGGCGACACGCCGGACGCCGACAGACGCGAGGAGCGCCGGCGTCGGATGACCCGGCGCGGCGGCGACCGGCCGGCCGCCCCGCCGCACATGCTCATCGTCACCGGGCTGTCGGGCGCCGGCAAGACGCTGGCGATGAAGGCGCTCGAGGACCTCGGCTTCTTCTGCATCGACAACCTGCCACCGGCGTTCCTGCCGCAGCTCACGCACCTGGGTGCCTTGGCCGTCGACCGCGGCCAGCGGATCGCGGTGGCCATGGACGTGCGCGGCCGCAGCATGTTCTCCGACCTGTTCGCCGCCCTCGACCAGCTGCAGGCCGACGGCGTGCCGCACCAGATCCTCTTCCTCGACTGCGCCGACGACGTGCTGGTGCGCCGCTACTCCGAGACCCGCCGCCGCCACCCGATCAGCGAGGGCCACAGCCTCTACGCGCAGATCGAGGCCGAGCGCCG
>JAABSI010000190.1 GCA_011390455.1 Trueperaceae bacterium
CGTGATCGCCTCGACCGATGCGCTCGTGGCGCGCACGGTGGCGTTCGCGACGGGCGCACCCGCCCCCGGCTGAGGGGTACACCCCGCGCCTCGATCGTCGCGACCGCCGCCCACCCCCGGGCGGCGGTCGTCGTGGTGCGGACGCCCGTGTTGGACGCAATGCGTCCCAAAGGTTGACGCCGAGGACGCATCACGTCTATTCTCCCCGACACGCCCCGACCTCCCGCCTCCGGACCCGAGGAGCTCCCCGTGCCGGATAGCCTCTACGACCGCCTCGACGCCGTCGATCAAGCCATCGTGGTCGCGCTGCGCCGCGACGGTCGGCGTCCGTACCGCGAGATCGCGCGCGAGCTCGGGGTCTCCGAGTCGATGGTGCGCAAACGCGCGCGGCGACTGCTGGAGGACGGCTGGATGCGCATCCTCGCGATCAGCGACCCGCTGGCGTTGGGCGTGCCCGTGCTCGCGACGACGTACGCCAAGGTCCGCCCCGCGGCGCTCGACGAGATCGTGGACCGCGTCGGCCGCTACGACGCGGTGCGGTACGTCGCGGTCGCCGTGGGCGCCGCGAACCTCGTCGTCGAGTCGCTGCACGGCTCCAACGCCGAACTGCACGCGTTCCTGCAGGAGGCCCTCGGCCACGACGCGGTCGAGAGCTTCGAGACCATGCAGGTCGTCCGCATCGCCAAGAGCGTCTGGGACTGGGAGTTGGGCGAGGACGGCTCGCCCGCCCCCCGGCCCCAGCGGCTCCGCCCCGCCCCCGTCCGACGCCCCCGCACGCCCCGCTGACCCAAGGAGGTCCCCATGACCCGCGCACGCATGCTCGCCCTGTCGCCTCTCCTGGCGCTCCTCGTGGCCCTGAGCGGCCTCGCCCTCGCGCAGACGCGCGGCGGCACGCTGGTGGCCGCCTGGGCCCAGGAGCCCGTGGGGCTCGACCCGCACATCACGTCCGCGATGTCGAGCTACCAGGTGCTCGAGAACGTCCTCGACACGCTGATCACCCTCGACCCCGAGCAGAACCTGGTGCCCTCGCTGGCCGAGTCGTGGACCGTGGCCGACGACGGCCTCACGGTCACCTTCGACCTGCGTGCGGGGGTCCAGTTCAGCAACGGCAAGGACCTGACGGCGGCGGACGTCGTCGCCGTCTTCGAGCGCATCCTCGACCCCGAGACCGGCTCCGGGAACGCCTGGCGCCTCGCGGGCGTCGAGTCGGTGACGGCGCCCGACGACGGCACCGTCGTGTTCGACCTGGCCGCTCCGAGCCCCGCGCTCCTCGGCCACCTCGCGTCGATCAAAGCGCTCGGGATCTTCGATCCGGCCGGCATCGCCGACGGCAGCGTGAACACGCGGCCGGTGGGCACCGGACCCTTCATGATCACCGACTACCAGCCCGGCACCAGCCTGCGCCTCGAGCGCAACCCGTACTACTGGGAAGAGGGCCTCCCCTACCTCGACGCGGTCGACATCCGCATCATCGGCGACGAGACCGTGCGCCGCACCGCGCTCGTGACCGGCGACATCGACTGGGCCTTCGCGGTGCCGCCGCAGTCGGTCGAGGAGCTCGTCGCGCGCGACGACGTGGTCGTCGACGCGGCCGCCGCCGGCGCGTACTACTACATCGGCGTCAACACCCGCGAAGGGCCGCTGGCCGACCCGCGCGTCCGCCAGGCGATCGCCTTCGCGATCAACCGCGACAACGTCGCGGCCGCCGGCGAGTTCGGCAACGCCCAGGTCACCCAGGACCCGATCCCGGACTCCTCCGCGTGGGCCTTCAACTACGAGCCCTACGCGTACGACCCGGAGCGCGCCCGCGAACTCCTGGCCGAGGCGGGCTACGCCGACGGCTTCGAGATCGAGATCATGCCGACCACCTTCATCGAGGCGACCGTCCGCGCCGCCCAGGTGATCCAGGCCGACCTCGCCGCGGTGGGCATCCGAACCGAGATCCGCACGCTCGAATGGGCGGAATGGCTCGAGGAGCAGGGCGCCGGCAACTACGACACCTACGTGTGCTCCTGGAACGGCCTGATCGACCCGGACGACTTCTACTACGCGCAGCACCGCACCGGGGAGGTCTTCAACTTCACCGGCTACAGCAACGCCAGCGTCGACGAGCTCCTCGACCAGGCGCGCGTGATCGCCGACCCGGCCGAGCGCCGCCCGCTCTACGAAGAGGTCAACCAGACCATCGTCGACGAGGCGCCCTACATCTACCTCTACAACCCGCTGCAGATCCACGCCTACGGCCCGCACGTCGAGGGCTTCCAGTCGCGCGCCGACCAGGCGGTGCGCTTCAAGGACACCTGGATGAACCGCTGAACTCGGCGCGCCGGCCCGTCCTTCAGGGCCGGCGCATCCTGTTGGAACGAGGGCAGCCCGATCGACCTCGTTCCAACAGGCCCTCGCGGACCGAGGGCAGCCCGACCGCCCTCGTTCCGAGAGGCCCTCTCTTGCGATCACCCCCCGCGGCCCCCTATCCGCCGCACCTTCCGGCGCCGCCGGCGCCGTCCCCCCTCGGGAGGGCCCGACGTGAGCCTCGCCTACCTGCTGCGCCGGTTGAGCACGCTGCTGCTGGTGCTGCTCGGCGTCTCGCTGGTCACCTTCGCGATCGTTCCGCTGCTCCCCGGCAGCCCGGCGCGCGTGACGCTCGGCGTGCAAGCCACCCCCGAAGCCGTCGCGACGTTCGAGCGCCAGATGGGGCTCGACCGCCCGCTCCCGGACGACGCCACCCTCGACGCCGCGATCGCCGGC
>JAABSI010000019.1 GCA_011390455.1 Trueperaceae bacterium
TAGGTGGCGGGCATGGCCGGGAAGGCGTTGATCGACGCGAAGGCCGCGAGCTGGATGTCGGGCCGGATGGTCAGGAACTTCACGAGCTCCCAGGCAAGGTCCAGCTTCTCGTCGGGCGTCTGGGCGGGGATGCCGTAGAACGAGCCGCCCCAGCTCAGCAGCCGGCCGTCGGGGATCTCGGAGGCGCCCCACAGGCCGCTGGTCTCGGGGGCCATCCAGGTCTGCAGGTGACCGCCCAGCCAGGCGCCGGAGAGCTCGGTCGCGGTCGTGCCCGTGCGGAAGGCCTCGTACCACTCGTTCGACCAGGAGCCGATCTCGGCGTCGAGCCCTTCGTCGCGGATCGTCTTGGCCACTTGCGCGGCGTCGACGAAGCGCTCGCTGTTGAGCAGCGGCTGGCCGTCGCTGTCGAAGTAGATGCCCGAGCCCGCGGGGATGTCGCTGCGGATGAGCGCGTCGGCCGCCGAGGCGGCGGAGGCGATCAGGAAGACGTCGTGCTCCTTGAGCGCGCGGCCGTAGTCGATGTAGCTCTCGATGCTGGCCGTGACGTCCTCGATGGTCGTGCCGACGGTCTCGAGGTGGTCGCGGCGGTAGTACATGACGCCGGGGCCGATGTCGGTCGGCAGCGCGATCTGGCGGCCGTCGGCGGTGCGGCCCTGCGACCAGGCGTACTCGACGAACTGGTCCTCGTACTGGTCGGCGTTGAAGGGCTCCGCGCTGAGGTCGCGCAGGCCGCCTTCGGCGACGAAGCGGGCGATGTAGCCGATCTCGACCGCCACGACGTCGGCGGCGCCGGAGCCGGTGGCGAGGTACGTGACCAGCGCGTCGTGGTGGTCGGCGTAGCCGAGGGTGGTGATCTCGAGGGTCACGCCGGGGTTCTCGGCGACGAACTGGTCGAGGACGCGCTCCAGGTGTTCGTTCAGCGGCTCGAACAGACCGACGGTCAGGGTGGTCTGGGCGAGGGCGACGGACGCCGTCAGCAGGCTCGCTAGGGCGAGGGCCAAGAGCTTCTTCATGGAGTTCCTCTCACACGTTGGGGTGCCCCGATCAAAGGGCGGCGACGGACTCACGTTCCACCAACACGGGTTCGAACCGAAGGGTGACCTCCTTCCTGGCGTCCAGGCCGAGTCGATCGAGGGCGAGCCAAGCCGCGGCCTGACCCATCTCCTGGAGCGGTTGGCGCACCGTCGTGAGCGACGGGACCAGGTAGCGGGCGAGCAGGGTGTCGTCGTAGCCGACCACGGACACGTCGTCGGGCACGCGCAGGCCGGCCTCGCGCAGGGCGCGCAGGGCGCCGGCGGCGCTCTGGTCGTTGGCGGCGAACACGGCCGTGAAGGCGCGTCCGCGGCCGAGAAGGCGCTCCATGGCGCGCTGGCCGGCGTCCTCCATGAAGTCGCCGTCGGCGACCAGCGCCGGGTCGTACGCGATGCCGGCCTCCGCGAGGGCGCGCCGGTAGCCGCTGAGCCGATCGCTGGCGTCCGCGACGCCGGCGAGGCCCGCGACGTGGGCGATCGCGCGGTGGCCGCGTTCGATCAGGTGCCGGGTGGCCAGGTACCCGCCGGAGACGTTGTCCAAGTAGACGCAGCGATCGGGCAGGGCGGGCACGCTGCGGCCGACGACGACCACGGGCACGTCGGTGGTGGCGAAGGCGACCACCTCGTCGTCGGTGGCGCCGTCGAGCTGCAGGATCAGCGCGTCGCACCGCCGCTGCCGCAGGAAGTCGTACGCCCGGCGCTCGATGGCGGCCTGATGGTGGCCGCTGGACACCAGCATGTGCATGTCGTGGTCCTCGATCACGCTCTCGATGCCCTGCACGATGCCGCCGTACACGGCGCTGGAGACCTCGCTGACGACCACGCCGATGCCGTGGGCGCGGTTCGTGGCGAGGCTGCGCGCGAAGGCGTTGGGCCGGAAGTCGAGTTGGGCGACGGCGGCCATGACGGCGTCGCGCCTCTCGGCGCTGACGGGTCTGCTGCCGTTCAGCACGCGAGAGACCGTGGCCGTGGAGACCTTGGCCAAACGCGAGACGTCTCGAATCGTCGCCATTTCTTCGACTCCCTGTGTAACCGCTTACAAAAATCGTAGGGGTTCGGAACGGGGCGTGTCAAGAGCCGGAAGGAGGGGCGCGTCGCGAACGCTCCTGCCCCCTCGACGCGGGTGCTCGCTGGCGGCCGGAGGGGCGTGGTGCGCGCGCGTCGGGCGCCGCGCCGGCCCCCGCCGCGCCCTGCGCGGTAGCCTCGGGCCATGGCGACGATGCAGGTTCGAACGGAGCCGTACGGCACGGCCGCCGACGGCCGCGCGGTGGCGCGCACGCGGTTGCTCGCGCCGGACGGAAGCGGCGTCGCGCTGCTGGACCTGGGCGCGGCCGTGACCGAAGTGCGCGCGCCCGATGCCCGCGGCGCGCTCGCCAACGTGGTGCTCGCCCACCCCGACCTGGCGGGCTACCTCGCCAACGCGCCTTTCTTCGGCGTCGTGGTGGGTCGCTGCGCCAACCGGATCGGCGGCGCCGCCATCACCCTCGATGGGCGCCGCCACCCCCTGGTGGCGAACGAGGGCCGAAACCAGCTCCATGGCGGGCCCGACGGCTTCCACGCGCGCGTCTGGTCGCTCGACGAGGGCGCCACGGTCGCCGACGACGAACGAGCGGCCGTCACCCTGCGCTTGGTCTCGGAGGACGGCGACCAGGGGTACCCCGGCCGCCTGGAGGCGGCCGTGACGATCGCCTGGACCGCGCGCCATGAACTCGACCTGATCTTCGAGGCGCGCACCGACGCGCCCACCCCCGTGAACCTGGCGCACCACGGGTACTGGAACCTCGCGGGCGAGGGCTCGGGCACCGTCGACGACCAGCGCCTCACCGTGCGGGCCGAGGCCTACCTCCCGGTCGACGACGAGCACCTGCCCACCGGCGAGCTGCGGCCCGTAGCCGGGTCCCCCTTCGACCTGCGCGCGGCGACGCGCCTCGGCGACGTGCTGCGCGCCGACGACCCGCAGGTGGCCGGCGCCAAGGGGATCGACCACTGCTTCGTGGTGGATCGCGGCGCCGCCGGGGCCGATGCGTTGCTCGAGGCGGCCGTGCTCCACGACCCGGGCAGCGGCCGCACCTTGCGCGTGCGCACCAGCGAGCCGGGCCTGCAGGTGTACGCGGGCGGGTACCTCGACGGAACCCTCGTGGGCGCGTCGGGGCGCCGCTACCGCCAGGGCGACGGCTTGGCGCTCGAGCCGCAGCGCTTCCCCGACGCCCTGCGCCATCCGCACTTCCCGTCGGTGGTGCTGCGGCCCGGCGAGGTCTACCGGCAGCGGTCCGTGTTCGCGCTGTCGGTCGAGCCGCGCCCATGAGCCACCACGGGCGCTTCCCCACCGTCGTCGGCACGAGCCTCGCGGGCACCACGGTGCGCCTCCCGGACCAGCTCGCAGGCCACCTCAACCTGCTGCTCATCGCGTTCCGCCGAGGCCAGCGAGCGGAGATGACCACGTGGTCGCCGTACCTCGACGCCCTGGCGGTCCGGCGCCCCGACGTCCGCGTGTACGAGATCCCGGTCCTCGCCGCGGCGTACCGCCCCGCCCGCCCGTCCATCGACGGCGCCATGCAGGACGCGGTCTCCGATCCCGCGGCCCGCGAACGAACGATCACGCTCTACCTCGACAAGGTCGCGTTCCGATCGGCGCTCGGGGTGCCCGGCGACGACCGCATCCACGTCCGCCTGATCGACCGCTCCGGCGCGACCCACTGGCGCGCGGATGGGCCCTTCGACGCCGCCGAGGCCGCGGCGCTCGACGCCGTGCTGGCGGGTTAGCGACCCGTGACCGAAGCGCACGACGTCGCCACCGACGGGATCCGACTCCGCGTCCTCCAGGAAGGCCCCGAAGACGGGCCGCTGGTGATCCTGCTGCACGGCTTCCCCGAGCACGCGGGCGCCTGGAGCGTCCATTCCGCGCTGCTCGCGGGCGCCGGGTTCCGGGTGTGGGCGCCCGACCAGCGGGGCTACGGGGGCAGCGACAAGCCGGAGCGGATCGCCGACTACCGGCTCGACGCCCTGGCGGCCGACGTCGTCGGCCTCATCGACGCCGCCGGCCGCGAGCGCGCGGTGCTGATCGGCCACGACTGGGGGGCGGCGGTCGCCTGGTGGGTGGCCGCGCGGCACCCCGAGCGCGTGGCCAAGCTGGTCGCGATCAACGTGCCGCATCCGGCCGCGATGCGCGGCTACGTGCGGCGGAGCCTCGCCCAGCTGCGCAAGAGCTGGTACATCCTCGCCTTCCAGGTCCCGCTGCTGCCCGAGGCGCTCGCGTCGCGCGACGACTTCCGCCTGCTGACGCGGGCGCTGACGAGCTCGAGTCGAGCCGGGACCTTCACGGACGAGGACCTGGCCGCGTACCGCCACGCCTGGGCGCCACCCGGTGCGCTGCGCTCCATGCTCGACTGGTACCGCGCGATGCTGCGCCACCCGCCGACCATGGCGGAGGCCCGCATCGCGGTGCCGACCCTGCTCCTGTGGGGCGTCCACGACGTCGCCTTGGAGCGGGGGCTCGCCCAGCGCAGCATCGACCTGTGCGACGACGGTCGCCTGATCTTCTTCGAGGACGCGACGCACTGGGTGCACCACGAGGAGCCCGAGCGGGTGCATGCGGCGATCGTGGGGTTCCTCGACGCGCCACCGCGCGCCTGAGGGACGAGCACCGACGACCCCCGACCCCGGACGACCGCGCGCGGGACGAACGGCGCTGGACGCCGAGCCGCACTCCGGGTACGAAGGGCCGTACGGTCTCGGAGGACCCCATGCCCAACGCCTCCCGCTTGCCCGTCGCGCGCCGCCTGGTCCGGCTCGCGACCGTCGCCGCGAGCGTGGCCATGACCGCATCGCTGGTCGGCTGCGCGCGGCCGCAGGTCGACGTCGGTGCGCCGCTCGACGCGTTCACGGCCCGGCTCGACGCCCTCGTGCCCGGGCTCATGCGGGCGTACGACGTCCCGGGCGTGGCGATCGCCCTCGTGCGCGAGGGCCGCGTGGCGGCGACGGCCGCCTACGGCTACGCGGACCGGGAGCGCGACCTGCGCCTGAGCGTCGATGCGGTGTTCCACACCGGGTCGATCTCGAAGTCGGTGTCGGCCTGGGGCGCCCTCCGGTTGGTCGAACGAGGGCGGATCGACCTCGACGACCCCTTGACGCTCCACCTCACGGATTGGTCGATCCCGGCCCCGGCGCACGAGGCGCAGGCCATCACGCTGCGGCGCGCGCTGAGCCACACGGCCGGCGTGGGCCTCGGGCCGATCGGCGACGCGTACCCGCCCGACGGCGAGGTGCCATCGCTCCGCGAGGCGCTCACGCGCGACGTCCGCCTGACGCGCGAACCCGGCACCGGCTTCGGGTACTCGAACCCGGGCTTCGACCTGGTCGAGCTCGTGATCGAGCAGGTCACCGGCAGGCCGTTCGCGGCGTTCATGGACGACGAGGTGCTGGAGCCCTTGGGGATGGAGGACGCCAGCTTCGCGTGGCGGGAGGAGGTCCGCGCACGGATCCCGTCCGGCTACGACCTCGACGGCGACCCCGTGGCGCCGTTCGTCTACCCGACGAAGGCGTCGGGGGGGCTCTTCGCGACCGTGACCGACGTCGCGCGCTTCGTCGCCGCCGCGATGCCCGGCCCCGCGTCCCGCGGTCGTGCCGTCCTCACCGAGGCGTCCGCGCGCGCGCTCGCCACGCCCGAGGTGGCGATCCCGGGTCTGTACGGGTTCGTCGCCGACGGCTACGCGCTGGGGCACTTCGTGGAGGAGCTGGCCGACGGCAGGCGCGCCATCTGGCACGGCGGCCAAGGGCACGGGTGGATGACGCACTTCCACGCCGTCCCCGAGGCGGGCCTCGGGATCGTGATCCTGACCAACAGCCAACGCAGCTGGCCGCTCATGGCGCGTGTCCTGAGCGACTGGGCGGCGTGGTCGGGGTTGGGCACCGTGAAGTTCGCACGCATCACGTACGGCGTCGCCGCCATGTGGGCGCTCACCGGCGCTCTGCTGCTGGCGACGGGCGGGCTGGCGCTGTGGGTGGTGCGCGGTACGCGCGGCGGCCGGCTCCGGTTGGCGCCGTTCGCCAAGGCGTCGCGACCGCGGCGGCTCGCCCAGGTCTCGCTCGGCTTCGGCGCGATCGCCGCCCTGACGTGGAGCGCGGCGCAGCCGTACCTGACGCTGACGGCGGTCTTCCCCGGCGTGGTGGTCGCCGCGTTCTGGTCCTGCCTGTTGTTGGCGTGCGCGCTGATCGTCGCGTCGGCGTTCGCACGACCGGTCGCTTGACCCCCCGGTCGCTCAGGCTCGTGCTTCCACCGGCACCCACACCGACACCGAGCCACCCCGGCAGCGGAAGGCCCCCCAACCGGCGTCGTCGGTGACCACGGGCTCGGCCACGTGTTCGGTGGCGTCGACGTAGGTCCCGTTCGCCACCCCCACCTCCATGTGCTTGACCCCGTCCGCGCCGTTGCTGAGCACCACGGCCATCCCGCCGGGATGCTCGTCCGTGCCCAGCCGGGTCCAGCCCACGCAGTCGGCGTGGTCGAAGTAGTCGTACTGGTCGCCGTAGGCGTGCTCGCGGCGCACGCGCAGGAAGCGGTCGATCAGCCACCGGTGGCTCGCGAGCACGATGCGGTGGCGCTGGCCGTCGCGCCCGACGTCCTCGTACTCCGCGCCCTCGTAGTCGGCGGCGAAGACGCAGGGGTACCCGCCGCGGCGCAACAGGATCAGGGCGTACGCCAACGGCTTGAACCACGCCTCGACCACGGACTCCAGCGCCTGCAGCGGCTGGGTGTCGTGGTTGCTGACCAGGGTCACCGCCGAGTCCGGGTCGCGCTGGACCAGGCTGCCGTCGAACACGGTCCGCAGGTCGAACGCGCCGCCGCGCTGGCTGGCGGCCGCGAACGTGTGGTGAAGGTGGGTGTCGAAGAGCATGAGGTTGCGCTCGGTGGTGGCGATGAAATGGTCGAGCGCCGCGCCCACGGGCGACCAGTACTCGCCGACCGCGAACAGGTCGCGACCGACGTGCTCGCGCAGCCGGTGCAGCCAGTCGAGGAAGAAGTCGGCCTTGACGTGCTTGACCGCATCGAAGCGGAAGCCGTCCACGCCGGTGGTGTCGAGGTACCAGCGCCCCCAGTGGTGGAGCTCCTCGCGCACGTCCTCGTTCTCGAGGTCGAGGTTGCAGCCCATCAAGTAGTCGAAGTTCCCCTTTTCGAGATCGACGGCCTCCTGGAAGCGCTTCCCCTCGAACAGGTAGATGGCGTGCTCGCCACCGTTCGCGTCCATGTCGACGGCGTTGAAGTGCCACCAGTGCCATTGCAGCGTCGAGTGGCGTTCCCCGCGGCCGGGGAACGCGAAGTGGGTCCAGGCCTCGATCGTCCGGGGGTCGCCGATGGGCCGGTTCCGGTCGTTGGGATCGAACGGCGTGGCGGTGAACGACTCCGGGTGGTCGCCCCCCATCTTGTGGTTGAACACGACGTCGGCGTAGACCCGGATGCCGGCTGCCTGCGCGGCCCGGATCGCCTCCAGGTAGGCGTCGCGCGTCCCGTACTTGGTCCGCGTCGAACCCTTCTGGTCGAACTCGCCCAGGTCGAAGAGGTCGTAGACGCCGTACCCGGTGTCGTAGCCGCCGGCGGCCCCCTTGTACGCCGGCGGCAGCCAGACCGAGGTGAAGCCGGCGGCGGCGAGCGCGGGCGCCTCGCGCGCCAAGCGGTTCCACAGCGATCCGTCGCCGGGCGTGTACCAGTGGAAGTACTGCAGCATCGCGCCGTTGTGCTCGGTCATCAGCGGAACACCACCGTCCGCGCGCCGTTGACGAACACCCGGTGCTCGGCGTGCCAGCGAACCGCGCGCGCCAGCACGCGGCGCTCGACGTCCTGGCCCGTGGCCACCAACTCGCGCACGTCGTCGGCATGATCCACGCGCTCGACGTCCTGCTCGATGATCGGGCCCTCGTCGAGGTCGCCCGTGACGTAGTGCGCCGTCGCACCGATCAGCTTCACGCCGCGCTCGTGCGCCTGCGCGTACGGGCGCGCGCCCTTGAAGCTGGGCAGGAACGAGTGGTGGATGTTGACGATCCGCCCCGCCAGGCGGCGGCACAGGTCGTCGGAGAGCACCTGCATGTAGCGCGCCAGCACGACCAGCTCCACGTCGTGGCGCGTCACCAGGTCCAGGAGCTCGGCCTCCGCGGCGAGCTTGCGCGCCCGGTCGACCGGAACGTGGTGGAACGGCGCCCCGTAGAAGGCCGCGATGGGCTCGAGGTCGGGGTGGTTGCTCACCACGCCCGCCACTTCGATCGGGAGGCGCCCCTGCCGAGCCCGGAAGAGCAGGTCGGTGAGGCAATGCGCTTCCTTGGAGACCATCAGGAGCGTGCGCAACGGGCGGTCCACGGCGTCGAGCGTCCACGTCATGCCCAGCGACTCGGCGAGGGTGGCGAGGTCGGTCTCGAGGGCAGCGCGCTCCGCGAGCAACTCAACCTGCACCCGCATGAAGAAGAGCCCGGTGCCGGCGTCGCCGAACTGCTGCGATTCGGTGATGTTGCCCCCGTGCCGCGCGAGGACGCCGGTGACAGCGTGGACGATGCCCGGGCGGTCGGGGCAGGAGAGCGCGAGGACCAGGTGGTGGGTGGGGGTCATGGGGGTCTAGGATAGCGGCGCTCAGGACGTGCGGTCGGGTCAGGCGCGCGGTGCTTCGATCCGCAAGCCGGCCGCGCGCGCCGCGTCCGCTTGCCGCAGGTCGTACGTCACCATCGTCCGACAGTCGGCCTGCAGCGCCGCCGCGACGTGCAGGGCGTCGAGGCTCCGGAGGTGTTCGCCCGGCAGCAAGCCCGCAGTCCGGTACGTGAGCGCGTCCGGCTCGACCACATCGAACCGGTCGAGCAGGTCGGACACGCGCTCCTGTGCGATCGCGAATCGGTGCGCCAGCCGCCGCAACTCCATCTCCAACACCAAGCTGCTCGTGATCGCGAACCCCTCGGCGACCCACCCCTCCAGGCGCGCCGCGAGCGCGACGGACTCGGGTTCCTCGACGAGCAGCTTGGCCGCCGCGGAGGCCTCGACGTACACCCTCACCGGTCGCCGCGCAGTTCGTCGAGGACGGTGGCGGTAGGCACGTCGGCCCGCCCTCGCGGCAAGGCGGCGAAGCCGCCACGGACCGTCGCGACCCGAACGCGGAGTCCGGGCGCGCGGTTCGCCGGCGACAGGACCGCGACCACCTCGCCGTGGTTCGTCACCTGGAAGGTCTCTCCCGCCTGCACACGTCGGAGCACCTCGGCGCTGCGGTTGCGCAGGTCGCGGTGCGCGAGGGTGGGTGGTTCGGGGACCTTCATGTGTAGCAATCGTAGCACTTCCGAGCTCCGATGCGCGATCCACGGTTCGCCGGCATGCGATGGTCCCGCCACCGCGCGCCATCAGCGCGCCTGCAGCACGACGCCTTCCCCGTCCGGCAGGCGTGCGCGGCCGGACACCTCGTCGACGACGGCTCCGGGCGAGGCGAGCAGCACGCGCCACGGTCCATCGCTCGATGGCGCGTCGCCCGGCGGCCCGGCGAGGTCGACCTCGATCGCCTCGCCCTCGAGGTTGGCGACGAGCCACAGCCGCTCGCCGCCGTCCGGAGCGACGCGGAGCGCGTCGACGCGGGTGGTGGCCGGGCGCGCGGCGTCGCCCGCGCCGGGTCGGTGGCCCGGCGGCGGCGGGTCGAGCAGGCGGCACCACTCGCCCGCCTGCAGCGCCTCGGCGAGCCACGGCCGGGCGCGCCGCAGCGCCCGGACGCGCGCCGCGAAGGCCGAGGCCGCCTCGTCGATGCGGTCCGCGTGCCGCTCGACGGTGCACCACGCCGCGGCGTCGGCCATGAAGGCCCGCGCCACGCGCTTCAGGTCCTCGACGCCGGCGGAGCGGCCGAGCTGAGCGGGGAGCAGCGGGGCGATCCGCTCGGCCACCTGGACCGGATCGGCGCCGGTGGCCACCGCGGCCTCGAGCGCACGGAACGCGCGGCGCAGGGCCGAGAGGTCGTCGAACCCGAGGGCCTTGAGGTGGACGAAGGCGTCCCCGGCCGCGAACCCTTCGTGGGCCACCTGCCAGTCCAGGAAGCCGGCCTCCTCGGCCGCCACCTTGATCGCGTAGCGGTCGTCGGTGTCGCGGACGAAGCCCCACGGCGCGCGCGCGATGGCGTTGAGGAAGTCCATCGGCAGACCCGGGAAGGCGACGTAGGTCAGCAGCGTGCCGGCCGGGTGGTCGTACGCCCGGCGCAGCACGTCGGTCAAAGCGTCGCCGAGCCGGCGGTTGATCGCGCCCGCCGGGTCGAGTTGGGTGCCGCGGCGCACGGTGTCGTGGTTGGCGCAGCCCGAGACCCAACGGTCGCCGATCTCCAGGATCTGCTCGACCCGCCACCAGCGGTCCCACCAGAACCCCTCGAGCGCGGGCGTGTTGTGCGCGAAGGTGAGCGGCCCCCATTGGAAGACGTGCGGTTGGCGTTCGGTGACCTCGCGGTAGCGGCTGGCGGTCGGCCAGTCCTCGCGCGGCCACGGTCGGCCGTCCTCGAAGATGCAGAAGGGGCGGTAGCGCACGCCCGCGACCTCCTGCACCACCTCGCCCATCTCGAGCAGGTAGTCGTCGTCGTGCTCCAGCGCACCCGTGCTCGGGTCGTAGGTCTTGAGGTCCTGCGCGCCGTCGACCCGGATGCCGTCGGCCCCGACGTCGACCCGTCGGCGCTGCATCTCGAGCATGATCGCGCGCACCACCGGATGCTGCTGATGGACGTCCTGCCCGTACATGTTCGGCCCGCGGAAGAAGGCGGGGGCGAGGATCGCCAGCGACTGATCGTCCGCGTGGCCGTAGACCAGGTCGAGGATCAGCATCAACGGCTTCCCTGGGAAGCCGTGCAGGGCGACCGCGAGGTCGACCAGCTCGTCGGGGCGCCCGGTGGCGAGCAGCGCCGGGTTGGTGGCCCCCATCCCCACGAACGCCACGTCGTACCCCCAGTCGCGGACGTCGGGGCGCCGCAACGCCACCTCGACCTCGAGCGGGGCGTCCGGATCGCGCCCGTCGCTCGGCCCGGCCAGCGGCGACCAGGGACGGTGTCCGGCCTCGCGTTCGATCGTCGGCTCGAGCGGCAGCGGTTGGATCGCGTCGTACTCGGTGAAGCAGCGCTCGAAGGGCGTGAGCGGGGCGCCGCTGGCGACCTTCCCGGCCACGCGCCGCACCACGCGCGTGAGGTCCGCGAGGGTCCCGCCCTCGGTGGCGCTGCCGACGTGCAGCTGCAGCACGTTGCTCGGCGCCGGGAAGCGCGGCGCGGCGTCGCCGGTCGCCCCGGCCGCCAAGCGCTCGAAGTACCCCGCGTCGGCGCGCCCCGCGTGCATGGCGGCGACGTCGTAGACCTCGGCCGGCGCGAAGGCGCCGAAGGGGTACGACGCGCCGAGCGGGTCCGGGCGGGTCGTCCAGGCACCGTGCTCGTCGGTGAAGGCCAAGGCGTACAGCGCGCCCAGACGGGTGCGGGTCCCGATCGGTAGCCCGCGCACGGCCGCCCAGAAGTAGGCGCCGTCGCGCTCGAGCGGCAGCCGCACGCGGGCGAAGCGCGCCACGGACGGCGGCGCCGACGGATCGATGGCGTCCTGGGGCAGGTACAGCTCGAGCCGCACGCGCTCGTCCGGGAGGCGGCGATCGTCGAGGTCGTGCGCCCAGAAGCCGAACTCGACGCGTTCGCCGGCTGCGTCGCGCACCACGTGGGCGCCGAGCCGGCGCGCGCGCGTCCGCGCCGCGGCGAAGGCGTCGTGCTCGAGGCCTCGAGACCAGGCGGCGAGCGCGCGGCTGGCGTCGCGATCGACGGTCGGCGGCGTCTCGAACGGGCCGATGGGTTGCGGGGTCCGGGGCATGGCGCGCCTCCGAGCGGGACGACCGACCGCCAGGCCGGTGGCGTCCGCGGGCGTGGGGCGTGGGGCGTGGGGTCTGGACCGCATGCTACGGGCATCGGCCGGCGCGCGTCCAACGCGGCGCCGACCTCGGACCCGCCGGAGGCTCGACGGACGGCTCGCCTCTCGCCACGCGCCCCATGCCATGATGCCCGCCACGCCATGCTCACGTACCTCGGCCGCCGCCTCCTCCTGACGCTCCCTGCGCTGTTCGGCGTCGCCCTCGTCGTCTTCCTGCTCATGCGCGCCATCCCCGGCGACGTGGTCACGCAGCTGATCGGTCTGGGCGACGGCGTCTCCGAGGAGCGCATGGCCGAGCTGCGGCGCATCTTCGGCCTCGACCTCCCGGTGCACGTGCAGTTCGCGCAGTGGTTCGGCGCGGCGCTGCAGGGCGACCTCGGCAGCTCGCTGCGCACGGGCCGCTCGGTCGCCGGCGACCTGGCGCTGCGCTTCCCGGTCACCATGCAGCTGTCGCTCATGAGCCTCGCGATCGCGCTGGTGCTCGCGGTCCCGATCGGCGTCTTCGCCGCGCGCCACCGCGGCCGCTGGCCCGACTACCTCGGCAGCGCCTTCGTGCTCGTGGGGCTCTCGGTGCCGAGCTTCTTCCTCGGGATCCTGCTCATCCTGCTCTTCTCGCTGCAGCTCGGCTGGCTGCCGCCGGCCGGCTACGTCCCGTTCGCCGAGGACCCGCTCGAGAACCTGCGCCGCATGATCCTGCCCTCGCTCTCGTTGGGGCTGATCCTCGCCGCGGCGACCACCCGGATCATGCGCTCGGCGATGCTCGAGGTCCTGAACCGGGACTACGTCCGCACCGCCCGCGCCAAGGGCGCGAACGAGCGCGACGTGACCCTCAAGCACGCGCTGCGCAACGCGCTCATCCCGGTGGTGACGGTGGTGGGCCTGCAGTTCGGCTCGCTGCTGGGCGGCACCGTGATCATCGAGCAGGTCTTCAGCATCCCCGGCATCGGCCGCTTCGCGCTCGAGGGCATCAACCTGCGCGATTACCCGGTCGTCCAGGGCGCGGTGCTCGTCATCGCCGCCGCCTTCGTGTTCGTCAACCTGCTCGTGGACGTGGTCTACGCCCTGATCGACCCGCGGGTGCGCTATGGCTGACGGCCTGATGCGCGCCGCCCCCGCCCGCAAGCGCGGGAGCAAGTCGCTCCGCCTCTTCCTCTTCCGCAGCGCCGGCGGGCTCGGCCTGGTGTTGGTGTTGGCCGCGACCTTCGGCGCGATCTTCGCGCCGTACGTCACGCCCTACGACGCGATCACCCTGGACCCGCCCGCGCGCCTGCAGGGGCCGAGCGCCGAGCACTGGCTGGGCACCGACCAACTCGGTCGCGACACCTTCACCCGCATCCTCTACGGTGGGCGCGTGTCGCTGGCGGTGGCCGGCGCGGCGGTCGCCTTCGCGCTGCTGGTGGGCGGGCTGCTGGGGCTCTTGGCCGGCTACTACCGCGGCTGGGTCGACACGCTCATCATGCGCGTCACCGACGTGCTGCTCTCGTTCCCCGCGGTGCTGCTCGCGATCGCGCTCATCGCCTTCCTGGGGCCGGGCTACACCAACCTGGTGCTGGCCATCGGGATCGTCTACGTGGGGCCGTTCGCGCGCGTGGCGCGGGCAGCGGTGATGACCGTGCGCGAAGAGCTGTTCGTCGAGGCGGCGCAGGCGCTCGGCAGCCGCGACCCGCGGATCATCTTCCTGGCGGTGCTCCCCTCGGCCGCCGGTCCGCTAATTGTCGAGGTGACCCTGCGCCTGGCCTACGCGATCCTCGCCGAGGCCTCGCTCTCGTTCCTCGGGCTGGGCGCGCAGCCGCCCACGCCCTCGTGGGGGATCATGGTCGCCGAGGGGCGGCGTTTCCTGGCGCTCGCGCCATGGGCGACGGTGGCCCCGGGGCTCGCGATCATGGTCGTGGTGCTCGGCTTCAACCTGCTCGGCGACGGCCTGCGCGACGCGCTCGACCCGCGCCTGAAGGCGCGATGAACGTCGGTCACGAAGACGCCGCCGCCCCAGGCAGCCTGCTGACGTAGCATGACCGGCCAAGGCCTGCCACCACTCGAGGACGGCCTCTTGGGAGGATCCATGAAGCGTGTTCTGACCCTGCTCTTCGCTCTGGTGCTCGGCGTCGCGGCCGCGCAGCAATACGGCGGCACCCTGCGCGTCGGGATGCAGACCGACCCCGTCGGCCTCGACCCGCACGTCTCGAACGCCACCGCCACCCGCAACATGCTCGAGAACACCTACGACACCCTCGTGATGTTCAACAGCAGCCTCGAGATCGTCCCGGGCCTCGCCGAGTCCTGGGAAGCCTCGGCCGACGCGCTGCAGTGGACCTTCACCCTCCGCGAGGCGACCTGGCACGACGGCGAGCCCGTCACGGCAGGCGACGTCAAGTTCTCGATCGAGCGCATCAAGGACCCGGAGACGGCCAGCCCGCGCGCCGGCAACTTCGCCGTCGTCGAGTCGATCGAGGCCCCGGACGACCGCACCGTGGTCATGACCCTCACCGAGCCGTTCACGCCGCTCCTCGCGTACCTCGCGGCGAGCCTGAACGTGATCGTCCCGCAGCACGTGGTCGAGGCGAACGGCGGCAGCCTGCAGGAGGTCGTCGTCGGCAGCGGTCCGTTCCGCTTCGTCGAGTACCTGCCGCAGACCCGCCTGGTGCTCGAGAAGTACGACGGCTACTGGGGCGTCGACGCCGACGGCAACCAGCTCCCGTACCTCGACGGCATCGCCTTCACCTTCTACCCCGACCCCACCGCGCGCACCACCGCGATCCTGACCGGCGACGTCGACTGGATCGAGTACGTCCCCGCCGTGGACGTGCCCACGCTCCAGGCCGACCCGAGCGTCGAGGTCACCGGCGGCCTGGCCGCCAACTACCGCAGCGTCTTCTTCAACGCCGCGGCCGAGCCCTTCACCGACCACCGCGTCCGGCAAGCCTTCGCCTACGCGATCGACAAGCAGCAGGTCGTCGACCTGGCGCTCTTCGGCACCGGCGGCGTCGTCGCCGAGGGCACCACCATCCCGGGCGGCAACTTCTACGCGGTCGACTCGACCCCCTACGACGAGCGCAACGTCGCGCGCGCCCGCGAGCTGCTCGCCGAGGCCGGCTTCCCCGACGGCTTCGAGTTCGACCTCTACGTCACCAGCACGTACGACTTCCTCCGCGACCCGGCCGAGATCATCCAGTCGAACCTCGCCGAGATCGGCGTGACGGCGAACATCGTGCTCGAGGACTGGTCGATCTTCCTGCCCAACTTCCTCGCCAAGGACTACACCGCGGCGATCAGCGGGACCTCGGGCCAGACCGACCCCGACATGTTCCTGTACACGACCTTCCACAGCACCAGCAGCGGCAACTACATGAACTTCGCCAACGCCGAGCTCGACGAGCTGCTGACCCGCGGGCGCCAAGAGCCCGACCCCGAAGTGCGCCGGCAGATCTACCTCGAGGCGCAGGAGATCGTGCTCGAGCAGTCGCCGCAGGTCTTCTTGTTCCACTCGGCGCAGTACTCGGCCAACCGCCCGAACGTCGAGGGCTACGTCCACTTCCCGAACACCAGCTACCTGTCGTTCCGCACGACCTGGCTCGAGAACTGAGCTAGGGCGCCGAGCGCACGGAGCGGGGCCCCGACCGGATGCGGTCGGGGCCCCGCGTCGTCGCGCGGCTCAGCGACCGCGCACCTCGCCCAGCGACCGCCGCTGCCGCCCGTCTTCGTCGAAGTTCCCCGGCTCCAGCCACGCCTCCAGCACCTCCCGGACCGCCGGCCACTCGTGGTCGAGCATGGAGAACCAGGCGGTGTCGCGGTTGCGGCCACGCACCACCATGTGCTGGCGGAAGGTGCCCTCGTAGGCGAAGTCGAAACGCTCGGCGGCGCGGCGGCTCGGGGCGTTGGCGGCGTCGCACTTCCACTCGAGGCGGCGGTAGCCGAGCGCCTCGAAGGCGTACCCCGCCGAGAGCGCGAAGGACTCGGTGGCGACGCGCGTGCGGGCGACGGCCGGCCCCCAGAGGATCCCACCCAGCTCGATCACCCCGTGCTCCGGCACGATCCGCATGAGCGCCTGGCGGCCGCCGCAGCGCCCGGTCGCGCGGTCGACCACCGCGTACACGAGCGGGTCCGCGGCCGCCGCGGTCGCGGTCAGCCAGGCCGCGTACCCGTCCGGCTGGCGCGGCACGGTGGGCAGGTAGCGCAGGCGCTCCTCGTGCCCGGGCGCGAAGGTGGCGGCGTGCAGGTCGGCGCCGTGGCGGGCCGGGTCGAGCGGCTCCAGGCGGGCGTAGCGCCCCTCGAGGACCACGCGCTCGGGGCGCGGACGCGGGAGTTCGGGGAGGGGTCGGGGCATGGGGTGCATGCTAGAGCACGCCGCTCCCCACCAGCGGTCGTGCATAGTTTCACGATGTCGCGCATGGCGAGCGGTTCGGTGCACCGTCGGCCCAGACGCGTCCCGAACGTCACGCGCGCCGTCTGCGGCGCGCGCCTTCCCCTGGGCGCCATTCATGGACTATCATCCGCCATGCGCGAGCGCCGCCCAGCGCCGCGTCGGGAGGTAGCACCGTGTCCGATGGGAAGCCAACGAACCTGATCGATCGCACGATCTCGCGCCGTCAGTTCCTCAAGTACAGCGTCTACTCCGCCGCCGGCGTCTACGTGGGCGTGCACGGCCTCGCGATGGCGCAGGGCGCCTCGGGCGGCACGCTCGTGTGGATGGGCCACCAGGAGGTCGCCGGCCTCGGCCCCAACGACGTCGGCGCCGACGTCCAGGCCGCCGTGATCTTCAACGTCCTCAACCCGCTGGTGCACGTCAACCACGTGACCGAGACCGAGATGGTGCTCGCCCGCGAGGTCGAGGTCGCCGAGGACGGGCTCACCTACACCTTCCACCTGCACCAGGACGTCCGCTTCCACGACGACAGCGAGTTCACCGCCGAGGACGTCAAGTACACCTACGAGACCTACGCGCAGCCCGGCAACACCGTCGCCAGCCGCTTCATCGGCATGCGCGAGGTCGAGGTCGTCGACCGCTACACCGCGCGCGTGCACATGGACAGCGTCAACGCCGCCTTCCTGCGCCTGGCGGGCGAGGTGCCGATCGTGCCGAAGGCCTACCACGAGACCGTGGGCGTCGACGGCTTCCGCACCGCCCCCATCGGCACCGGCGCCTTCAAGGTGCGCTCCTGGCGCCCGGCCGACAGCACCGAGCTCGAGGCCTTCCCCGGCCACTTCCGCGGCGCGCCGCAGGTCGACGTGTTGCGCCTCGACGTGGTCCCCGAGCCGTCCGTGCGCACCATCGCGCTGCTGACGGGCGACGCCGACGGCACCGTGTGGCCCCTCTCGACCGAGGACAACCTCGACTTCATGGACGACCCGGACTTCCGCGTGGTCGCCACCAACTGGAACTCGCCCCGCTTCATCCCGCTCAACACCAAGCTCCCGCAGCTCTCCGACAAGCGCGTGCGCCAGGCGATGATGTTCGCGCTCGACCGCCAGCGCATCGTCGACGACCTCGAGGCGGGCTTCGGGACGGTCGCGACGTCGCACCTGGCGCCGCACAACTCGTTCTACAACCCGAACGTGCCGCTCTACCCGTTCGACCCCGAGCGCGCCCGCGCGCTGCTCGACGAGGCCGGCTGGACCGTCGGCAGCGACGGCATCCGCGAGAAGGACGGCATGCGCCTCTCCTTCACCTGCACCACCATCAGCGGCGATCAGACCCGCCGCCCGATGGCCGAACTGGCGCAGATCTTCCTGCGCGACGTCGGCGTCGAGATGCAGCTCGCCGAGGCGCCGGTGGCCTCGATCCTCGAGGGGCTGCGCCAGGGCACCATGGAGGCGTCGCTCTTCAACTGGACGATGGGCTCCACCACCGACCCCAGCCCCACGAGCACGCTGCTCTCCAACGGGGGCGACAACTTCTTCCAGTACGAGAACCCCGAGATGGACCAGCTGATCCAGGACGGACTCAACGTCGTCGACCCGGAGGCACGCCGCCCCATCTACGCGCGCACCCAGGAGCTCTTCGCCGAGGACGTCCCGGCGCTGGTGCTGCACTTCAACCAGGGCGTGCTGGTGTTCTCGAACCGCATGCAGGGCCTCCCCGAGGTCATCACCTCGAGCACCCCGCTCTTCTACCGCGGGAACGAGTACTCGAAGGGCTGATCCCCGTAGACGCCCGCGCGCCGCGGCAATCGGGCCGCGGCGCGCCGAGCGGCGGCGGCCGGGCGCTCTCGAACGCCCGGCCGCAGTCCCCTGGGCGCGATCGCGCGCGGGTGCGGTGGGGACCGCAGCATGTCCGGCTATCTGACCTTCCGTATCCTCAAGGGCGCCTTCGTCGTGGTGCTCATCAGCATCCTCACCTTCGTGGTGATGCGGCTGATGCCCGGCGACCCCGTCTACCTCCTGCTCGGCGAGGGCCTCATCCCCATCACCGACGAGCAGATCGCCGCGATCCGCGCCAAGTGGGGGCTCGACCGTCCGCTGCTCGAGCAGTACCTGGTCTGGGCGGGCAACTTGCTTCGTGGCGACTTCGGCGAGTCGCTGATCCGCGCCGGCGTCCCGGTGCGCGACATGATCTTCGAAGCGATGCCGATCACGGCGCTGCTCAACGCCTACGCGCTGGCCGCCGCCATCCTCGTCGCCATCCCGATGGGCATCGCCGCCGCGGTGCGCCGCAACACCTGGGTGGACTACGTGACCAACGTGATCTCGGCGCTGGGCATCGCCACGCCCAACTTCTGGCTGGCGCTGATGCTCATCGTGGTGTTCGCGCTGCAGCTGCGCTGGGTGCCGCCCTTCGGCCTGCGCGAATGGACCGGCTGGATCCTCCCGGTGGTGGTGATGGCCACCGAGGAGATGGCCGTGCTCATGCGCATCGTGCGCGGGGCGGTGCTCGAGCTGCTGCCGCAGGATTTCGTGCGCACCGCACGCGCCAAGGGGGTGCCGCAACGCCGGCTGCTGTACCGCCACGTGGTCGCGAACGCCATGCTGCCGGTGGTGACCGTCATCGGCTTCCGCATCGCCTTCCTGCTCTCAGGGACCATCATCGTCGAGACGGTCTTCGCGCTCCCCGGCATCGGCCGGCTGTTCGTCGACTCGGTGCTGCGGCTCGACTACCAGGTGGTGCAGTCCTTGGTGGTCGTGTTCGCGGTGCTCGTCGTCGCCGTGAACCTGATCACCGACCTCGTCTACGCGCTCGTCGATCCGCGGGTGCGCCTCTCGTGAGGAGCCGATGACCACGCCCCCCAGCGACCCCACGGCCGCCGCCCCGTTCGCCGGCGACGCGCCGCCGCCGTCCCGCAGCAAGGCGCTGCGCCGCTTCCTCGACAACCGGATGGCGGTGGCGGGGACGATCGTGGTGCTGCTGCTCGTGCTGCTCGCCGTGTTCGCCCCGTGGATCGCCCCGCACCATCCGAACAACGACATCTTCCGCGGCATGCGCGGCGTCGGCCCCTCGCTCGAGCATCCGATGGGCTTCGACCACCTGAGCCGCGACCTGCTCTCGCGCGTGATCTACGGCACCCGCATCGCGCTCACGGTCGGCCTGCTCTCGACCCTGATCTCGGTGGTGATCGGCGTGATCGTGGGCGCCGTGGCCGGGTACTTCGGCGGCTGGGTCGACGAGGTGCTGTCGCTGATCACCGACGCGCTGATGGCCTTCCCGCTGATCGCGCTGCTCATCGTGCTCGCCGCGGTGATCGGCCCCAGCCTGACCACCACGATCGTGGTGATCGGCGCCACCGCCTGGGCGCGCTACGCGCGGGTCGTGCGCGCGGAGGTGATGAGCCTGCGCGAGCGCGATTTCGTCACCGCCGCGCGCGCGCTGGGCGCCTTCGACGCCCGGATCATCCGCAGCCACGTCATCCCCAACGTGCTCACGTCGGTCATCGTGCTCGCCTCGCTGTCGGTGGGCTCGATCATCATCCTCGAGTCCGCGCTCTCGTTCCTCGGCTTGGGCGTGCGGCCGCCGACGGCCACCTGGGGGGGGATCCTCTCCGACGGGCGCGCCTTCATCCTGCGCTACCCGCACATCGCGGTGTTTCCCGGCCTGATGATCGTGATCACGGTGCTGGCCTTCAACTTCATCGGCGACGGGCTGCGCGATGCGCTCGACCCGCACCAGAAGGTGGGGCGGTGAGGCCCATGCGCAGCTTCGTGGCTGGCATCGTCACCGAGACGAACACCTTCAGCCCCATCCCCACCGGCGCGAGCGAGTGGGAACGCGTCGACCGCCCCGAAGACATCGTCCCCGACAGCAGCCTCGACGGCTTCCGGCGCAAGGCCGCCGCGGCGGGCGACGAGGTCGTGTTCGGGCTCTACGCCTTCGCCATGCCGGCGGGCATCACCGTGCGGAAGGCCTACGAGGACCTGCGCGACGAACTGCTGGGGCAGCTGCGCGCCGCGATGCCGGTCGACGCGGTCTTCCTGCCGCTGCACGGCGCGATGGTCGCCGACGGCTACGACGACGCGGAGGGCGACCTGATCGAGCGCGTGCGCGCGCTGGTCGGCCCCGACGTCAAGATCGGCGTGCACATCGACCTCCACTGCCACCTGACCCAGCGCATGCTCGACCACTGCGACGCGCTGGTGATCTACAAGGAGTACCCGCACACCGACATGGCGGCGCGGGCCGAGGACCTCTACGACCTGATCCGCGACGCGCACCTCGGCCGCACCGAGCCGGTCATGGCGATGTTCGACTGCCGCTTCATGGGCATCGTGCCCACCAACCCGCAGCCGATGCGCGACTTCGTGGACGCGATGATGGCCGCGGAAGGCGCCGAAGGCGTCCTCTCGCTCTCCCTCGGCCACGGCTTCCCCTGGGGCGACGTGCCCGATTGCGGCGCGCGCATGCTGGCGGTCGTCGACGGTAAGGCCGTCGACGATGGCTCGGCGGTCGCTCACGCGACCGCGGCCGCCTGGGGCCGGCGCTTCTTCGACCTCCGCCACGAGGTGGCCGTGAAGCCGCTCGCGCTCGACGCCGCCCTCGACCGCGCCCTCGCCGCCCCGCGTGGGCCGGTGGTGGTCGCCGACCAGGCCGACAACGCCGGCGGCGGCGCGCCCAGCGACAGCACCTTCGTGCTGCGGCGCCTGCTCGAGCGTGGCGTCCCGGACGCCGCGCTGGCGATGATGTGGGACCCGATCGTGGTGCACCTGGCCAAGTCGGCCGGCGTGGGTGCGCGGCTCGCGGTGCGCCTCGGCGGCAAGATGGGGCCGACCTCGGGCGACCCGCTCGACCTCGACGCCACGGTCGCCGGGATCCGCGACGGCCTGGTGCAGATGTGGCCCCAGGTCGACGGATCGTTGGCGAGCCCGGCGGGCGACTGCGTGCACCTTCGCGTGCATGGGCTTGCCGGTGCACCCAGCGCCGGCGGCGACGTCGACGTGATCGTCACCACCCGCCGCGGGCAGGTGCTGGGGATCGAGGTCTTCACCGCCTTCGGCATCGACCTCTCAACCAAGCGCGTGGTGGTGGTCAAGTCGATCCAGCACTTCTACGCGGCGTACGCCCCGGTGGCCGCCGAGGTGGTCTACATGGCCGCCCCGGGGGCGGTGGCGCCGCTCATGGAGGCGATCCCGCTGGTGCGGGCCGACCTGCACGCCTTCCCCTGGGTGGAGGATCCGTTCGCCGACGAGTGACCGACCGCTTTACCGTGAGGACGGACGCTCGGCCACGACGCGGAACCGCAGCCCGAGCGCGTGCGCGACGTCGAACACGGTCGCGAAGGCCGGGTTGCCGGTCTCGGAGAGCGCCTTGTAGAGGCTCTCCCGCCCCAGACCTGCGTCGCGGGCCACGCGCGTCATCCCCTTCGCACGGGCGATGCCGCCGAGCGCCGCCACGAACGACGACGGGTCGCCTTCGTCGAGGACCGCATCGAGGTACGCCGCGATGGTGTCCTCCGTCTCGAGCAGATCGGCCGCCTCCCACAGGCGTGTCCTCTTGGTCGGTTCGGTCATCTCGACCCTCCTCGAACCCGTTCCTCGAGCCGCGACTCGAACGCGTCCGGCGGCCCCTTCTCGAACGCGCTCAATACGTATCCTACGGGATACGCACAGAGCGCTCGGCGAAGACGCCCGGCCCCACGAGGTCGCGGCGCCGCGAACGACCGCCCTACGACAACCCCCGCACCCCGTCCACCACCAACCGAATCCCCACCAACCCCACCATCGCGATCATGAACGGGTAGAAGACCCCCGGCCGCATGCGCCGCACCAGGGCCGCCCCGACGAGGACCGCCACGGCCGCCGGCAGCACCAACACGAGCGCGGAGAGCAGCGTGCGCGCATCGAACTGCCCGAGGGCGGTGTACGGCACCACCTTCACCACGTTGACCACCGCGAAGAAGACGACGCTCGTGCCGGTGTAGACCTTCGGGTCGAGGCGCAACGGCAGCGTGTGGACCTGGTAGGGCGGCCCGCCGGCATGCGCGACGAACGAGGTGAAGCCGGCGAGGCCCCCCCAGAACCACGCCGACCATCGGGACGGCGGGCGCGCGGCCGCTGCCGCGGACGCCGGGCGCAGCGAGCGGCCCACGAAGGCGAGCGCCAGCAGCCCGACGATCAGCCGCACCGCCGACTCCGACGTGATCGCGGCGGTCAGCCCGCCCACGGCGATGCCGACGACCGCCGCCGGCAGCATCGCGACCAAGGTGGCGCGGTCGAAGCGGCCGCGCCAGGTCCACAGGCCCACCGCGTCCATCGCCAACAGCAGCGGGAGCAGCACCGCAGCGGCCTGCACCGGCGGCATCACGAGCGCGAGCACGGGCACGCCCAGCAGGGCGAAGGCGCCCCCCAACCCGCCCTTCGACAAGCCCACCAGCACGACCGCCGCCAACCCGGCCAGCAGCGCAGCGGGGTCCGCGAAGTGCGTGGCGTCGAGAAAGGCCGGCCAACCGGGCGCGTTCACCGCGCCACGCTACCGCTCGCGCTCTATCCGGGCATCTGGGTCGAGAGCACCCACGTGTTGCCGCAGGGGTCCGCGACCATCCCGCGTTTGTCGGACTCGCCCTCGTGGGTGCGCGGCGCCTCGACCTCCGACGCGCCGGCTGCGAGCGCCTTCTCGAACACCTGATCGACGTCGGCCACGTACACGTGGACCATCGACGGGAACGCCGGGCTCCCATCCGTGGCGTCGCGGAGCATGAGCACGGAATCGTCGATCCGCACCTCCGCGTGCTGGATCGCGCCGTCGGGCCGATCGTAGCGTCGGATCTCCTTGGCACCGAACACGTCCTGCACGAAGTCGATCACCTTCTGCGCGCCCGAGACGACCAGGTACGGCGACACCGAGGTGTACGCCGCGGGTTTCCAGTTCTGGTACTGAGTCACCCTCCGACCTCCTCCAGCCCCGACGCAGCGCGTGCGGAGCATGCCGCCACCATAGCGGCCGGCGCCTACCGGCCCGCCCGCACGCGCCACCCGTCCGCTCCGAGGGGTGCCGGGCGGACGATTCTCACGCGGCGTGGCTAGACTCGGCGGTCATGGACCGCAGGCGCTTCCTCACCCGCGCGGCCGCCGTCGCCACCGCGGCCGCGGTGGGGTCGTCGGTCGCCCAGGTCTCGGGCACGTACCCGTTCGACGTGGTGCGGGTGCGCACCGAGCTCGCGGGCCTGCGGGCGCCGCTGCGCATCGCCTGGCTGACCGACCTCCACCACGGTGAGTTCGTCCGCACGGCGTCGGTCCGAACCTGGGTCGACGCCGCGCTCCGCGAAGCGCCCGATCTGGTCCTGCTGGGGGGCGACCTGGTCGACCAGACCCCGGGCGCCGACCCCGACGCGGAGCTCTTCGCGGAGCTCGCCCGACTGCGGGCGCCCCTCGGCGTCTGGGCGGTCGCGGGCAACCACGACCACGGGCGCTACCGCGGGATCGGTCCCTACGTCGCCCTGCTGCGCGGCGCAGGCATCGAGGTCCTCGTGAACCGCGGCATCGCGGTGCGCCCCGACCTGCACCTCGCCGGCCTCGACGACTACCGCAACGGTCGGCCCGACCTGGGCGCCACCCTGCGCGACCGGCCCGCGGCCGGCGCCACCCTGCTCCTCTCGCACAACCCCGACGTGCTCCCCGAGGTCCCGACCGACGTCGGGCTGACGCTCTCCGGGCACACCCACGGCGGGCAGGTGGTGCTGCCCGGCGTCGGCGCGCTCTACACCTCGTCGCGCTACGGCGAGCGGTTCCTGGCGGGGTGGGTCGAGGGGCCGGCGCGCGGCTACGTGTCGCGCGGGCTGGGGGTGACGAGCCTGCCGGTGCGGATCAACTGCCCGGCCGAGCTCACGATCCTCGACCTCGTGCCCGCCGGCTGAGCGAGCGGCGCCGAACGGCGGGTCGCGGACGGGGCGCTGGCCCCTCGTCGTGGCGACGAAGCAGGGCTACCGTGCCGGCATGCGCACCCTCGCGATCGCCCTCTCGCTGCTCGTCCTCACCGCCTGCGTCCCCGTCGTCGACGGCGTCGGCGACGAGTCCGTGATCCCTGGCGCCCGAGTCGCCTCGGCCCCGTTCGGCGCCTTCACCACCGGCTACGAGGTGCTCGGCGACGGCCCACCGGTCGTGATGGTCCACGGCATCGGCGGCGGTTCGAGCGTCTTCCAGTACCGCCGCAACGCCCCCGTCGTGGCCGACGCCGGCTACCGCGTCTACGCGCTCGACCTGCTCGGCTTCGGCCGCTCGTCGCGCCCCCAGCAACGCACGGTCCAGGACGACCTGGTCGCGCAGGTGACGGCGTTCCTCGAGGACGTGGTGGGCGAGCCGGCCGTGCTCGTGGCGAACGGCTTGTCGGCGGCGCACGCGATCCGCATCGCCGCCGAGCGCCCCGACCTGGTCGCCGGCCTCGCGCTCATCGCGCCCACCGGCTACCGCAGCCTCAACCGACCGCAGGACGCGAGCCGCGAGCGCACCTTCGACGTCTTCGCCAACCCGGTGGTCAGCGAGGTCTTCACCGGGCTGCTGGTCGACGAGGGGGCGCAGCGCTTCTTCCTGCTCGACGCCTACGCCGACCGCGACAGCCTCACCGAAGAGGTGCTCGACTCCTACGACCGCAACCTGCGCTCGGAGGACGCGCGCTGGATCGTCTTCTCGTTCGTCAGCGGCAACCTGGACCAGGACGTCTCGGCGCTCTGGCCCGCCACCGAGCAGCCGGCGATGTTGGTGTGGGGCACCGCCCCCGGCTTCAGCTCCTACGCCGACGCCGAGGACTTCGTCCTCGCGCGCCCGGACGCCCAGCTGGTAGTCCTGCGCGACGCCGCGCTGCTGCCGAACGAGGAGCGCGCGGACGCCTTCAACGAGGTGCTGCTCGGGTTCCTGCAGCGCGTCGGGCACTGAGCACGGCGGCGCCCGCGCGGCCCCGCTACGCTGCGGGCCATCGGTGCGTCCGGGGAGGGCTCATGACCGAGAAGAAGCGCAGCACGAAGGAGACGTCGGACGGCTTCACGGCCGAGGAGAAGGCCGCGATGAAGGAGGCTGCCGCCGAGCGGAAGCGCCAGGCCAAGAGCGGCCGAAAGCGCGAAGCCGGCGAGCAGGACGTCCGCGCCAAGATCGACGAGATGGACGGGAGCGACCGCGCCGTCGCCGAGGGCCTGCACGCGGTGGTCGCCGCGCACGCGCCGCAGCTCGCCCCCAAGACCTGGTACGGCATGCCGGCCTACGCGAACGCCGAGGGCAAGGTCGTCTGCTTCCTGCAGGCCGCGGGCAAGTTCGGCACCCGCTACGCGACCCTCGGCTTCCAGGACGCGGCGCAGCTCGACGACGGCGACCTGTGGCCCGCCTCGTTCGCGGTGCTCGCCTGGACGCCCGAGGTGGAAGCGCGCGTCGTCGAGCTGGTGAAGCGCGCCGCGGGGTGAACGCGGCTGACGCGACGCGCGGTCACCGCCCCAGAACCACGTCGATGCCCGCGAGGACGCTCTCGATCTCTCGTTCGGACAGCTTCCCCACGCGTTCGTCGAGCGAGCCGCGGTCGAGCGCGACGACCTGAGACACGTTGGCCACGGAGTCCTTCGGCAAACCGCTGGCCGATGCCGCGAGGTGGACGTTTCCCGGCGCCTGCGACCAACGCAGGTTGCTGGTCAGCGGCACGCAGACGACGGTGGCGATGCGGCTTCGGTTGAACGCGTCGCATTGGACGACGACCACCGGACGCCGGAATCCCGGCTCCGATCCCGACGGCTCGCCGAGGTCGGCCCACCAGACCTCACCCTGCGCGATCACCAGTCGCTGCGTGCGACCGCACGACGGCTCGCGCGCGCGACGAACGCGTCGACGCCCGGGTCCTCCGCCACGACCGCATCGAGCGCGGCGGTCACCGACGAGGGCTCGTGCCGCGCGAGGAACTCGCGCAGGGCACGGCTGTACAGCTGGCTCCGCGAGTGGCCGAGTCGGCGAGCGAGTCGATCGGCGTCCTCGAACACGTCGTCGGGGATGGATACGGCGGTCTTCATACCTTGAGTATAACGACCCGTCTGCAGCGGGCGTGGGCCCCCAGCGAACCCAAGCCTAGGGATCGTGGGTTCGAGCCAACGCCGGACCGGAGTCGCGCACGGCGGTGCGCACGCCGCCTGGTACCCTTCGCCCACATGCCCACCCCCGAGGTCGCCCCCACGCCCGTCCTCCGCGCCGAGGACGTCGGCGTGCGCCTCGGCGGCGTCGCCATCCTCGAAGGCATCGAGCTCGCGCTCGCGCCCGGCGACCTGACGCTGTTGGTCGGCCCCAACGGCGCCGGCAAGAGCACGCTGCTGCGCGCGCTGGCGGGGCTGCTGCCGGCCTCGGGCGACGTGCGCATCGCCGGCCACCTCCCCGGCAGCGTGGCCGCGCGCGCCACCTTCGCCTTCGCGCCCGACGAGCCCGCCCTCTACGAGGACCTGACGCTCGCCGAGCACGCCCGCTTCACCGCCACGCTCTACCAGCGCCCCGAAGCGGAGGAGCGTGCCCGCGCCCTGCTCGACGCCTTCGACCTCGGCACCAAGCTCGACGAGGTCCCCGGAAGCCACTCGCGCGGGATGCGCCAGAAGCTCGGCCTCGCGCTCGCGCTGGGGCTGGCGATGCCGCTGACGCTGCTCGACGAGCCCTTCAACGGCCTCGACGCCGACGCCCAGGCGACGCTGGCGCGCGCTCTGGTCGAGCGCGCGGCCGACGGCGGCGCGGTGCTGCTCACCGGCCATCAGCAGGAGCTGCCGGCCACGCTCGGCGCCCGGGTCTTGGCGTTGCGGGGCGGGCACCTGGTGCCCGAGGCGTGAACGGCGCCGCAGGCGCCGCGACCGCCGCCGCCACGCACGCCGTCGCCGACCTGCGCCGCCGCACCCTCGGTCGCGCCGGGCGCGGCTACCTGGTGTGGGTGGGGCGCGCGGTCGGTTGGTGGACGATCGGCTACCTGGTGTTCTGGATCGTCGTGTTCGGGATCAGCGCGGTCGAGTCGCTGCCCGTCTTGGACCCGCCGCTGCCGGACGCCGTGCCCGCGGCGCTCGCGGGGCTCGCGGCGCTGGCCTTCGCGTCCTTGGCGGCGACCGGCCGCGCGCCGCCGCTGGCGCTCGATCGGCGCGATCTCTACCGCCTGGGGCTCGCGCCCGCGCCGCCCTACGCCGTGCTGCGCTGGCGTCTGCGGGCGCGGCGCGTGGCGGCCGCGGCCCTCGGCGCGGTCGTGGGCGCCCTCTGGAGCCTGCTCGCCCCCGCGCTCGCAGCGACGAGCGCGCCGTGGGCGGCGCCCGCGCTGGCGCTGGTGGCGCTGGCCTGGGTCGACCTCGGATGGCTGCGCTACGCCGGGTTCCGCCAGCGCGACGACGACGGGCGCGCCGCGCGCCGCGCCGCCGCCGCGCTGATCGCCCTGGCCGTCGTCGGCGGCGTCGCGGGCGCGGGGCTCGCGATCGCCCTGGGTGCCGGCTGGGCCGCGCTCGGGCCGGCGGGCGCGCTGCTGAGCGCCTCGCCCCTCGTGCTCGCGGTACCCGCGCTGCTCGCGCTCGCGGCGCACGCCGCCGTGCGGCGCTCCCTGGCGCACGCCTGGCCGCCGCGCTTCGCCGCGCAGAGCCTGGTGCTGTCGCAGCTGCAGGCGATGCGCACCTTCCAGGTCCTCGCCCGCGCGGCCGGCCTCCCGATGCGCGGCGAGTCCGACGCCTTCGAGCGCGACCGGCTGCTCGCCGCGCTGCACGATCGCCCCGACGCCGTGCGCCCGCGCCGCTCGCTCCGGCCGCCGCCGGCCGACGCGAGGCGCTGGCGCGCGCTCGCCTGGCGCGCGGCGAGCGCCTGGGTGCGCCGCCGGACGTGGCCCCGCGTGGCCTCGGTCGCCACCACGCTCGGCGCCGCGGCCGCCGCCCTCGGGGTCGGTGGGTACGCCGCCGGCATCGGGGCGGCGGCCCCCCAGACCGGTTTCGTCGAACCCGGCGACGCCTTCGGCCAGGGCGTGCTGATCGCGGCGGCCGTGTTCGGCGCCGCCTACTGGGCGGCGCGCGCCTGGGGCCCCTGGCTCGGACCTTCCCTCCCCGGAGGCCCCCTGCCGGTGGACGCGGGCACCCGCACGACCGGCCGGCTGGCCGTGGGCGCGGCGGCGCTCGGCGTCGGCATCGCGCTCGCGGCCCTCGGCAGCCTGTTCCTCGGTCTGGCGCTCACCGCCGCGGCCGCCTTCGGGGCCGCCATCCTGTTGGCGACCGTCGGCACCGTTCTCGAGAAGTACGGCACCTGGAGCGGCGTGGGCGCAAGCGGATGGGAGGCGCAGCTGGTCGCCGCCCTCGTCGCTGCCGCGCCGACGATGCTCGCGGTGGCCTTCGGGGTGCCGGGGCTGGCACCGATCGGGAGCGCGGTGGTGCTCGCGATCGTCTGGTTGATCCCCATCTAGGACGCGCGGGGCGCCGTCACGCCCCCACCACCCGCACCTGGGCGCTCGGAAAACCCTTCGCCCACCAGTGCCCGAACCGCCCGTACACCTGCGGGTCGCGCGCCGCCAGGAGCGGACGCAGCGCGCGCGCCTCGCGCTCGATGCCGTCCCAGGCGTTGTCGTCGAGCACGTGGAAGGCCGTCGCCTCGATGCCGCCTTCGACGGTCCGCCATACGCCGGCGACGTGGCCGTCGACCAAGAGCGTCGGTAGCACGTCGCCGTTGCGCCGGATCACGCGCCCCCGGTACGGCTCGGGGAGCACCCGGCCGCGGTCGGCGTGCGCCAGCAGCACGGAGTCCCACATGGGCAGCAGCCGCGGCGGCGCCGGAGCGTCGCCGTCGGGCAGCGGCGCGTCGGGGACGTCGTAGAGCGTCGCGCCGTCGGGGCCCGTCCGCACCACCAGGACGTCCGCGAGCGCCTCGAAAGCGGGGCGGACCTCCGTCTGGCGCAGCAGCGCGAAGCGCGCGAAGTCCTGCGGCGTCGCGGGGCCGAAGGCCGCCAGGTAGCGGCGGAGCAGCTCGGGCAGCGACCGCGCCTCGTCGGCCGGCGGGGCCCCGCCCGGCGCGGCGACGTACCTGGGCGTCCGGCCGAACGCCCACGCCTCGGCCTTCGGCGCGTGCACGAGCGGCGCGACCATGCGCAGCCCGCGCCACACGCCGCCCTCCGGCGGCGCACCGAGGCGGTCGGCGAGCATCGCCTCGATGGCCGCCCGGTCGCGCGGTCGCTCGGCGAAGGCGAGGAGCGGCGGCACCAGCGCATCGGCGTCGTCCGGCGTCAGCCCGGTCGCGCGGAAGCGCTCGTCGTGGAGGCCGGCGGCGCGCAGGGTGGGGCGCATCGCCGCGTGGAACGGCGCGCGGTCCTCGGCGGCGACGGCGTGCAGGGTGATGCGCATCAGGGTCGCCTTGACGACCGCGAAGCTGCGGAACGCCTCGTCGAGCTCCTGCGGATCGAAGTCGTGCAGGCGGCTCCAGAGCGCCAGGTACGGCGACGCGGGCTCCTGGGCCTGGAGCGCCAGGATCCGCCGCACCGCCTCCAGCACGGGCAGGCGTACGCGCTCGAGGAGGAGCTGCCGGGCGAGGGTCGCGCGGTTCAACTGGCGCTGCGTGAGGGGGGCGGGCCGCCGCGACGGCGCCTCCGCGGTCACCCGCCGCCTCGACGAGAATCTGGAAGGCCCCGTTGCCGTGGAACGGGTCCGCGCCACGTCACCACGCCTCCAATCGAACGGCCACGACGTCGCCGGCACCGATGCGCTCGGCCTTGCGCACCGCGTCCTTGAGCGGCACCAGGTAGCGACCGTCCTTCGGGAAGAGCGAGGTGCGCCACTCGGTGCCCCCGATGCGGGCGATCACCGGCACCATGCCCCAGCCGTACGTGACGGCCGACGCCACCGCGTGCACCTCGGCGCTCTCGGCGTCGGGTACGGCGACGTAGAAGAACGGCGCCGGGCCACGCCACTCGAAGACCGGTCCCGAGAACTCGATGCGCACGCGCCACCCCCGCTCGGACTCGTGGTCAATCCCTGCGCGCCAGCGCCATCACCGACGCCGCAAGCTTCCGGGTGACCTCGGCGTAGCGCTTGCCACGAAGGACCATCGCCGCCGTACGCTCCGCCTCGGCCAACGTCTCACGGGACGCGCCGCGCTTGCCGAGCGCCGATGCGGCGAGGCTCTTCTGGACCTTGGAGGCCCGTGGGTCGCGCATCACCTGGCTCGCGAGCGCGGCCATCGACTCAGAGGTGATCCTGGGCGTCATCGCCCCTCCCGCCACAGCGGCAAGCTTCGGGGCGAGCGTCAAGCGTGCTTCATACAGGTCGACCGCGCGCTGGAGGTTGAGCCAGTACTCCGGCTCGGTTCCGAATCGCTCCGCCAACAGAAGCGCCATCTCGGCGGTCAGCGCTCGCCGCTCTCGCAGGAGCTCGTTGATCGACTGCCGCGAGACACCGATCGCTTCCGCAAGACCGCGCACCGTCAGACCGTAGTCCGGCAGGAACTCCTCGCGGAGGATCTCACCTGGGTGCACGGGCCGACGCTCCAGAGGTCTCGTGTTCGGGATGCTCATCGGTCGTCGGCCTCCTCCCTAATGGTAGTCGCACACCTCGACGTCGTAGGCGTCGGCGCGCTCGAACCGAAAGCAGACTCGCCACTGATCGTTGATCGCGATCGACCACTGACCGGCACGTTCGCCCGTGAGCCGGTGCAATCGGTTGCCCGGAGGCACGCGCAGCGACTCGACCGTCATCGCCGCGTCCACCTCGGACAACTTGCGGAGCGCGCATCGCGTGATGTCGGGCGGTAGGCGCCGCGTCGTTCCCGTCACCCACAAACGCTCCGTATCTCGGTCGGCGAACGAGCGAATCACGAACGAGCGTAACGCGTCACGTGACGCGGGTCAATCGGCGCGTTGCCCGTGCGTGCTCGCCTCCGGAACGACCGCTGCAGAACGCACCCGCCGCAGATGCGCCGTCACCCGCTCGTCGTCGCGCTTCGGGTAGTCGAAGCCGAAGCGCTCGGCCACGCCGATCGCGACGTCGCGGAAGAGGTCGCACATGACCTCGAGCGCGGTCCAGGTCGCCTCGGGATCGGCGCCCGCGTAGGTCGCCTCGAGGCGCGTCCACAGCTCCGGCGCCAGCGCGCGCCGGAGGTAGCGGCCGTGCTTGCCCGGGCCGCGCCGGAAGCCGCTCGTGGCGGCCACGTGCCAGCCGAGCATCGCGAGCAGCTGGCCGCGCAGCACGACGTCGAGGTGGTGGTGGGCGTAGGTGGTCTCGCCGCGCGCGAGGCCCTTGGCGACGTACGGCGCGACCCACCAGAACTCGTTGCAGGCGTCGGCGAAGGCCGCCTCGCTGGACGGCTCAGGCACGAAGTGGGGCGCATCGGTCGGGGGCGGGGGCGGCACCCGACCGTCGAGGTCGAGGAGGACCTGCGCCGGGCCGTCGTGGCGGTAGGTCCCCATCGCCGCGACCGGGAGGAGCGTCAGATCGATCCGCGAACCGTCCTCGAAGAGCATCAGCCACGTATCGCCGCCGTCCGTGCGCGGCGGCGCGTCGACCATGGCATCGGGCCGCTGCAGGATCGTGCGCTCCCCAAACGCGTCGATCCATGTGGGGTCGTCGCGGTAGGGGGCGACGTCGCGCACTACGAAGACGAGGTCGTGGTCGCGCCAGCGGTCGGCGGGCGCCTCGGGGTCCGCACGCGAGCCGGAGAGCACCACCGCGCGCACCCGCGGGTCGGCGCGAGCGATCGCGAGAATGCGGGCGAGGACGGGGTCGTCGGTCACGACCCGCGCGCTCCTGGCACCGGCTCACCCGGCATCCAGCGTCGCCCGCCGGCCAGCGCGTCGGCGATCCGCTCGGCGCGCCGCAACCGCGTCTCCTCGCGCTTGGCCGAAAGCAGCCAGTCGACCAGGGTGCGCCGGTACGCGGGCGATTGCGCCGCGAAGAAGCGCCAGGCCGCCTCGTTCCGCTCCCGGAGCGCGCGGTCGTACGGGTCGGGCAGGTGCTCGGGCCGCTCGGAACGCGGCGTCGCGGGCGTGGCGTCCGGGCGCCGCGCCGCGTGGATCGCCAGGCCCTCCGGTCGCATCCGCCCCTCAGCGGTCAGCGCGGCCACCCGGTCGAGGTTGACGCGGCTCCAGACGCTCCCCGGGCGGCGCGGGGTGAAGCGGATCGCGTAGCGCTCCGCGTCGACGCTGCGGCGCAGCCCGTCGATCCAGCCGAAGCAGAGCGCCTCGTCGACCGATTCGGGCCAGGTCAGGCTGGGCCGGCCGGTGGCGCGCTTGTGGTACCCGACCCACAGCTCACTCGCGCTCGCGTGGTGCGCCTCGAGCCAGCCGCGGAACTCGCCGGGCGAAGCGAAGTACAGGGGCTCCATGGTCGCGACCATCCTAGGGCGCGCGGGGGGGCGAAGGGACCGGGGCGTAGGTCCGTACCGTGCGCCGGTGCCCCCCGAGCGCCCTAGCGTCCTGCGCTCTGATCGAGCACGTGCACCCGGTTGCCCGAAGGATCGTCGAAGGCCACGTAGCGACCGGGCGGGATCGACCGCGGCGGCGCCACGAAGGCGAGCCGACCCTGGTGCTCGGCGTAGAAGGCGTCGACGTCGTCGACCTCGAAGAAGGGCCCGGGCTTGTCGTCCTCGGGGGCGTCCTGGTCGAGCATCAACTGAACGTCGCTGCCTGGCAGCGCCAGGCCCACCGTCAGCTCGCCCTCGCGCCAGGCCTCCTCGAAGCCGAGCGCGTCGCGGTAGACCGCGAGCGCAGCCTCCAGGTCCTTCACTGGAACGTAGATCAGCGACAGCTTCATGCGTTCCCTCCCGGCTCCGAGCATAGGGGCTCGCCGGGGCGGACGGGCGGAGGGTGGGTGCATGATGGCGCCCAGGAGGCTCCCATGCGCCGCACGTCCGCCCTCACGGCCACCGTGCTCCTCGCCCTCGTCCTCGCCGGTTGCGTGGCGGTCCAGGTCCCGGACGCCACCGCGGCCGACGCACCCGGCTTCTTCCGGGGCTTCTGGCACGGCCTGATCGCGCCGATCGCCTTCCTGGTCAGCCTCTTCACCGACGCCGTGCGCGTCTACGCGGTGCCCAACCTCGGCCGCTGGTACGACTTCGGCTTCATGCTCGGCATCGGCGGGTTCTCGGGCGGGGTGTTCGCGGGATCGCGCAAGCGCGGTTGAGCAAGCCGATCGATTTCAGACCCCGTCCGAGTCGGCCGCACCGCGGAGCGCCGCGAGGAACGCGGCGGGGGTGAACACGGGGAGCGTCGCGGAGGCGAACCCGCTGCGGTCGCGCGTGACCACAGCGTCCACCCCGGCGGCGCCCGCCGCCTCGTGCAGGACACCTTCCTCGAAATCGGCGAAGCCGGCGTCCAGGGCGCGCACCAACACCGCTCGGTCGACCGACGCCACGTCGAACAGTTCCAGGAGCGCGCGCACGTGGCGCCGCGCCGCGCTCGCACCGACGCTCTTCGCCGCGAGGTAGAAGACCGTCGTCACGGTCGTCGCACCGAGGACCCCACGCACGCGGCCCGCCTCGATCGCCGCGAAGAGCGTCAGCGCCCGCTCGAGGTGCGGTTCGCGCGCCATCAGCACGTCGAGCACGACGTTCGTATCGACCAACACCCTCATGCGTGCTTGCGCTCGAGATGCGCCTTGTACGCCCCTTCCGGATCGGGCTCGGTCGGCAGGACCCCCACGAGCGCCCGGAGGCGCTCGGATGGCGCTGGCAGGTCGCCGGTCGGTACGACCGAGGACAGTGCTTCGAGCGCTTCGAAGTACGCCGCGACCATCCGCGACACCGACGTGTCGTGCGCGGCGGCATGGCGCTTCGCCACCTCGATGAGGTGCTCGTCCATGCGCAGCGTGAGCTTCGTGGTCATCACGGCCTCCTGCCGTACACGTTAGCGCACGGTGTACGTCACGATCCGTTGCGGACGACGTCCCCCTGCCGCACCGGCGCCTCGAGCCGCCCCGGCGCCTCGAGGCGCCGCACCATCTCGCCGATCCACAGCGGCGCAAAGGGCGACGTACACCCGCGAGGCGTCGGGTAGTCGCGGTAGACGCCCAGCGCCTCGCCGATCGCGAGGGCGCGCTCGCGGTGCTCGGGGTGGTGGATGCCGATGCCGGCCAGGGTGTTGTTCATCGTCCACTGCGGCTCGGGCTCGGCGTCCGCGAGCTCGCGTTCGAGGCGGTCGAGCAGCGCCGCCAGGTCGAGCCCGTCGGCGTCCTTGCCGACCCGCTCGGCAGTGAGGCTCCAGCCGAAGCGCGCCGCCCACGGGTCGGGGTCGGCCATCCACGCCTGGCGCAGCGGTTCCTTGGCCGGGTGCTTGCGGACCACGTAGGAATCGAGCCAATCCGCGACGCCGACGAAGGCGACGCTGCGCGCCATCGCGTCCAGCTCCTCCCGCGACAGGCGCTTGGGCTCCAAGATCAAGATCGCGAGCAGCCGCGCCTCGACGATGCCGGTCGCCCACAGGTCGAGCGCCAGCGCGTGGTCGCGTTTCACCTCCTTGGCGAGCTTCCGCACGTCGCCGAGCTTGACGCCGAACTGCGCGTCGCCGGCGCCGCGCTTGCGGTTCTGGGCGCGCACCTTCTCGGAGCCGAGCTCCTCGAGGCGGGCGAGCGCTTGGGGGGCGGTCATGGGCCGGAGTCTACCCGCGCAGCGTCGCCACCGAGATCCGCATGCCGAACACGGCCCACAGCAGGGCCACGTTGAGCAGCAGCGGAAGGATCGCCCACGGGGACATCCAGACGACGTGGAGGACGATCGAGGCGGCGGCGCCGACCACGATCAACCATGGGAGCCAGCTCGCGGGCACCCACCACCCCAGGAGCGCGGCGGCCGCCGCCAAGAAGGCGGCACCTGCGAGGATGCCCAAGACCGGCGTGAGCGTGTTCAGCAGGTCGCCCGCAGGCAGCAGCGTTCGGGTCTGCAACGAGAACGGCCACAACACCATCCCTCCGACCCACCACGGCGGCGGCGCGCCACCGGGCTGCAGCGGGACGAGGGCGGTGAGGCTGAGCTGGGCGGCGAGAAGGAGTGCGACGAGCAGGACGATCCACATGGAGAACCTCCCGTTCGATCGTCGCGGTCGCTCCGCGAGCCGCGACGATCCGGTCGAACCCAGGCACGCCGAGCCCGCCGGTCCGCGCACGCCCGAAGACAAGATGCGCACTCGCTCGAACCAGGTCCAGGGAGGTATGTCCGTGCGCCGGGCGAGCACGCCGAGGTCGTGCACGCTCGCGGGAGCGCCTTCCTCGGCGCCGTGGCGATCGGGCGGGCATCGTGCATCGCTCCGGAACCCGCCAGAACCGAGTGCTAGCCTGGTTCATCCCACGAACAGGAGGCTCCCCATGCCTTCGCGGACCGCCCCCCCGCCCCGCACTCCGCGCCTCCGCAGCGGCCTCGGCGCCCGCGCGATGGTCCTCCTGCTGGCGATCGCGCTGGCGGCCCTGCTGGCCGCGCCGACCGCCCTCGCCCAAGACGCCCCCATCCCCGAGCGCTTCGCGACGCTCCAGAGCGACGTCGACCTCCCCGGCGGCGACCTGCAGTCGATCTTCGACGTCACGCTCGAGCGCTGCCACGCCGCCTGCCTGCGCGACGGCGCCTGCACCGCGTTCACCTTCAACACGCGCAACGGCTCGTGCTTCCTCAAGGACGCGCCCGGCGACCCAGTGCCGTTCGTCGGGGCGATCTCGGCGACCGTCGCGACCCGCGACGCCGACGCGCTGGCGCGGGCGCGCGCGGCCGCCGCGGACCTCACCTTCCTCGATGCCTGGGACCTGGACGAGGCGTTCGACCAGGCGACGGCGCTGCCCCAGCGCTACCCCGCCGACGGGCGCAGCGAGAGCGAGTGGCTCGACCGCTCCCGACGCGACGCGCCCGCCGACCGGGTGGCGTCCACCGGCGCGGCCGCGACCGTCGCCGACTCGGGTGGCGCCTGGTTGGCGCACGCGCGCGCGCTCGCCGACCTCGCCGCGCTCGACCGCAACCGCACCTGGGAGCTGAACCGCGGAGCCACGCTGGCGGCCGTGAACGCCGCCCTGCGCCTCCCCGCCCGGGAGCGCGCCGAGGCGCTGGTCCTGATGGCGCGCACGCTGGAAGCCACCTACCGCGGCGAGGCCGCCTTGGGCGCGGTGCGCCTCGCCGACCGCCTCGCGCCCGGCATCGCCCCCGCCGAGCTGGCGCGGCTCCGCGAGGCCTTCGGCTTCCGCGTGCTCAGTCACGACGTCGACGCCCGCAGCGGCACGCCGCGGATCTGCGTCGCCTTCTCCGAGGACCTCGCGCCCACCCGCGACTACGCCCCCTTCGTGCAGCGCGCCGCCTCCGGCCTCGCCGTCGAGGCGGAGGGGTCGCAGATCTGCGTCACCGGCGTCGCCTACGGCGAGCGCTACGCGCTGACGCTGCGCGCCGGCCTGCCGAGCGCCTCGGGCGACACCCTGGCGCGCGACGTCCCCCTCGACGTCTACGTCCGCGACCGCGCCCCCGCGGTGCGCTTCCCGGGCCAGGCCTACGTGCTCCCGGCGCGCGGCCCGCGCGCCCTGCCGGTCGAGACCGTCAACGCGAACGAACTCGAGCTGCGGCTGCTGCGCGTGACCGACCGCAACCTGGTCGCGGCGATCCGCGAGGGGAGCTTCCTGCGCAGCCTCGGCCCGTGGGAAGGCGCGCGCTTCGAGGACCTGCTCACCGAGTTCGTCTGGGAGGGACACGCGAGCCTGGCGGGCGAGCTCAACCGCACCACCACCTCCCGCCTGCCCCTCGACGCCGTCGGTGCGCTCGAACCCGGCATCTACGTGCTGCGCGCGAACGTCGCCGGCGCCGACCCCTACGATGCCGCGCCCGCGATGCAGTGGTTCCTGGTCTCCGACCTGGGGGTCACCGCCCTCTCGGGCACCGACGCGGTGCACGTGGTGGTCCAGCGGCTCTCCGACGGCCGGCCGGCCGAGGGCCTGCGGGTGGCGCTGATCGCGCGCTCCAACCGGGTGCTGGGCGAGGCGACGACCGACGCCCAGGGCCTCGCGACCTTCGCCGCGGCGCTCGCGCGCGGCACCGGCAACGCCGCGCCCGCGCTCGTGCTGGTCGAGGACGACGAGGACCTGGCCGTGCTGTCGCTCGAGGAGTCCGAGTTCGACCTGTCGGACCGGGGGGTGGAGGGCCGTCCGGCCCCCGGCCCCATCGACGTCTTCCTGACCACCGACCGCGGCGCCTACCGCGCCGGCGAGACCATCCACGCGACCGCGCTCGTGCGCGATGGGCAAGCGCGCGCCATCCCCGGCCTCCCGCTGACCGTGCGGCTGCTGCGCCCCGACGGCGTCGAGCACGCCCGCGTCCTCGCTTCTGAAACCGGCGCCGGCGGCTTCGTCGTCGCGCTGCCGCTCGCCGGCGGCGTGCCGCGCGGCGTCTGGCGCCTCGAGACCTACGCCGACCCCGAGGCCCCCGCCCTCGCCAGCCAGACCGTGCTGGTCGAGGACTTCCTGCCCGAGCGGGTCGACGTCGAGCTGACGCTGCCCGAGGGGCTCGTGGCGCCCTTCGCCGCGCCACCGCTCGAGGTGGACGCGCGCTACCTCTTCGGCGCCCCCGCCGCCGGCCTCACGCTGACCGGCGACGTCGCGGTCGAACCGACCGACGCGCTCCCCGGCTGGCCCGGGTACGTCTTCGGGCGTTACGACCAGCGGGTGGACGCTCAGCGCGTCCCCTTCGCCGCCGACCTGCGCACCGACGCCCACGGCCGCCTCACCACCCGCCTGCCGCTCGACCGCCTCGACCTCGAGGCCCGCCCCTACGCGCTCACCGTCACCGCGACGCTGATCGACGGCGCCTCGCGCCCCGTCGAGCGCACGCTAGCGCGCACCTTGCGCCCGATCGCGCCCGTGGTGGGCATCCGCCCAGGCTTCGACGGCCCGCTCCCCGAGAACGCCGAAGCCAGCTTCGACCTGGTGATCGTCGACCCCGACGGCGACGCGACCGCCGGCGACGTCCGCTGGCAGGTCGACCGCATCGAGACGCGCTACCAGTGGTACTCCGTCGACGGCCGCTGGTACTGGGAGCCCGTGACCGAGCGCCAGCGCGTCGCCGAGGGCGTCGCGCTCGTGACCGACGTCCCGGCCCGGGTCGCGGTGCCGGTCGAATGGGGCCAGTACGAGATCCGCGCCACCTACGAAGGCGACCCGTGGACGGCGAGCGCCGCGACCGCCTTCGCCGCCGGCTGGACCGCGGTCGATGCGACCCGCGAGACCCCCGACCGTCTCGAGGTCTCGCTCGACGCCGAGGGGTACGCCCCGGGCGACACCGCACGCCTGCGCCTGGTGCCCGAGGAGCCCGGGATGGCGCTCGTCACCGTGCTCACCGACCGCGTCGTCGACCTGCAGCTCGTGGCCGTGGACGGCCCCACCACCGTCGAGCTCCCCGTCACCGACGCCTGGGGCGCCAGCGCCTACGTCACCGCCAGCCTGATCCGCCCCAGCGACGGCCCCGAGCACGTGCCCGCGCGTGCCCTCGGCCTCGCCCACGCCGCCGTCGACCCGGGCGAGCGCGCGCTCGAGGCCACGCTCGTCGCCCCCGCCGAGACCCGCTCGGGCACGCAGCTCGACGTCGCGCTCGAGGTGGCCGACCTGCCGGACGGTCCCGCCTACGCCACGATCGCGGCCGTCGACCTGGGGGTCCTGAACCTCACCGGCTTCGAGGCGCCCGACCCCACCGACCACTACTTCGGCCAGCGCCGGCTGGGCGTCGCGATCCGCGACCTGTACGGCCGCCTGATCGACGCGCGCGCCGGCGCCATGGGCGAGGTGCGCTCGGGCGGCGACGCCTCGGGCGCCGACGCCGAGGCCGGCCCCGCGCCCGCCGAGGCGCTGCTTGCGATCTTCTCGGGCCCGATCGAGCTGACGGACGGCCGCGCCGAGGTCTCCTTCGACCTCCCCGCCTTCGCCGGCACCGTGCGGCTGATGGCGGTGGTGTGGACCGACGCCGCCGTGGGCGAAGCCGTGGCGGACGTCCTCGTGCGCGACCCGGTGGTCGTGCAGGCGAGCCTGCCGCGCTTCATGGTTCCGGGCGACGCCAGCCGCCTGCGAATCGAGCTCACCCACGTGACCGGCGCCGCTGGCGCGATGGAGCTGACGGTCACGGGGCACGGCGCGTACAACGCGCCGGCGACGGTAACCCTCGGCGAGGGTGAACGCGCGACGGTCGAGGTCGCCCTGTGGCCCACCGACCTGGGCGACCACACCTACCGGGTCGACCTCACCACCCCCGACGGGGAGGTCATGACGCGCGAGGTCCGCCTGACGGTGCAGCACACCGACCCGGTGACCGCCCGCTCCGAGCGCTTCGAGCTCGCGCCCGGCGAGGCGTTCGAGCTCGGCGCCGACGCCGTCGCCGGCTTCCGCGCCGGCACCGAGCGCGCCACCCTCGCCGCCGGCGCGGGCGCCGCGCTCGACGTGCCCGGGCTGATCCTGCGCCTCACCGGCTACCCCTACGGCTGCACCGAGCAGATCGCCTCGAGCCTGCAGCCGCTGCTCCTCGCCCCGGACGCCGTGGCCCGCCTGGGCCTCGCGAGCGAGGTCGACGCCCGCGCCTGGCTCCAGGACGGCGTCGACCGCATGCTGACGCGCCAGGGGCGCGAAGGAAGCTTCGGGCTGTGGTCGGCCGGCGGCTGGGACCTCTGGCTCAGCGCCTACGCCACCGACGTGCTCCTGCGCGCCGAGGCCGCCGGCGCGAGCGTTCCGGCCCCCGCCCTGCGCATGGCGCTCGACTTCCTCCGGAACGAGCTCGCGCAAGCGGGTTCCATGCAGGACGGCGCCGGCGGCTACGCCTACGCGCTGTACGTGCTGGCGCGCGCGGGCGAGGCGGCGATCGGCGACCTGCGCTACTACGCCGACACGCTCCCCGAGGCCTTCGACACCCCCATGGCCGCCGCGCAGCTGGGCGCCGCGCTCGCCGCCTACGGTGAGCGCGCGCGCTCCGAGGCGATGTTCGAGCAGGCCGTCGCCCTCGCCGAGGCCGGGCAGGACGAGGGCGGCTGGCGCGCCGACTACGGCACCGACCAGCGCGACCGCGCCGCGCTCCTGGCCCTCGCGGTCGAGGCCGGAAGCGGCGTCGTCGACCGCGCGGCGCTCGCGACGCAGGTGGCCCAGGGCGGGCCGGTCGACCGGCTCTCGACGCAAGAAGCCGCCTGGCAGCTCCGGGCC
>JAABSI010000001.1 GCA_011390455.1 Trueperaceae bacterium
TGCTGCCCGAATCGGAGTCGCCCGCGGTCGTCGAACTGAGGGAGCACATCGACGAGGCGTTGCGTCAGGCCGTGCTCGAGTCGGGCGACGCCGAAGCCATGATCGAGTTGGCCAATCGAACGGGCACCGAGGACCTCGAGCTGCTCGAGACCGCGTTGGAGTTCGTTCCCCAGAACGACCCCCAATCTCCGCTGCTGCGAGCACGTATCCGCCAGGTGCGGCGGGACTGGGAGGCCGATGGGGGGGACCGAGAGGATCGCGCCAACCGCCCTCGTCGGACCCGTCCATCAGGCGAGCGGTGATCCCAGACCGGCTCTATGCAAAACGTAGGAGGAATGGGTTGCCAGACTCGCTCGCGCGCGCTCTGGTTGGGCGCGCGTACCTTCAGGGCAGCGGGTCGGGCGCCGGTGGCGCGCCCGACCCGCGGCCGCGGTTCTGGAGGTCAGCTTCGTCCGCCTGAAGCGGTCTTCCGCCGACGCGAACCGACTCAGTACAGGTAGACGGCGCCGCTGTCGAGGGCGGTCTCGTCGTTCTGCGCGCCGTCGATGCCCGTGGCGCCGCTGTCTTCGCGATACGTGCCGACGGCGAGGGTCGTCCCGTTGCCCGACACCGCGACGGCATGACCGAACTCGTCCGAGGCGTCGGGGTTGCTGGCCTTGACGTACGCCGTGGGTTGCCACGAGCCGAGTTCATCACGGGTGTACACGTAGACGGCACCGCTGTTCGAAGCACCATCGTCGTCTTGGGCGCCGTCGATGCCGGCAGCAGCGCCGTCCTCGAGGAGGGCGCCGACGGCGAGCGTGGCGCCGTCGCCGGAGAGGGCGACGGAATGGCCGAAGAAGTCACCTACCCCGGTATTGCTGGCTTTGACGTACGCCTCTTGTTGCCAGGTGCCGTTCGGGTCGCGCGTATAGACGTAGACGGCGCCGCTGTTCACGTTGTCGCTCGCGTCGTCGTCCTGAGGGCCGTCGATGCCCGTGGCATCGCTGTCTTCGAGCAATGCGCCGACGGCGAGTGTGTCGCCGTCGTCCGAGAGCGCAACGGCGTGTCCGAAGAAGTCGCGAAAACCGGTGTTGCTGGCTTTGACGTAGGCCTGTTGCTGCCAGGTTCCGAGCTCGTCGCGGGTGTAGACGTAGACGGCGCCACTGTTGGTGACGCCGTTGCCGAGCTGGTCGCCGTCGATGCCGACGGCGCCGCTGTCCTCGATCCGTGCACCGACGGCGAGCGTGGCGCCGTCTCCCGCGAGGGCGACGGACCAGCCGAACTGGTCGCCGGCGCCGGTGTTGCTGGCTTTGACGTAGGCCTGCTGCTGCCAGATTCCGAGCTCGTCGCGGGTGTAGACGTAGACGGCGCCGCTGTTCTCGGCGTCGTCGTTGAGCGGGTCGTCGTCGATGCCGACGGCGTTGCTATCCTCGCGGATCGCGCCGACGGCAAGCGTGTTGCCGTCGTTGGAGAGGTCGACGGACCAGCCGAAGTCGTCGGAGGCTGCGGCGTTGGTGGCCTTGACGTAGGCCTCTTGCTGCCAGGTGCCCGAGGGGTCGCGGGTGAAGACGTAGACCGCTCCGCTCTCGGAGGCACCGTCGTCGTTCTCGAGGCCGTTCACGCCCGTGGCGGTGCTGTCTTCCGACGGGGCCGCGACGATGAGCCTGGTGCCATCTCCGGAGAGGGCGACCGACGAGCCGAAGCCGTCGAAGGCGCCGGTGTTGCTGGCCTTGACGTAGGCCTCTTGCTGCCACACGCCGCTGTGATCGCGACGGTACACGTACACGGCGCCGCTCTCCGCTGCGTCGTCGTTGCCTTGGGGGCCGTCCACGCCGGTGGCGGAACTGCTCTCGAGCTGGGCGCCGACGGCGAGGGTCGTGCCGTCGGTGGAGAGCGCGACCGCGTAGCCGAACCGATCGAGCTCACCGGTGTTGCTGGCTTTGACGTAGCCGATGAGGCTGGGGATCAGGGTGTCGATGGTGACGATCGACGTGTCCGTGCAGCCTTCGGCGGTGCACGCGGTGAGGGTGTAGCGGGCGTTGGAGCGGTCCGGCAGGAAGATCTCGTGGTCGTACGTGGTCGACGTGGCGGGGAGGGTGGCGATGGGGGTGAAGACGTTGGAGCCGTCGGTGGCTTCGTTGAGCTGGTACTCGGTGGCGTCGTCGACCGTGGTCCAAGCGAAGGTGATGGTCTTGATGCCGCTGACGGTGGCGGTCAGCGTGAACGGGGTGGGGGTGGGGTCGCCGCCTGATGGTGCGCTTGCGCATCCGGCGACGAGGATGGCGGTGAGGGTGACGAAGGCGAGCGGGAGCGAGGTTCGGAACATCTGGGCCTCCGCCGGCACGCTACGGAGCGAGGCGTGATGCGGGCGCTACGCGCAGCGGATCGCGCACGCGCGACGGGCATGAGGCTGCGGTGCGCCCCATGCGCCGGATCGACCCCCAATCGCCGTGCCTCCGGGCGCGGGTGGCCAGGGGCAGAGGGACTGGGAGTCGGACCCGGAGGTCGGAGCCGTCAATCGTCCGCGTCGGTCCCGTCGATCAGCTGCGCGATCAGCTGCGCCCGGTTCTCGGCCCCGGTTTTGCAGAGCACGTTGCTGATGTGCGCGTTGACCGTCTTGGTCGCGATGGAGAGCGTGCTGGCGAGCTCCTTCGTATCGAGTCCGCGGAGGAGCAAGCGCGTCACGCGCAGTTCCATGTACGTCAGGCCGGAACGCCATTGGTACGTACGCTGCGCCGTCGCGGCGGCGTAGACCCCGGACAGCAGGGCGGGCTCGTCGGTGGACGTCACGACGCCGGACACATGGTAGGAGGCGAGGCAGTCCAAGTAGACCGGATGCGACGCTTGGGTCGCGACGAGCGTTCTGGCGCGCAGGACGCTGTCGAGGCCCTCGAGCCGCTTGAGCGCCCAGGTCAGCGGGAAGTCGAGGAGCACGTGCGCCAGGTACGGCGTCGGTCCGTCGTCGCCGATGAGCTTCGCCTTGCGCAGTGCTTCGTCGACCAGGCGTTCGTACGCGGGGTGGCTCGCGTCGATTCGAGAGCCGATCTTCGAGGTGCCCATGGGGACGACCTCCTACGGGGATTCCGGACGACGGTGCTCGACTCGTGCCGGTGCGTGATCATGCACGGATCCCCGTTGCGCCCGGGTTGCCACGAGGGTGGTCGACGGAGACCCGAAGGTTGCGTGGACCGTTCTTGGGCAGCAGTCCCCTCTGAGACGCGATCGATGGGCTTCGCAAGCTCATGGACAAGAATCGATGAACCTGGCGTGGTTGACGATGTACTCCTCATGTCAATAACCTTGCAGTCGAGTCCTTCACCAGGGTGGTGTCGCTGCCAGCTTCTCGGCTGGGAGGCGCGACCCGAAAAGACTCCTCGTTCATGGAGGTACGAATGCTTCGAAGCTCGCTACGCAAGCTCGCCGCCGCGATCGCCATCGTCGGACTGGTCGCGTGGTCGGCCGCCCAGGGCACCCTGATCATCGCCCAAGGCACCGACGCCGTGACCCTCGATCCCCACAACTCGACCGACTCGCCGACCGCGACCGTCCTCAGCCACATCTACGAGACGCTGTACGACCTGACGCCCGAGGGCGAGATCGTCCCGCTCCTGGCGACCGGCGCCACCATGTCCGATGACGGCCTCACCTGGACCATCACGCTCCGCGACGACGTGGTGTTCCACAACGGCGCCCCGCTGACGGCCGAGGTCGTCAAGGGGAGCATGGAGCGCTTCATCGATCCGGACAACGGGTTCACCTTCGCGTTTCTCCTCAACCGCGTCCAGGAGATCACGGTCGTCGACGAGCACACCGTCGAGTTCCAGCTCTCCTCGACCTTCGCGCCGTTCCTCGCGCACCTCACCCACAACTCGGCGGCCATCGTCCACCCGGACGTCGTCGCGGAGTTCGGTGAGGACTTCCCCGAGAACCCGGTCGGCACCGGCCCCTTCAGCCTCCAAGACTGGCAGCGTGGCGAGCGGCTCGATCTCGTGCGCTTCGAGGACTACTGGGGCACCAAGCCGGGCGTCGAGGGCGTGCGCTTCCTGACCGTCCCGGAAGACACCACCCGCATGGCGCTCGTCGAGACCGGCGAAGCCCACGTCGCGGTCCGCGTGCCCCCGCAGGACGTCGCCCGCATCGACGCGAACCCCGACGTGACCGTCGAGAACGTCTCGGGCCTCCGCACCATCTACATCTACTTCAACCACTTGATGGAGCCCTTCGACGACGTCCGCGTCCGTCAAGCCATCAACTACGCCGTCGACAAGGAAGAGATCGCCGAGTTCGTCTTCGGCGGCGCCGTCCGTCCGAGCGATGCGCCGATCGCCCCGGCGATCTTCGGCTACTCCGCGGTCGGTCCGTACGAGTACGACCCCGAGCGTGCGCGCGAGCTGCTCGCCGAGGCGGGCTTCGCCGACGGCCTCACCGTCGAGCTGTGGAGCCCCACGGGTCGCTACCCGCAGGACATCCAGGTCGCGCAGGCCATCCAGGGCCAGCTCGCCGAGGTCGGCGTGAACGCCGAGATCACCAGCATCGACTGGGCCGCGTACCTCGTCGCGACGGCTCGGCCGGCCGAAGAGACCGAAGTTCCGATGGCGCTGCTCGGCTGGGGCACCGTGACCGGCGACGCCGACTACGGCCTCTACGCGCTCTTCCACAGCAGCCAGGCGCCGAACCCGAACCGCGCGTTCTACAGCAACCCGGCCGTCGACGCGCTGCTCGACCAGGCGCGGACCTCGCCCGACCCGGCGCTTCGCCAGCAGCTCTACGCCGACGCGCAGCAGCTGATCTGGGACGACGCGCCGTGGCTCTTCCTCTACAGCGAGAGCCAGGTCGTCGCGGTGCGCGACAACGTCGAGGGCTTCATCATCCACCCGACCGAGCGCTTCCTCGCGACCGAGACCAGCCTCCGCTGAGCTAGGATCGACTACCCGACGCGCCGCCTTTTGGCGCGTCGGGCCCTATCTTGTTGACGTGAACCTGGATCGACGCGCGCTTCACGCCCGAGCCGCGTCGCTCCCGAGGGTGATCGACCGGACCGAACCGGTCGCGCCCGGCGAGGGGCTCTCTTGCTGCAGTACACGCTTCGGCGCATCCTGATCTCGATCCCGACGATCATCGGGGTCTTGATCATCGTCTTCTCGATGGTGCGACTGGCGCCCGGCGATCCCGCCGTGCTCCTGGCCGGTGAGTTCGCGAGCCCCGAGGTCATCGAGCGCGCACGCGAGCGCTTCGGCCTCGACCGTTCGCTCCCGGAACAGTTCGCCCGCTTCGTCGGTGGCCTCGTCCAGGGCGACCTCGGCCGCTCGACCCGCACCAACCGGCTGGTGACCGAAGACCTGGCCAACTTCTTCCCCAATACGCTGGAGATGGCCTTCGCGGCGATCCTCGTGGCGCTGGTGGTCGGGGTGCCGGCGGGGGTGATCTCGGCCCTGCGTCCGAACGGACCGCTCGATTTCGGCGTCACCTTCGTCGCGCTGCTGGGCGTCTCGATGCCGGTGTTCTGGTTCGGGCTGCTCGCCATCCTCATCTTCTCGGTGGAGCTCGGTTGGTTCCCCGTGGCGGGGCGGGGCACGCTCGCGCACCTCGTGTTGCCGTCCATCACGCTGGGGCTCTCGAGCACCGCGATCATCGCGCGCATGACGCGCTCCTCGATGCTCGAGGTCCTCAACCAGGATTTCGTCCGAACCGCGCGCGCCAAGGGGCTGCGGGAGGGCCAGGTGGTGGTCAAGCACGCCTTGCGCAACGCCTTCGTCCCGGTGGTGACGGTCATCGGCCTCCAGTTCGGCGCGCTCCTCGCCGGCGCGGTCATCACCGAGACGGTCTTCACCTGGCCGGGCATCGGCCGGTTGCTCGTCGACTCGATCCGCGCGCGCGACTACCCGGTCGTGCAGGGTGCGGTGCTGCTCATCGCCGTCTCCTTCGTGCTCGTGAACCTGATCGTCGACCTCATCTACGGCTTCATCGATCCGAGGATCCGGTATGACTGACACGCCCAAGAGCGCGGTCGCCGCCGAGGCGCCGGAGCGTGGCCGGCCGGTTCGCTGGCGGCGGCGCCTGTTCGCGAGCAACCTGGCCAAGGTCGGGTTCGGGATCATCGGCTTCTTCCTCATCGTGGTGCTGTTCGCGCCCGTCATCGCCCCGTACTCGCCCGTCGAGCAGAACCTGCGCGCGAGCTACGTCCCGCCCGGGGTCGGCGTCAGCCTGCGCGGCCCGGAGGGGGAGTTCGGCCTCTGGGTGCGGCCGGTGCAGCGGTCGCCCGCGCGCGGCTTGATCGTGAGCGAGGACGAGGCGTACCGGCTCGCCTTCTTCGTGCGAGGCTCTTCCTGGACGTGGTTCGGCGGGCTCCTCGAGGGCGACCGCCACCTCTTCGGCGTCGACGGTCCGGCGCGGTTCTACCTTCTCGGCAGCGACGAACAGGGGCGCGACATCTTCAGCCGCCTCGTCCACGGCGCCTGGATCTCGCTCTTCATCGGGCTGATCTCGGTCGCGATCGGCGTCGGCTTCGGCGTGCCGATCGGTGCGATCAGCGGCTTCTACGGCGGCGCGACCGACATGATCGTGCAGCGCGTGATCGACACGATGCTCGCCTTTCCGGGGATCCTGCTCGCGATCGTGCTGGTCGCGACCTTCGGCCCCGGCCTCGAGAACCTGATGATCGCCGTCGGGATCGCCTCGATCCCCATCTACGCGCGCATCGTGCGCGGCTCGGTGCTGTCGGTCAAGAACCGCGAGTACGTCGAGGCCGCGGGCGCGCTCGGGCGCCGGCGTTTGTCGACCCTCTACCGCCACGTCGTCCCCAACTCGCTGGCGCCGATCATCGTGCAGTCGAGCCTGCAGATGGCGGTCGCCATCCTGTTCGCCGCCGGACTCGGCTTCCTGGGGCTCGGCGCGCAGCCGCCTCAGCCGGAATGGGGCCTGATGCTCTCGCGGGGGCGCGAGTACCTCGCGGTCGCGCCGCACGTGGCGACGTTCCCGGGGCTCGCGATCATGCTCGTGGTGTTCGGCTTCAACCTGGTCGGCGACGCCTTGCGCGACGCGCTCGATCCACGCGGCTGAGCGTCGCCGCTCAGCCGCGCCCGCCGCGCGGTCCCGCCTCGGGCGCCGGCGCGGCCAGGTAGCGCACGGTCGCCGCCGCGTAGAGCCGTGCCGCGGCCACCATGTCCTCGACGCGCACGAACTCGTCGACCTGGTGGGGGATGGTGCGGTCGCCCGGCCCGACCGTCACGATCGGCACCCCGGCCGCGTGCAAGAAGGTCCCGTCCGTGGCGCCCGGAACGCCGCCGTACGGCGCCGAACGCCCCAGCACGGCCTCGTACGCTGCCTCGAGCGCCCGCACGAGCGGATCGTCCGGCCCCGTCTCGGTCCAGGGGCGGCTCTCGAACCAGTCGAGCTCGATGCGCGAGCCCGGCAGGTCGGCCGCCACCCGTTCGGCCTCGCGCACCAGCCGGGCGTGGATCGCCTCGTGGTCCTGCCCCGGCACGGTGCGGACGTCGAGCGCAGCGTACGCGCCGTCGGGCATCACGTTGACCTGCGCCTCGCCGCGCACCGGGGCGCGCACGATGGTGGGCGTCAACCAGGGGAGGCCCAGGTAGGGGTGGACGCCGAGGCGCTCCTGCTCCTCGGTCTGGAAGGCGTCCACGCGGGTCAGGAAGCGGGTCAGGGCGACGATCGGGTTGACGCCCGCGTACGGCATGGCGCCGTGCGCCATGACGCCGTGCGCATGGACGTGCACGCGCATCGCCCCCTTCTGGTGGAGGCACAGCTCCAGCTCCTCCGGTTCGCAGACGATCGCGCCGTCCACCTCGTCGGCCCAGCCTTGGGCGATGAAGTGCTTGATGCCCGCCATCATCCCCTCCTCGTCGACGACGACGCCCACGCGCACGCGTCCCGTGAGGTCGGGCGCCGCGCGCTGCACGGCGGCGAGCGCGGCGATCGCCGCCGCGACGCCGCCCTTCATGTCCGCGCTGCCGCGGCCGTAGAGGCGGGTGCCCCCGTCGGGGTCGGTCTCGAGTTCGGCGCCGTAGGGATCGCGCGTCCAGTTCGCCGGGTCGCCCTCCGTGACCACGTCGGTATGGCCCTCGAGCATCAGCGTCCGGTCGCGGCCGGCGACGAAGCCGCGCCCGCGCCAGTCGGCGATCACGTTCGGGCGGCCGGGGGCCACCTCTTCGACGTGCACGGGCAGGCCGAGGTCGCGCAGGGTGCGCGCGACGAAACCGGCCGCGTCCGCCTCGTCGGCGCCGGTCGCCTCGTCCCAGACGCTCCGGATCCGCACGAGTTCGCGCGCGAGCCGCAGCACCTGCTCCGGGTCGACCGCGTCCGCGGCGGCGTGCGCCAAGGCGTCGACGTCGGCCTCGTTCGGCCGCTCCGGCAGCGGATCGTCTGGGGCCGCGGCGGGGCGTCGGAACGGGTTCACAGCGGCGGGGTGAAGCGCCCGTCGATGGCCGTCCAGCCACCGTCGACGACGGTGAGCGTGCCGGTCACGAACGAGGACGCGTCGGAGCAGAGGTAGATCGCGGGGCCCACGAGCTCGCTGGGCTGGGCCCAGCGCCCCAGGGCGGACTTCTCGGCGTAGGCGCGGTACCAGTCCGGCTGCGCCTTGATGGGTGCGGTCAAGGGCGTCTCGACCACGCCCGGCGCGAGCGCGTTCGCGCGCACGTTGCGCGGCCCGAGCTCGGCGGCCAGCGCGCGCACCATCTGCAGCGTGCCGGCTTTGGTGGCCGCGTAGACGCCCTGACCGGGCTCGACGACCTGCGCGCGGATGGACGAGAGCAGCACGATCGAACCCGAGCCGGCGGCGGCCATCCGGCGTCCGGCGGCCCGGAGCACCACGAAGCTCCCCAGCAGGTTCAGGTGCACGACGCGCTCGAACTCCTCGACGCTGGTCTCGAGCAGCGGCTTGCGCACGTTGACCGCCGGGGTGGCGACGCAGGCGTCGAGCCGCGGCAGCGAGGCGACGAGCGCGTCGACGCCGCCTTCGTCGGTCGCGTCGACCGCGTGGCTCGTGGCGCGGCCGCCGCTTGCGCGGATCGCTGTGGCGGTGCGTTCGGCGGTCTCCTCGTGGAGGTCGGCGCAGGCGACCGCGGCGCCGACGCCGGCGAGGCCCTCGGCGATGGCGGCGCCGATCCCCGAGCCGGCGCCGATGACGAGGGCCTGGCGGCCGGTGAGGTCGAAGAGCGAGCGGGGGTCCATGGGCGTCCTCTCCTTCGGCGCGGGGGGCTCCGGCGCGGCGGTCACAGGTCCTCGGCCCCGGGCACGGGCCAAGTGCCGCCCACCGCCAGCCACGCTTCGACCATGTCCATGGGCACCTGCGCCTGGAAGGTGATCGCTTGATGGTCGCGGGGGTGCGGCACGGTCAGGCGCTGAGCGTGCAGCGCTTGGCGCGCGATCGACGGCGACGGACGGCCGTAGACCAGGTCGCCCAGGATCGGCGCCCCCAGGTGGGCGAGGTGCACCCGGATCTGGTGGGTGCGCCCGCTGTGCGGGAGGCATCGGACCAGGACGAACCCCGGCGCGCGGTCGAGCACCCGCACGATCGTGGACGCCGACTTGGGGTTGCCGCCCCCGACGGTCATGCGCTGGCGCTCGACCGGATGACGTCCGATCGCGGCGTCGACGTGCACCTCGTCGGGCAGCGAGCCCACCGCGATCGCGACGTAGGCCTTCTCGGTCAAGCGCTTCTTGAAGGCCGCCGCGAGCTCGCGGTGCGCCTCGTCGTGCTTGGCCACGACCATCACGCCCGACGTGTCCTTGTCGAGGCGGTGGACGATCCCGGGGCGGTACGCCTCGTCGGTCGGGTCCATGAGCCGTTCTTTGCTCAGCTGCATCCGACCGAGCAGCGCGTTCACGACGGTGCCGGTGCGCAGCGTGGCGGTCGGGTGGGCGGTCATGCCGGGCGGCTTGTCGATCGCGGCCAGGTCGTCGTCCTGGTAGATCACGTGGAGCTCGACGTCCTCGGCCTCGACGTGGTGCGGGCGCGGCGGCGGCAGGAGGACCGACACCAGCTCCTCCCCGCTCAGCTTGGTGGCGGGCTTGCCGACCGGACGGCCGTCGAGGGTCACGTACCCCTCGTCGATCAGGTCCTTGGCGTAGGTGCGCGACAGCTCAAGCGCTTGGGCGATGGCGACGTCGAGCCGTTCGCCGGCGGGAGCTTCGAAGGTGCGGACGTCCACGCCCCGCATGCTAGCCCGCGCCCCCCGCGTAGCATGGGGCCATGAGCGACGACCCACGCCCCCTCGCCGACCTCCCGATCGCCCTGGACGCCATGGGCGGCGACCGGATGCCCGATGCCGCCGTCGACGGCGCCCTCCAGGCCGCGGCCGCAGGCCTCTCGGTCCGCTTGGTGGGCGATCGCGAGCGCCTCGAAGCCGCCCTGCGCGCACGCGGCGGCGACCTTCCGATCGAGCACGCGCCCGACGTGATCGGCATGGACGACCACGCCAGCGACGTGCGCCGCCGCAAGGAAGCGTCGGTGGTCGTCGCGACGCGGCTGGTCAAGGAGGGGAAGGCCTCGGCGGTCGTCTCGATGGGCCATTCGGGGGCCACCATGGCGTCCGCGCTGCTCGTGCTGGGTCGGCTGCCGGGCGTCGAGCGCCCCGCGATCCTCGCGAACATCCCGACCAAGACTGGGTACTGCGCCCTCATCGACGCGGGGGCCAACGCCGACTGCCGGCCCGCGTGGTTGCAGCAGTTCGCGGTGATGGGCAGCGTCTACGCGCGCGCCTTCTACGACCGGCCCGACCCCAGCGTGGGGCTCATGTCGATCGGTGAGGAGGAGGGCAAGGGGAACGAGCTCGCGCTCGCGGCCCACGCGCTCCTCAAGACGACGCCCGGGGTGCGCTTCCACGGCAACGTCGAGGGTCGCGACCTGCTCGCCGGCACCACCGACGTGGTCGTCACCGACGGCTTCACCGGGAACGTGATGCTCAAGCTCGCCGAGGGCGAGGCGAAGGTGATCTTCGGGCTGGTGCGCGACGCGCTCCGTTCCTCGTGGCGCGCCAAGATCGGCGGCTTGTTGGTCAAACCGGCGCTCCGCTCCATCGCCGATCGGCTCGACCCGGGGACGTACGGCGCGCAGCCGCTCTTGGGCGTCGCCGGCTACGCCTTCATCGGCCACGGCTCGGCCGACGCCCGGGCCGTGCGCAACGCGCTCCAGACGGCGGCGCGCATGATCGAGGCGGGCGTGCTCGACCGGATCACCGCCGGGGTGGCGGCCATCGATGCGGCCGACGCCGCGGCTCAGGGTGCGGGCGGCGCCGCGTAGGTCCAGGTCAGGAAGCGCGCCTCCGGGAGCCCCGGAGCCGTGAGCAGGAACTCGCACCCCGGCGCCGTCGCCGCGACCCGCACGTCCAGCGCGCACAGCGTGCCGAACGCCGTGGCGACGACCGCGTAGTCGTTGGCTTCGACCGTCGCCCCGACGGCGGCCGGCGCCGCGCCCACGCCGACCGCCGAGACCGTCGTCGGCGTCGAGGCGACGTCGGCGAAGACGACCTGCGCTTGGTTCGGCCCGAAGGCGATCACACCGGGACCGCCGCCGGCGAACAGCCGCGAGACCCCGGCCAGCGCGGGTCGCGTGGCGGGGGTGGCGTCCGGCGCGAAGCCGCGGATCTCGGGGTCGCCGCTCACGGGGCGGACGAGCGTCCACCAGGTGCCGCGCGCCACGGAGAGGTCGAGCAGGTCGTCCTCGCTGGGGACGACGGCCTCGACGCCGGTCGTCGCGACCGGATCGGCGAACCGGCGGGTCTCGAGGACGCGGTCCTCGCCGACCGCGACCCGCACGGTCGTGAAGGTGGCGGGGTCGGCCACGCCGGCGCGGATGCCGACCGCGTCGTACGGCGCCGGTTCGGACCAGTTGGTGACGACGCGGTCCTCGAGGTCGACGACGTGCACGCGACCCAGGTCCGCCGCTTCGCCGACGCAGAGGTCCCAGAGCGCGACGTACCGGTCCGGGTTCGTCGCGGGACCACCGACGACCACCTGCTGCGGGCAGACCGGCCCCCCGTACGGTCCTTCGAGCGTCAGGCCCGGCGCCCATGCCCGGTCGCCATCGGTCAGCGCGAACGGCGTGCCCACCCGCGCCATGGTCGTGGTCGGGTCGTCCTCCAGACCCGTGAGGTCGAAGCGATGGAGCGCCGCGTTCGCTCCGGCGGCGTCGCTCGTGAGCACCCAAGCGGCCGATGGCACCCCCTCGCGCGGCGTCGCGTCGAGGGCCACCAGCGTGGTGGCGGCGTCGAAGGCGAAGGCCGTCGGGGCGACCAGCCGGAGCGCTCGGCTCGTCGGGGTCAGGTCGAGCGCCACGAGCGCCAGGCTCGGCGGCGTCGTCGTGCGCGCCACCACGAGCAGCGTCGGCAGCGCGGGCGTCGACGTACCCGTGCAGCCGCTCGCGAGCAGCGCCAGGGCGGCGGCGAGGACGAGCGCGCGCGCGGCCCTCACGGCGCCTCGTCGCGCAAGGGCGCCCGCGGCAGCGCGAGGTCGGTCTCGAACACCTCGGAGAGGCCGGTGCCGCCCCCGGGGCCGGTCAACGCGATGCGCACCGACCCGGTCGCGGCGTCCCACGCGCCCACCAACGCCCAACAGCAGCGGTCCCACACGAAGAACACCTCCGGTCGCACGGTCCACGGCGAGCGCGCCGCGTCCGTGCCGGTCAACTCCCACACGTCGGTCATGCGCGCCCCGAAGAGCCACTCGTCGCTCGCGCGCACCGCGAGCGTCAGGTCCTCGATCGACAACGTGCTGCGCGCGTACTCGCCCGCGGCAGCGTCCCAGGCCCCCTGGAACCCGAGCCGGCCCTGGAGCCCGACCCGCTCCCACGCGTCCGCCCCGAACGTGACGGCCGCTCGCCGCAGGTAGGTCTCCTCCTGCACCGCATCGGCGAGCTGCCACTCGGCCAGCCCGTCGAGGCTGAGCGCGACCGGACCGAGCCGCTCCTGCACCAGGGCCAAGCGGACCTCGAAGCGGGTGTCGCGGCGCCCGCCGTCGGCCTCCAGGGCCGGATCGAGCGTCGCCCGCCACGTCGCCTCCCAGCGCGGCGCGCGGCGCTCGGGCGCGTCGACCAAGCGCACGCTCACCGGCCGCGGACGCGGCTCGGGCGCCTCGTGCCCCAGCCACTCCGGCGGCAGCCAGACGATCCCGCGGGCGTCCAGGGTGGCGACCCCGCGCCACGTCGCCTGCATGCGCGCGTCCGCGACGACGGCCGTCGGGAGCTCGATGCGTTCGCGCAGTTCGATGGCGACCGGTCCCGCGTCGGCCCGCATCAGGACCGTGAGCTCGGTCACGCGCAGTTCGCCCAGGTCGAGGCGCGCGTCGAGCTGGACCCCGGGCCGCGCGTCGCCGGCGCGCAGGCTGCCGAGCGAGGCGCTCGCGCGGGCGTCGCTCCACCCAGGCACGCCCTCGTCGTCCGCGGCGACGTACGTCGCATCGAGCGACAGCGCCGCCACCCGGTCGAGCGCCGCGCGCCAGGCCAGCGTCGTGCGCCCCTCGTGGACCTGGGGTGGACCGGGCTCGGGCTGGAGGTCGACGACCTGCGTCAGCGACGTGCGGACCTCGGCGTCGCCGCTGCGCCCCTGCACGCCGAAGCGGGCGGTCAGCGTGCCCGGGTCGTCGTCGGCGATCGCCCAGCGGTGGGCGAGCGACGCCTCGACCCACGTCCGGTCCTGGAAGAGGGTGAGGCTCGAGTTCAGCGGCTGCCAACCGACGGCCTCAGGGCGCCGAGCGTCCGTGAACACGTAGCCCCCGTCGCTCGCGACCGTGATCCACGGCGCGAGCCGTACGGAGAGTCGGCCGGTGAGATCGGTCCGCGCCCGGGGCGAGGCGGCGTCGAAGCGGAACGGCGTCTCGCCCTCCTCGACGTCCCGCAGGAACGCCAGCCCGAGCTGGCCGGCGTCGCCGAACCGCTGCTCGAGCCCGAGGCGCGTGCGCCAGGTGATCGCGCGCTCCCCGGTGCCGTAGTAGCGCCCCTCGAAACCGTTGTCCGCCTCGAGCCGGGCACCCGTCCAGAGCGCCACCGGTTCGAGCCGGACGGTGTGCGCCGCGAGCGCGCGCCCTCCGGAGACGATCCCCTGCGTGGCGGCCTCGCGGTTGGCCGGGTTCGCCACGTCCTCGAAGACGCCCAGGTCGAGGAGCGCGGCCGTGACCTGGAGGCGCCCCACGCGCCATGGCGTGGGGTCGAGTGGTTCGAGCCGCAAGCGAACCCCGGTGCGCCGCGGGACCGAGCGACCGGCGTACGCGGGTGGGGTGCGCGGATCGACGTCCGGGTCGGAGTCGACGAAGCCCTGCGCGTCCAGGGTGCCCCGGGCTCCGGAGCCGGTGCCGATCAGCGACGCCCGGTACGTCCAACGCCCCGAGGTGCGCGCGTCGTCGCGCGCGAGCTCGAGGTCGACCGCCGGGCTCGGTCCGTCGGGCTCGGTCGCGTAGGCAGCCCGCACCGTCCAGAGGCCGGAGGTCTCGGGGCGGTCCGGGTCGGTGGGGTCGGGGCCGCGACCGGGATCGAACGCGACGCGGAGCACGGCGGTCCCGAGCGCGTCGTAAGCCCGGTGGTCGAGCTCGAAGCCGAAGGCGTCGGCCTCCACCGCGCCGCCCAGGAGGCGCCCGGCGACGCCGCCGTCGCGCGCCGGGTCGACCTCGGCCAGGTAACGCACGGTGAACGTCCCGAGCGCGGCGTCGCCGGCCACGTACGGCCACCGCACCCGCACTTCGGCGCGCTCGGCGCCGGTGCCGCTGCGCACGAGCAGCTGCGGTTGCCGGTCGCCCGTCGCCAGCGGCAGCACGAGGACGGGCAGGCCGAACAGGTCGACGCCCCGCACGACGACGACGGCGTCGAACGCGACGAGCCGGTCGCCCGGGTAGAGCACCATCCGGGCGGCCCGGAAGCCGTAGTCGGGGACCTCCTGGTCGCAGCGCGTGCAGGGCGATGCGAACGCGTTCGCGAAGGTCACCTGGCCGGGCAGCCGCTCCGCGAGCGCCCCTTCGACGTCGATGGCGCTGGTGAAGACGATGGCCTCGATCGCGCGCACGCGCTCCTCGGCGAGGTCGACCTCGAGGTCGCGGCCCTCGACCCGTTCGTCGCCTCGGACGAACGAGCCGGGCCCGACCACGCGGACGATGCGTCCGGCGACGTCGATCTCGAGCCGTTGGCCCTCGATGGTCACGTCGTCGACGGTGACGGTCACGGCGTCGCCACTCAACACGATCAGCTCGGCCTCGGAGCCGTCGGGCAGGACGTAGGTGCGCAGCTCCAGGCGCGCGTCCGGGTCGGCGCCGGTGTCGACCGTCAGGGTCGCGGCCGACGCCCAACCGGCCAGCGCGACGCAGGCGACCATGGCCGCGAACCAGCGTCCAGCGCTCTGGAGGGCGGGCCGAGCGGTCATCGCCGCGCCGTGCGCGCCAGCAGGAGCAGGCCGGCGACGGCGTACAGCGCCACCGGTGCCCAGCCGGCGGCCCACGCGGGCACCGTGCCCTGCGCGCCGAGCAGCTTGGCCACGCTCCACGTCGCGTAGTACAGGAACGTGAGCACGAGGACCGCCACGAGCCCCAGCGGCGCGGTGCGGTGCACCCCCGCGAAGGCCACGGCGACCGCGAAGAGCGCGAACGCCAGGGCGGCGGCCGGTTCGGCCATCTTGCGGTGCAGCGCCGTCCACTCCGCGGCGGCGTCGCGTCCGCCCTCGCGCAAGCGCGCCAGGAGCTCGGGGAGCGGGAGCGTCACGAGGTCGCCGGTGCCCACCGCCGCCGCGGTCAGGCCGCGGACGGGGAGCACCGCGGTCGCGGCGCGCACGTCGAGCACGGTGCGTCCATCGCGGAACGAGCGCAGCCGCAGGTCTTCGAGGCGCCACACCCCACCATCCGGATCCGCGACCCCGCGCGCGGCCTCGATCAGCTGTCGCGGACCCGCGGAGCCGCCCGGCGCCACCACGGTGATGCCCTCGAGGGCGCCAGCCTCGGTCACCGAACGCAGGAAGATCGACCGCCCCAAGGCGTCCTGGAAGAACGCACCGCTCTGGAGGACGGTCTCGGGGCTGCGCAGCAGGATCTCGCGCTGCACCTCGAGCGCGCGCGCCTCGCTCCAGGGCACGAGCACCTCGTTGTTGAGGACCGTCAGCAAGGCGACCACCGCGCCGACCGCCAGCACCGGCGCCACCGTCGCGCGCGGCGCCAGGCCGAGGTGCAGCGCCGCCCGCAGCTCGCCGTCCTGGGTCAGGCGCGTGAGGGCGAGCAGCGCGGCGAAGAGCAGCGCGAGCGGCAGCCCCGCCGCGGCTGCGGCAGGGAGCTTGAGCAGCAGGTAGGACGCCACCGTGGCGGCGGGGACGCCGCGGGCGAGGACGTCGGCGAGGACTCCGAGGAGGAACGAGGTCAACAGCAGTAGCGTCAGGACCACGAGCCCCAGCGCGTAGAGCGGCGCCACCTCGCGCGCGATCGCCCGCCCCCACGTGGTCACCGCCGCGCCGTCCCCACGGCGAGCACGATGCCCGCCAGGCCGACCGCCGCGGGCGTGGCCCACGCGGCCGCGATCGCCCCCAGCACCCCTTGGTCGAACAGCGCCCCCGTCAGCGTCCACGTGGCCCAGAAGCCGACCAGGAGCGCGATCGTCAGCGCGAGGCCCGCGCCGCGCCCGCGCACCCGCAGCGCCAGGGCGCCTGCGGCGAGGGCGAAGACGGCCGCGCTCGAGGCGTCCGCCAAGCGCCGATGGAGCGCGAAGCGCGCGGCGGCCACGTCGGCGCCGGCGGCCCGCAGCTCGTCGATGCGGCGCGCCAGGTCGGTGAGGGTCTGCTGGTCCGGGCGTGCGAGCGTCGCCTCGGGCGTGGCCTCCAGCGGGAAGGGGAGGGTGAGCTCCTCGAGGGCGATCGTGTCGGTCGCGTCCGCACCCGCCGGCGTCGCGAGGGCTTGCTCGAGCACCCAGGTGCGCGCCTCGGCGTCCCAGGTCCCGCGCGGAGCGGTCACGGTGCGTCCGTCGGCGAGGACCACGAGGACGCCGGTCAGCTCGGCGCGGCGCGGATCGTCGCGGTCGGCGCGCAGCCGGGAGGCGAAGAAGGTGCCCACGCCCTCGACGGCGAAGCCGGCGTCCGCCTGGCTGGCGGCGGGGGGGCGCACGTACAGGAAGGCCTGGATGTCGGCCTGGTACGCCGCCTCCCCCCAGGGCTCGAGCCAGCCGTTCACCACCAGCGCGACCGCCGAAACGCCCAGGCCGCCGAGGACGAGCGGCACCAGGAGCCGGCCGGGGGGGACGCCGCCGGCGTAGGCGGCCTTGAGCTCGGCGTCCTTCGCCAAGCGTCCGGCGGCCACCAGGATCGCGAACACGACCGCGAGCGGCAGGGTCAGGTGCAGGAACCAGGGGAGCTTGAAGAGCACCAGGCGACCGACCTGCGTCAAGGTCGCCGATTGCTCCACGAGGAAGCGCGCCAGCACGCTCAACAGGTCGATCGACAGGAGCAGGCAGAGCGACGCCACCCCGAGTCCGTAGAGGCCCGCCGCCTCGCGCAGCAGGTAGCGGCCCAAGCGCGTCGTCACGCGGCGAGTGTACCTGCGGCCGGCGTCCGGCACGGGTACGCTCGGCGTATGCCCACCACCGTCCGGCTCGCTGCGGTGCAGATGCGCTGGAGCGCGGCCGACTACCGCAGCGGCGAGGCGTTCGCGGCGCGCGTGCTGGACCTGAGCCGCGCGGCGGTCGCGGGCGCCGAGGGCCCGGCGCTCGTCGCCTTCCCGGAGTTGGTGGGCTTGCCGCTCCTGGCGACCGCCGCCGGGGTCTCCGAGGCGCTCGACGACGGGTTGGTCCGCGCGCTCGCCGGCTGGGCGCTCCGCGCGCCCCGGCGGTGGGCGGGCGCGGCCTGGCGCCACCGCGTCGGACCGCTCGCCGGCGCGTACGCGGCGCTCGCGCCCGAGGCCTTTGCGCTCCACCGCGACGCCTTCGCCGCGGCCGCGCGCGCCACGGGCGCGACGGTCGTGGCGGGCAGCGCCCTCCTGCCGACCGTCGCCTTCGAGGCCGCGCGTGGGGTGCACGTCGTCGATCCCACGCCTCGGAACGTCGCGCTCGTCTTCGCGCCGAACGGCGCGCTGATCGGGCGCGCCGCGAAGGCCTACCTGACCGCCGGACTCGAGCGGCGCGTCGCCCTGCGGCCGGGCGGCGTCGCGGACCTGCCGGTCCTGGGCACGCCGGTCGGCCGCGTCGCCGTCGCGGTGTGCCTCGACGCCTGGTACCACCACGTGCTCGAGCGCTTCGACGGCCTGGGCGCCCAGATCGTGGTGCAACCCTCGGCCAACGATGCCCCGTGGCGGCGGCCTTGGCCGCCCGATCCGCGCCGTACCGAGGAGGACGCCTGGCTCGAGCTCGGCCTCCGGGCCGGCCTCCAGGGCCGGGTCGCGCTGCGCTACGGCGTCAACCCGATGCTGGTGGGCGATCTGCCGCCGCTCGCGCCCCGCGGCCGCTCGGCGATCGTCGCGCGCGTCGCCGCCGGCGCGGCCGACGAGGGCGTGAAGGGGTGGGGTCCCGGGATCCTGGCCCTCGCGTCGGACGCGGACCAGGAGGCGATCGTCGCGGTCGACGTCGCGCATCCGGACGACTGACGGGCCCGGTGCGGCTCCGCGCACCCGCCGACGTGCGCCGACGACGTCCGCAGCGTGAGCGCCGCGCCGGGCCCCTGGTAGCATGCCGGACGTGACCGGCACGCTCGGCCTCTTCTCGCTCGTCGACCTGTTCCAACTGCTCGCCGCCTCCGGGCGGACGGGCCGGTTGGCCGTGCAGCACCCGCTCGGCCGGGCACGGGTGTACTTCGAGAAGGGGCAAGCGCGCCACGCCGAGTTCGGAGCGTTGGAGGGCGAGGCCGCCGTCGAAGCGTTGTTCGCCGACGAACGCGGCACCTTCGCCTTCACGGCGGGGCTCCCGGCCCCGCGCGTCTCGATCGAAGGGTCGACCGAGGGGCTGCTCCTCGACGTCCTGCGCCGTGGGGACGAGCGCCGCCGCGACGACCCGGAGGGCGATGCCGCCCCGCCGCGCGACGTCGTGCCGTACGCGCCCGAGACCGCCCTGCCGGTGGGGCTGCCGCTCGCCGAGCTCGAGCGCCGCGTCCTGGCGGCCGTCAACGGCCATTGGACCGCCGCGCGCATCGCCGAGGAACTCGACGTCGACGAACGCTCGGTCCGACAAGTGGTCGGGCGCTTGGTGCAGGTCGGCTCGCTGAAGCTGCGCGCCCGGCGACCCCGCACCGCCCAGCTGGTGGTGCGCCTCGCCTCGGGCCGGCTCCCCGACGGCGCCGTCGGCGTCGATGCCGGCATCGTCCGCGCGTGGAACGAGACGGTGGGCACCGCCGTGCGCTTCGTGGCGCTGCGGCGCGACGACGGCCGCGCGATCGCGGTCCCCCTCGCCCCCGTGGACGGGGCGGGGCCCTACCTGCACGTGCCTCGGGCCACGCTCCTGCGGCTGGACCTGCGGGTCGACGACGCGCTCCTCGCGCGGCCGCACGTGCCCGAGCGCTGGGGCTCCTCGTGACCCAGATCGCGCCCGACGTCGCGGGCCCGCCCCCGTACGCACCGCCCATCGATGCGGTGCTCCTGCCGTGGCGCCGCTTGGCGCACCCGGTCGATTGGGCCGCCGCGTTCGGTCGCCGCGCTCCGCTCCACCTGGAGGTCGGCTTCGGCGACGGCCGCTTCACCGCCCGCCGCGCGCTCGCGGAGCCCGACGCCGACTTCGTCGGTCTGGAGGTCTCGGGCACCAGCGTGCTGCGCGCTTGGCGGCGCATGCGCCGCGACGGCGTGCAGAACGTCCGGCTGCTCAAGGCCCCGGCCGAGGTCGCGGTGCGCCAGCTGTTCGGCCCGGGCGCGCTCGCCTCGATCACCGTGAACTTCCCCGACCCCTGGCCCAAGGACCGGCACGAGCATCACCGTCTGCTGCGGGTGCCGTTCTTCCGGCTGGCCGCGAGCCGCCTGGCGCCCGGCGGCGAGATCCGCCTGGCCTCCGACCATGAGCCGTACGTCGCCTTCGCGGTCGCCGAGGCCGAGCGCTCGCAGGTCGCCCGCCGCGAGCCGCGCGACCCGCCGCCCGAGGTCTTCGAGACCAAGTACGCCCTCAAGTGGCGCGGCCAAGGGAAGCCGCTGTACTACGAGGTCTTCGTCCTGGACGGTACCGACGTGCCGTACGTCCCCCCGATCGTGAGGAGCGACCCCATGCCGCACGCCCTGCTGACCGGCGCTCTGCCGACCGACGCCCCTCCCTTCGAGAAGATCGTGGTGCCGGCCGAGGGCGGTCACGTGGTCGTGCACGAGGCCGCGCGCGCGCTCGGCCGCGACGACCGCTGGCTGTTCCGCGTCACCATCGACGAGGGCGAGCTGATCCAGCAGCTCCTCGTGGTCGCTCAGCGACGCTCCGAGGGCGAGCTGATCGTGCGTCTGGAGTCCTTCGGCGACCCGCTCGTGACCCCGGCGGCACGGGCCGCGGTCGCGGCGGTGACCGACTGGCTCGAGGGCGTCGTGGGGTTGCGCGTGTCCGCGCGCAACTACTGAGCGCGCGTGGCGCATCCGTTGGACCTACAGGCGTTCGAGCGCGGCCCGCTCGCCGCGCCGCACGGCTTCTCGCCGCGATCGGGCGGCGTGAGCGGCGCCCCGTACGCCTCGCTGAACCTCGGCGCGTCCGTGGGCGACGCGGCGCCCGCGGTCGCCGAGAACCGCCGCCGGGTCCGCGCGGCGTTCGGGGTGCCCGAGGAGCGCTGGATGACGGCGAGCCAGGTGCACGGCGCGCAGGTGCGGGTCGCGGGACGCGATCCCGCTGGCGCCGAGGGGGACGCCCTCGTCGCCGACGATCCGGCCTGGGCGCTCGCGATCTCCGCGGCCGACTGCCTGCCCGTGCTGCTCCTCGACGCGCGCACCGGCGCCGTCGGGGCCGCGCACGCCGGCTGGCGCGGCGCCGTCGCCGGGGTGGTGGGCGCCACCCTGGAGGCCATGGCGGCGCGCTACGGCACGGCGGCCGGCGACGTGCGGGCGTGGCTCGGCCCCGCGATCCAGGGCGCGTGCTACCAGGTCGGTCCGGAGGTCGTCGACGCGGCGATCGCGGCGGGTGCGCCCGAGGAGGCGGTGCGTCCCGACCCGGGCGCGGCCGGGCGGTGGCGCTTCGACGTGCCCGCGCTCGTGCGCGCCCAGCTGCTCGCGGCCGGTGTGCCTGCGGCGGCGGTCGCGGTGAGCGCCACGTGCACGCATTGCGCGGCCGACCGCTGCTTCTCGCACCGGCGCGACGCCGGCCGCACCGGCCGCCACTGGGCCGTGCTGCGCTCGCCCGGGTAGGCCCGATCGGGGCGCGGTCGGTGCCCGGCCGCGCGCGCCGGACGCATGCGGGCGCTCGCGGCCCGGGTACCATGCCGTCCATGAATCGACTGCTCGAGACGATGCGGCGCCTGCGGGCCCCGGGCGGATGCCCCTGGGACCAGGAGCAGACCCACGAGAGCCTCCGGCCGTACCTCCTCGAGGAGGCCGCCGAGGCGGTCGACGCCATGGCCTCCGGCGACGCGGCGCACCTGGCCGAGGAGCTCGGCGACGTGCTGCTGCAGGTCGCGTTCCATGCGGTGATCGGTGAGGAGGAGGGGCGCTTCGGGTACGGCGACGTGGAGGACGCGATCGTCGAGAAGCTCGTCCGCCGCCACCCGCACGTGTTCGGCGACGTGGCGGTGGCGGACTCGGGCGAGGTCGTGCGCAACTGGCAGGCGATCAAGGCGGGCGAGCGCGGCGGCGCGCCGCGCTCGCCCGCCGAGCGCGTGCCGCGATCGTTGCCGGCGCTCCGCCGCGCGGCCGACCTCGGCTCGGCGCTCGAATGGCGCGCCGCGCCCGAGTTGGGGCGGCGCGCGCTCGCCGACGTCGCCGCGGACCCGGACGCGTTGGCGCCGGCGTTGCTCGCGCTCGCGCAGGCCGCCGCCGACGCCGGCCTCGACCCGGAGCTGCTGTTGCGCGACCACGTCGACGAGCGGGCGCGCGCCGCGGCCGACGCGGACGCATGAAGCGGAGGGTCTTGGGGTGACCGGCTGGAGGATCGAGGACGTGGCGCGCGCGGTCGCGGTGCCGGGCCGGAGGCTCGAGCTCGCCGGCCACGGTCGCGCCGCGATCCTGGTGCCGGTCCTCGAGACCCCCGAGGGGCTGGAGTTGCTCTTCACGGTGCGGGCTGCCGGGCTCGTGCGCCACGCGGGCCAGGTCGCCTTCCCCGGCGGTCGGCTGGAACCGGGGGAGGACGTCGTGGCCGCCGCGCTCCGCGAGGCGGAGGAGGAGGTCGGGCTCCGCGTCGCGCCGGACGACGTCCTGGGGACCCTGGAGGATCGGGCCTCGCCCTTCGGCCTCGTCGCCACCCCGGTGGTCGCGCGGGTCGCCTGGCCGGTGCCCTTGCGCCTCGACCCGGGCGAGGTCGCCGGTGCCTTCACGCTGCCGCTCGCGGAGCTTGCGGCGTGCCGGCCCACGCTGGAGGAGCGCCTCCTTGATGGGGTCGTCCGGCAGCTGTACCGCTACCGGATCGGGGCGCACGAGGTGTGGGGGTTGACGGGCAACGTCGTCCGCGAGCTGCTCGACCGGCTCGCCGGGCGCGAGGCGGCGGCGTGAAGCGGCGCGACCTCCGCATCGTCGACGGCGATCGGCGCCACCCCTTCGGCCTGGGGCCGCTCGTGGAGTCGCTGCAAGCCGCCGGGGTCGCGACCGACCAGGCCATGCGGATCGCGCTCGACGTCGAGAAGCACTACCGCCAACGGGGCGAAAAGAGCGTGTCGCTCGTGGAGTTGATGGCGCGCCTCGGCCGGTCGGCCGGCGCCGAGGCCGGTGCGGAGGCCGCCGAGGCACTCGCGCGCCAGACCCCGCCGTTCGTCGGCCTGGAGGTCGTCGGCACCGAGGGGCGACGCGACCCCTTCTCGCGCCGCCGCTTGGCCGCGTCGCTCGAGAAGCTCGGCCTCGGCTTCAAGGAGGCGCACGGGGTGGTGCGCCAGGTGGAGTTGGGGTTGCGCGCCGACGGGCGCCGCGAGGTGCCGCAGCGCGAGCTGTTCCAGCGCGTCGCCTCGGCGCTCGAGGCCCGCTACGGACGCGACGTGCGCGCGCGCTACGAGGCGGCCCTCGCGCTCGCGGCCGAGCTGGTGGTCGTCGAGGAGGGGCGCTCGGCGGGGCTGCCCTTCTCCCGCGGGGTGCTCGCCCAGTCGCTGTTGGCGGTCGGCCTCGACCCCGAGCTGTCGCATCGCCTGGCGCGGCGCACCGAGGACCAGCTGTGGCGGCTGGGGGTCGCCGAGGTGCGCCCCGAGCGGGTGCGCGCCCTGGTGCGCCGGCTCGTGCACGAGGAGGCCGGCGAGGAGTTCGCGCGTCGCTACGATCTGCTGCGCGCCCTGCGCCGCTCCCAGCGGCCGGTGATCGTCCTCGTCGCCGGCGCGGCGGGCGTCGGCAAGTCCGTGCTCGCCGCCGAGCTCGGGTACCGACTCGGCATCCCGCGCGTCGTGTCCACCGACAGCGTGCGGCAGGCGCTGCGGTCCTTGATCAGCCCCGAGCTCAGCCCGGTGCTCCACGCCTCGAGCTACGCGGCCTGGCGCGCCGAGCTGCTGCCCGAACAGGTCGCGACCGCGAAGCCCAAGCGCAAGCGCGTCGTGCGGGGGTTCCAGGCGCAAGTGCACCAGATGGGGACGGCGATCGACGCGATCATCGGTCGGCACCTCACCGAAGGGACGTCGCTGGTCATCGAGGGGACGCACCTGGTCCCCGGGCTGTCGCCGCGCGTGGGGTTCGATGCGGCGCTGGTCGCGGAGCTCGTGCTCGCCGTGCCCGACGAGGCCGACCACCGCGAGAACTTCGGGCGGCGCGAGGCGCGGGCGAAGGGGCGACCGAGCGACGAGTACCTCGAGCACTTCACCGAGATCCGCATGATCCAGGAGTTCGTCGTCCGGCAGGCCGGGCGCGAGGGGGTGCCGGTGGTCGACACGGCCGACCTCGATCGGGCCGTCGAGCGTGCGGTGGACGTCGTGCTCGACGCGCTGGCGGCGGAGGAGGCCGAGGCGCCCGCCGGGGCGTGAACGATGCCATCCCGACCTCATCGATGGGGCGTGTACGCTCGTCGGCGAGGCGCCCATGACCGATCCACCGCGCGCGGACGCGCGCCCCCCCGCCATCGAGACGGTCCGGCTCACCAAGCGGTACGGGAAGCGACCGATCGTCCGCGACCTTACCTTCCAGGTGCGCGCGGGGGAGGTGTACGCCCTGGTCGGTCCGAACGGCGCCGGGAAGACCACCGTGATCCGGTTGGTCTCGGGGCTGGCGTTCCCTTCGTCGGGCACGGTGCGCATGCTGGGCGAGGACCCGCACGAGCGGCCCTCGGTGCGGCGCCGGTTGGGCGCCGTCGTCGAGGCTCCGGCGGCGTTCTACCCGTACCTCACCGGCCGTCGCAACCTGCGGCTCCACGGTCGCCTGGCGGGGGGCGTCCCCGAGCGCCGGATCGACGAAGTGCTCGAACGCATGGAGCTCGCGCCCGCCGCCGACCGGCCCGTGGGCGTCTACTCGCTCGGGATGCGGCAGCGCTTGGGCGTGGCTTCGGCGCTGCTCACCCGACCGGAGGTGCTGGTGCTCGACGAACCGGCGTCGGGCATGGACCCGCTGTCGCTCCACCTCGTGCACCGGGTGCTGCGCGAGGCGGCCTCGGAGGGCACGGCGGTCTTGCTCTCGACCCACCACCTCGACGAGGTCGTCGCCTACTGCCACCACGTGGGGTTGATGGAGGAGGGCGCGCTGATCGACCAGGTCGACCTGAGCGAGCGCCGCGCGCGCCACCGCGCGCACGTCTCGGACGCTCCGACGGCGGTGGCGCTGTTGCGGGCGCAGCCCTGGGTGCGCGAGGCCCACGCGCGCGGCGCCGAGGTCATCGTCGCGCTCACGGCCGACGATCAGGTCGCGCGGCTGGCGCCGCTGCTCGTCGGCGCGGGCATCGACGTCTTCGACCTGGGGCGCGACGTCTTCGACCTGCGCGCGCACTACCGCGAGCAGGTGGAGGCCGAGCGGGTTCGGCGGACCATGGCGGACGTGCCGGCCGTCGGGCGCCAAGGCCGCGGGGCGCGCTCGTGAGCGCGCTGCTGGTGATGGAGTTCGGCAAGCTGGGTCGGCTCGTGTCGGTGCGCTTCGGCCTGGTGCTGCTCGCGCTGTTCCCGATCCTGTGGGCCTACGCCCCCGGGGTGTTCGACGTCTACGGCTTCTACATCGTCTCGGGGTTCCAGGTGCCCGCGCTCGCCCTGCTCTCGAGCATGGCGTTCCTGTTGCCGCTGCTCGTGGCCATCGCGGCGAGCGAGCTGTTGGGGTTGGAGATCCAGCACGGGACGCTGCCGACCGTCCTGTTGCGGCCCGTCACCCGCTCCCAGTGGATGCTGGCCAAGGTCCTGGTGGCAGCGGCGATCCCGTTCCTCACGCTGGCCTGGTTCTTGCTCACCTCGTTCGCCGCGGGCGCCTTCTTCGGCTTCGGCGAGTTCTTCGGCGGCACCGGGTTGGGGCGCGACGGTCTGCTCGGCGCGGGCATGATGACGCCCGCCGCCGCGCTGGGCGAGGTGCTGCGCGCCTACCTGACCGCGGCCTACGCGCTCGTGCCGGTGGCGTTGCTGTCGGTGCTGTTCGCGGTCCTGTTCATGAACGCGGCGGCCGGGGCGCTCGCCACGCTGGCCAGCCTGATCGTGATGGAGCTGCTCGTCGTGCTCCCGTCGCTGACCCCGTACCTGCTCACCACCCAGTTGTCCGCGTACGTCGCTCCGGCCGCGGACCTCGGTTGGGTCGTCGCGCTGATCGCCTTCTACTGCGCGGCCTTCGCGGCGGCCGCCGTGATCGTCTTCGAACGCAAGGACTTCTGATCTCGATGCGCCCGCTGCGTGCGTGCGTCCTCGCCCTTCTCGCGTGGACCTTCGTGGCGGGCTCGACGGCGGGGGCGCAGGCGATCGCCTTCACGGTCCAGGCGATCGCGGTGTCGGAGCAGGCGGCGGCGCTCGACCTCTCGCGGGCGCTCTTGCTCGACGGTTTCCCGGCGTACGTGGTGCGCTCGACCGGGGGCCAGGGCGACGTGTACCGCGTGCGGGTGGGGGCCTTCGGGAACCGGGCGGCGGCCGCGCGCTACGCGGCCTCGATGCCCGACGTCGGCGGCGCGCGCCCGGTGCCGGCGCTGGCCGAGGTCATCCCCGACGGGGTGATGCCCTACGCGCCGCGGGTGCTGTGGCAGGGGCCCGCGGCCGGCGTCGACCTCCACGTGGCGCCGTGGCCCGGGGCGGGCATCGCGCTGCGCGTCCAGAGCGTCGGCGCGCCGCGCCAGCCGACGTACGTCCTCGTGCAGGACGGCGAGGTGCGGACGGTCGCCGCCTGGCGCGCGGTGCCGCTCGCCGTCCGCCCGGAACCGACCGGCGCAGGGCTCCTGGACGTCCCGTTCGTCGACCTGACCGGCGCCCCCGCTGGAGGCGACGCGCCGGAGGCGGAGCCCGCGGCCGAACCCCCGGACCAACCGCCCGCCGAACCGCCCGCCGAACCCCCGGCCGAGCCGCCGGCCGAACCCGGGGCGGAGTCCGATTCGGCCGACGGCGACGCGGCGCCCGAGGGGGCATCGGAGCCGTCGGGCGCCCCGCAGCTCGCGCCGCGCGACGGCCCGCCCGAGGAGGCGCTGTGGCTGCTGCGCGATCGGCCGCTGTGGCCGACTACGTGGCCCGGCGACGACGACGAGGTGCGCGCCGCGTTCGCGGCCGCCACGCTGCAGCTGGTCGCCGCCGGCGCGGGGGTCGACGCCGCGACGGCGGAAGCGGCCGCGTACCTGCCGGGCGGCGAGCCACCCCCGACGGTCGTCGTGGCGGAGGTCGTCGACCGTTCGGGTCGCGACGCCGGCGACGTGCGCGCGCTGGGCGACGCCGCGAGCGGCCTCTTCGTGAGCGGCCCCGAGCCGGTCGCCGGGGCCGACCCCACGTGGTGGCCACCGGCCGACCTGGGCGAGCGCGTCCGCACCGACGGCCCGGCTGCGGGGCCCTTCGAGTGGGACGACGCGCTGCTCGAGGCCGACGGCCGGTTCGTGCGCTGGCGTCCGGAGGGCGGCGGCCCGGGTTGGCGGGCGGTGCCCGGCACGCCGTTGTGGAGCGATGGGCGCTACCTGCTCCTGCGCGACGGCGACGAGCTGGTGCTCGTCGACTTCGTCGCGCGGTAGGGGGAGCGCCGGGCGATCAGCCGGCGGCGACCGCGACGGGCGCCTCGCGCTCGGCGAGCCACCGCTCGGCCGCCATGGCCGCGCGCGTGCCGGCGCCGACGCTGGTGGACAACTGTCGGTAGACCTCGTCCGCCACGTCGCCCGCCGCGAAGATGCCCTCGACGTCGGTGAAGATCTCGTCGCGCACGGCGACGTACCCGTGGTCGTTCAGGGCGACGGCGCCTTGCAGGTAGTCGGTGTTGGGGACGTGGCCGACGTAGATGAAGACGCCATCGGCGGCGATCACGCCCGCCGCGCCGGTCGCGACGTCGAGGGTGCGCACGCCGGTGACCTGACCGTCGTCGCCGAGCACCTCTTCGACGATCGTGTTCCAAACGAAGCGCATCTTGGGGTTCGCGAACGCGCGCTCCTGCGCCACCTTGTTCGCGCGCAGCTCGTCGCGGCGGTGCACGACGGTGACGGTGTCGGCGAACTTGGTCAGGAAGAGGCCCTCCTCGACGGCGGCGTCGCCGCCGCCGACGACGACCACGTGCTTGCCTCGGTAGAAGAAGCCGTCGCAGGTGGCGCAGGTCGACACCCCGCGGCCGTAGAAGGTGTCCTCTCCGGGCACCCCCAGCCGCCGCGGGTTGGCGCCGGTGGCGACGATCACCGCCTTGGCCGCGTAGTCGCGCTCGTAGCCCCGGACCAGGAACCCGTCCCCGACGCGCTCGAGCTTCTCGATCTCGTCCATCACGATCTTGGCCCCGAAGCGCTCGGCCTGCGCGACCATCCGCTGGGCCAGCTCGGGACCGGACACGGGTTCGGGGAACCCGGGGTAGTTCTCGACCTCTTCGGTCTGGGCGATCTGGCCGCCCGGCAGTCCACGCTCGACGATCACGACGTCGAGCTGTCCGCGGCCGGCGTAGATCCCGGCGGTCAGGCCCGCTGGGCCACCGCCGATGACGAGTACGTCGCATGAAGTAGGGGTTCGGGTCACGGCTCCTCCTCGTTCGACCGGAGCGTAGCACCGGGTGGCGGGACCAGCGCGTCGCCCCTTATACCGGGGTGGGGTATCGGAGGATCGGGGGAAGTGGCCGACTTCACGCAGGGGACGGGCATCCTTCACGTTGTCGTGTGAGCGGTGGTGGTACCTTCGGCGCTGGAAGAGCGTGGGACGAGTGCCCGCGCCCGTCGGGTTGGGAGGCCGGACGGGCGACCAAAGGGTCCTCAAGGGACGTCCGCCGACCGTGGCCCGAAGGGGTACGGTGCGCGGTCGCCACCCGCGACCGCCGACACCATGGCCGACGCCGAACCCCACCGCACCCCCGCCGCCCACCTCGATCCCGTGCGCCTCGCGCGCTTGCGGGAACGGGTGCTGTCGGGGTTCCCCGAGGAGAGCGACGTCGAGGACCTGGTGCGCCCGCTCACCGACATGCTCGCCGGCGAGACCTTCGTCGTCAGCGACGTGCGGCGCGTGGGGCAGCCGGTCGTCCACGTCGCCCCGAGCTTCGGCGACCTCACCGGGTACGCCCCGGAGGACGCGGTCGGGCGCGACCTCGGCTTCCTCCTGCGCAACGACACCGATCAGGACGCCGTGCGCGACGTGCGCGAGGCGATCCGCGACGGGCGCGCGACCACCGTGACGCTGCGCAACTACCGCGCCGACGGCTCGCTGTTCTGGTGCGAACAGCGCCACCACCCGCTCCGCGACGTCCGCGGCCGGACCGGCCACGTCGTCACCGTGCTGCGCGACGTCACCGACCAGGTCAACGCCCGCAGCGCCGAGGAGGCGGCTCGGCACCTGGTCGACGACCTCGGGGGCGAGGGCGGCTGGTTCGCGTACGGCGCGTTGGTGGACGCCTCCGGGCGGGTGCAGATCAGCTGGGTCGGCGACTCGTGCCGCGCCGTGCTGGGCGTGGAGTCGGCGACGCTCACCGCCGGAGGGCTCATCGAGCGCGTGCATCCCGACGACCGGGCGGGCGTGCTGGCGCGCTGGAGCGCGCTCCGCGTCGACGGCGGGAGCCGGCGCGATCGGTACCGGATCGCGAGCGGGGACGGCCAGACGCAGCGCGTCGAGGACTTCGCCGCCGTCAGTTGGTCGGCCGCCGAAGCGGGCGTGGTCGCGCTCCACGGCGTGGTGCGGGCCGTGGCGGCGCACGACGACGAGGCGGTCGTCGCCGTCGACGCCGGCGACGTCGCCGCCGCGTTCAAGGGGGTCGATGCCGGCACCGGACTCCCGACCCGTGAGGTCGCCGAGGACCGGCTCCATCAGGCCGCCCGCCACGCGCGGCGCCACGGTCGCGTCGTCGCGGCGGTCGCGATCGTCCTCGACCACTTCGACTTCGTCCACGCGACCATGGACCCGCGCCGCGGCGAGCGCATCGTGCGCGAGGCCGCGCGTCGCCTGCAGCGCGCGCTGCGCCGCAGCGACACGCTCGCGCGCATCGACCGGGGGACCTTCCTCGCCGTCCTCTCCGACCTGGACGCGCCCGACGCCGCGCTTCCGGTCGTCGAGAAGCTGCTCGCGTGGGTCGCGCGGCCCTTCGACGACGGTTCGTTGCGGGTCGAGTTGTCGGCCTCCGCCGGCGTCGCGATCGCCCCGTCGCACGCGCGTCCGGCCGACGTGTTCGCCGCGGCCGAGGAGGCGGTCGCGGCCGCGCAGCGGGCCGGGGGCGGGCGCTTCGCGTTCGCGGACCCCGAGCTCGACGCCGCCGCCCGCGCCCGCACGGGGCGCGAACGGGCGCTGCACGCGGCGTTCGCCGACGACCAGTTCGTCCTCCACTACCAACCGCGCGTGCGCCTGGACGGCGACGGGGTCACCGGCGTCGAGGGGCTGGTCCGCTGGAACCACCCGACCGAGGGGCTGCTCCCGCCGGCGGCGTTCCTCCCCGACCTGGAGCGCGCGCGCCTGGGCGACGCGCTCTTCGAGCGCGTGCTCGATCGGGCGACCCGGCAGGCGGCGCAGTGGTACCGCGATGGGACGCCGCGGCGCGTGGCCGTGAACGTCGGTCCCGAGGTCCTGGAGCGCGAAGACCTGGCGCGCGTCGTGCATCGTTCGCTGGATCGTGCGGCGCTCCATCCTGGCTTGCTCGAACTCGAGATCCACGAGCGGACGGGACGGCGGACGTGGGAGCGTGGCGCCGGGCGCCTGCGGGATCTGCGGGCCATGGGGGTCCAGGTGGCGCTCGACGACTTCGGTGCAGCCGACACCAACCTCGCCCAACTCCGCGAGCTACCGCTCGATACGCTCAAGATCGACCGCGCCTTCGTCGCGCGCATCGACGCCGGGTCGCGCCGCTCCGCCGACCTCGAGCTGCTGCGTGCGATGATCACGCTCGGCCGTGGGCTCGGCCTGACCGTGGTGGCCGAAGGCGTGGAGACCGCCACCCAGCGCGATCACCTCCGCGACCTCGCGTGCGACGAGGCCCAGGGCTTCCTGTACGCCCCGGCGCGCCCCGCGGACGAGGCCTTCGCGCCCGCCAACGCTCTGCCCAACTGATCCATCCCGCGCCCTCCGATCGGCGCGGCCGAACGGAGACCCATGGACGCGCACGAACCCGAGACCGCCCTGCTCGATCCCGCGCCGCTCCTCCGCTGGAGCGCGGTGCGCGCCGAGGACGTCGTCCCGGCGATCGACGAAGCCCTGCAGCGCGCGCAGCGCGCGCTCGACGAGCTCGTCGCCCGGCGCGAGCGCACCTACGCCAACACCGTGCAAGCCCTCGACGACCTCCTCGAACCGCTCGACCGGGCGTACGGCGCGGTCCACCACCTGACGTCGGTCGCGACGTCCCCCGAGCTCCGGGCCGCGCACCACGCGGTGCAGCCGCGCTACGCCGAGTTCCGCAGCGCCATCACCACGCATCCGGGTCTGTGGGCGGCGCTGACGTCGTTCGCGGCGACCCCCGAGGCCGCGGCGCTCGACCCGCTCCGCAGGCGCCACCTGGAGAAGACGCTGCGCGCCTTCCGCCGAGCCGGCGCCGACCTGCCGCCTGCCGAACGCGCCGCGGTGGAGGCGCTGCGCGTCGACCTGGCGCAGCTCTCGACGACCTTCGCCGACCACGTGCTCGACGCGACGAACGCCTTCGAGTGGATCGTGCGCGACCCCGCCGAACTCGAGGGGTTGTCGCCAGCCGTGATCGAGCGCGCCGCCGCCGAGGCCCGCGCCAAGAACGTCGAAGGGTGGCGCTTCACGCTCCAGGCGCCGAGCTACCTCCCGTTCCTCACGCACGGCGAGCACCGCGCCACGCGCGAGGCGCTCTGGCGCGCCTTCATGCACCGGGCCGACGGGGGCACCTACGACAACCGACCCGTGGTCGCCGAGATCCTGCGCAAGCGCCGCGAGCTCGCGCAGCGGCTCGGGTACGCGACCTTCGCCGACGTGATGCTCGAGGAGCGGATGGTCGGCAGCGCCGAGCGGGCGCGCGCCTTCGTCGACGACCTCGCGGAGCGCACCCGCCCGTACGTCGACGCGGAGCTGGCCGACGTCGCTGCGTTCGCGCGCGAGCACCTCGGGATCGATCGGCTCGAACCCTGGGACGTCCGCTTCGCCTTCGAGCGGATGCGGCGCGAACGCTTCGGGCTCGACGAGGAGGAGCTGCGCGCGTACCTCCCCTTCGATCGCGTTGAGGAGGGCGTCTTCGAGTTGGTGCGGCGTCTGTTCGGGGTGGCGGTCGCGCCGGCCCCCGACGTCGATGTGTGGCACCCGAGCGTTCGCGCCTACACCGCGACCGCCGAGGACGGCACCGAACTCGGGACCTTCTACACGGATTGGTTCCCCCGCGAGAACAAGCGCGGCGGGGCGTGGATGAACGGGCTCGTCGAGGGCGGTCCACGACCGGACGGCGGTTTCGACCCCCACGTCGCCGTCGTCGAGGGCAACTTGACGCCGCCGACCGGCGACGCCCCGTCGCTGCTCGCGCCGGACGAGGTCCGCACCGTCTTCCACGAGTACGGCCACCTGTTCCACCACCTGCTGACGCGCGTCGACGTGCGCGCCCGCGGAGCCTCCGCCGTGCCCTGGGACTTCATCGAGGTCCCGTCGCAGATCTTCGAGAACTGGACCTGGACCCCCGAAGGCGTCGCCCTCTACGCGCGCCACCACGAGACCGGCGCGGCCATGCCGGACGAGCTGCTCGACCGCATGCTCGCGGCGCGCCGCTTCGGCGAGGCGTGGGGGCAGTTCGGCCAGCTGTCGTACGCGACCGTCGACCTCGCGCTCCACGTCGAGTTCGAGCCGGAGGCCGGCGCCGACGCGGTGGCCTTCGCGCAGACGACGATGGCGCCCTTCGCCCTGCGGCCGGAGCACGCGCGCACCGGCTTCCTCCTCGGGTTCAGCCACATCATGGCCGGCGGCTACGCTGCGGGCTACTACAGCTACAAGTGGAGCGAGGCCCTCGAGGCCGACGCCTTCGGGCGCTTCGAGGCGGCCGGCGTGTTCGATGCAGCGACCGGGCGCGCGCTCCGAGCGACGATCCTGGAGCGCGGCGACGCCGTCGACGCCGATGTGATGTTCCGCGAGTTCATGGGGCGCGACCCGGACCCCGAGGCGCTGGTGCGCCGCAACCTCGGTCCGGCGCCGGCGCGCGCCTGAAGGCGCGGCGCCTCCGGGCGCCGCGCCGCCCGCACCGCCGCCGCCGATCCGGCGCGGCACGCCCTCCCGGTCACGGCTCGGCCACCGAAGGGCAGAGCAGCGCGTCCGCGCTGCGCTCGCAGCGCGCGAGCGCGGCGGCGACGAGCACGCCGGCTCGGCCGTAGTCGGCCAACCCGGCCTCCACCCCCTGAGCGCGCAGATAGGCGTCGTACGTCGCGCCCGCCGCGCGCCGGACCGCGGGGCGGGCGTAGGCGGCGGCCGCGTCGCGGGCGGCCGCCGCCGCGCGCTCCACCGCTTCGGGGAGGGCCGCAAGGCGCCCTTCGAGCGCTTCGTCCCGCCCGTCCGGCGCGACCCGCGTCCGCTCCGCCCGCAGCAGCCCGAGCGCGTGCACCGCGGCGGCGAAGCGCAGCTCGGGGGCGTCGCACCGCAGTCCGGCGAGGACGCCGAGCGCGTCGGTCTCGGCCTCGCGAGCCCAGCCCGCCGCGTGCGCCAGCTCGTGGAGGGCGGTCGCTCGGGCGGCGACCGGCGGCAGCCCTCCGTCCAGGTGCGGCTCGCGCCACCAGGGACCGACGAAGCCCGCGAAGCCGCCGGAGAGCATCGTGCCGGCCGGCAGCCGGCGCACCACGTGCGCGAGCGCCAGCGGCGTCCGCCGCTCGCCGACGACCGCGTCCGCGGCGGCCACGCAGGCCGCGGCGCTCGTCCAGGAGGCCGCCGGCCACGGCGCGGCACGGTCGACGGACGCGGGGTCGGCCGGGGCCGCCTCGGTCGCGATCGCGATCAGCCGCTCGGTCGCCGCGGCGAGGTCGGTCGCCGTCGGGGCCCCGGCCGGGAGCTCGAGGCGCGTTTCGAGCGGGGTCCGCCGGTACGCCACGCCCCAAGCCGCCTCGAAGGTCGCCCCGGCGATCGCGATCGCGGCGAGCAGCAGCGCCCACCGGGCGGCCGCTCCGCGCCGCGCGGCGACGACCAGCACCCAGGCGAGCGCGACGACGAGCGTCGCGGCGGTGAGCGATCCCGGCACCGCGGTCAACACCGGACGCGCCGCGCTCGTGAGGGCCGGGAGCACGCCGTGCGCCCAGGCGCCGTCGATCCAGCGCGGCGGCGCGAGCCGTAGGAGCCCCCAGACCGTGGCGGCTACGGCGGCGGTCACGAGCAGCGCGGTGGGGCGCGAACGACGCATGCGTCCAGCCTAGCGCCGTCGGCGGCGCCGGCGTCGGGTCGGGGGCGCCGCCGACGTCCGACGCCAGCCCTCCGTCCGCTCGAGCTCGGCGCGCGGCCACCACCACCAGCCGGGCGCCCAAGCAGCGAATTCGCCGCCGGGGGACCGGTCGGTCGCGACCTGCACCGCGTCGACGTCGAACACGTAGAAGGCGAGCCGCGCCGCGCCGACCAGCAGCGCCTCCCGCGCCCAGTCCGCGAGCGCGCGGTCCTCGGGCCGCGCCACGACCAGGTGCGCGACGCGGCGGCCGTCCGCCTCCAGGACCCGCACCGCGAGGGTGGCCGCCGGGTCGCCGGCGCCGCCGTCGAGCCACGCGGCCAACCCGTCGTCGCGGCGCTCGGCCCAGACGGTCCAGCCGCCCGCACGGGTGCGGAAGGTGGGCCGCGGCGCGGGCAAGCGGCGCTCGACGTCGGCCAGCAGCGCCTCCTCGAGGCCGCGACGGCGTGCGCGCCACCGGCCGCGCTCGCGTTCGCTCCAGCGCATCGGGTCGTCGAGGGCGACGTCGGCCGCGGTGCGCGCCGCGTCTTGGACCGCCGGGTCGGTCGGCGCCGTCGCGCCTCGGGCCGGCTCGGGGGGCGGCGCGGACGCCGCCCCCGCGATCGCGGCCCCCTCGGCGCCCGGCTCCCGGCGGCGCGCCCCGCGGCGCCAGCCCTCGAGGCCGCCGCGCCAGCGCACGAGACGGCCCGCTTCGAACGTGACGACCTCCGCGCCGAGCGCCTCGATCGTCCGCGCGTCGTGGGTGGCGATCACGATCGTCGCGGCGCTCGCGGCGAGCGCCCCCTCCAGGGCCTCGATGGTGGCGAGGTCGAGGTCGTTGGTCGGCTCGTCGAGCAGCAGCACGTCGGCCTCGCGCGCCATCAGCAGCGCCGCGGCCGCGCGCGCCCGCTCACCGCCCGAGAGGCTGGCGGCCGGGCGCACCCATGCCGAGCGCGGCAGCCCGACGAGGGCGAGCAGCCCATCGGCGCGCGGTTCGCTCACCCACGTGGCGAGCGCGTCGCGGGGCGCGAGCTCGTCGGCGAGGCCGCGGCGCAGCTGATCGACGTGCAGCACGCGGGCACCGCGACGCCACCAGGTGCGCGCGCGCGGATCCTCGCTCGCCGCTTCCCCGGCGATCAGGCGCAGCAGGGTGCTCTTGCCGACGCCGTTGGGGCCCACGAGCGCGAGCCGTTCGCCGGCGTGGAGCGTCAGCGCCGCGTCGTCGAGCACGGCGCCCCACGTCAGGTGGGCGAAGCGCGCCACCTCGCCGCCCGCGGGCGCGGCCGCGCCGTCCAGCGCGATGCGCGGTCCCACCGTGGCCGGCGCCGGCGGGGCCACGGCGCGGAGCGCTGCCGCCTCACGCTCCGCTCGTCGCCGACGGACCTGAGCGGTGCGGTGCCCCTGGGCTCGGAGCTCGGCCGCCATCGCCTCGAGCTCGGCGACGCGCCGGGTGCGGAGCTTGGCGGCCTTCGCGTCCGTGGCTTCCGAATGCGCGCGCTCGCGCAGGTAGGTGGTCCAGCCGCCTCGGCGCACGCGGGCCGGACCCGCTTCGCCGAGGACGAGGACGTGGGTGGCGACCGCGTCGATCAGCGCACGGTCGTGGCTGGCGAAGGCGATCGCGCCTTCGTGGGCGACGAGTCGGTGCGCCAGCCACGCCCGCGCCTCGAGGTCGAGGTGGTTCGTCGGCTCGTCGAGCAGCAGCAGGTCGACGCCCGCCGCGAGCGCCCCCGCCAGCCGCGCTCGGCGCCGTTCGCCCCCGGAGGCGGTCGCGGTCGGGCGTTCGGCGGCGGCGGCGAGGCCGACGCGGTCGAGCGCTTCGGCGAGGCGCCGGTCGGCGGCGTAGCCCCCGCGCGCCTCGAAGGCGGATTGCAGCGCACCGTAGGCCTCGAGCGCCGCACCGTCCGGCCGGTCGCCGAGGGCGAGCGCGGCGGCCGCCACCTCGGCGCCGAGCGCGCGCAGCGGGGCCAGGGCGGCGGCGGCGACGTCGAAGAGCCGCTCGTCGGCGGCGGGCTCGTCCGACGCCGCCTGCCGGACGTGCGCCCACCACACGCCCGGCGCCCGACGCACGCGCCCCTCGGCGACGGCGGCCGTCGCCCCCGCCAACGCCGCGAGCAGCGTCGACTTGCCGCTGCCGTTGCGACCCACGAGCGCGAGCCGGTCGCCGGCCGCGAGCTCGAGCTCGAGGCCGCGCACGAGCTCGCGGTCGCCGCGGCGGAGGGTGAGGGTCTCGGTGCGCACCAGCATGGGGACGGGCGGCGTCGCCCGCGTTCGGGATCGCCGCCGACCCATGCTACGCGCGTGCCGAGGCGCACGTTCGTCGCGGGTGCGCTGGGCGTACGCTCCGCCCATGGCGCACCCCGCCCTCACCCCGCCCGGCGTCCACCCCGACCGCGTCCACGTGCTGCGCGACGGTGCGCCCGGCGCCGAGGGTCCGGTCGTGTACTGGATGCAGCGCAGCCAGCGGACCCGGGCCAACGCGGCCCTCGCCCACGCCCGGGCGCTCGCGGCCGAGCTCGCGCGCCCGCTCGCGGTCGTCGGCGCCATGGCGCCCCAGGGGGCGCGCGCCACGGCGCGCGCGGCGACCTTCGAGCTCCAGGGGTGGCGCGACGTCCGCGACGGCCTCGCGGACCTGGGCGTCGGCTTCGCCCTCGCGCTGGCGGATCCGGTGGACGTCGCGCTCGCGGCGGCGACGGAGGCCGCGGTCCTGGTGGTCGATCGCGGCTACCTGCGCGCCGAGGTGGACCAGCGTGCGCGGTTGGCGGCCGCCGCGGCGTGCCCGGTCGTGCAGGTCGAGGGCGACGTGGTCGTGCCGGTCGACGTCGCGAGCGCCAAGGCGGAGTACATGGCGCGCACCCTGCGGCCCAAGCTCCACCGGGTGTTCGAGGCGTACCTCGACCCGGTCGCCGAGACTGCGGCGGCGCTGCCCTGGGGCGGTGAGGTGCCCGCCATCGGGCGCCACGCGAACGTCGCCGAGGCGCTCGACGACGTGCGGTCGCTCGTGGCGAGGCTCGACGTCGACGCCTCGGTGGCGCCGGTCGACGCCCTGTACCCCGGGGGCGAGCAGGCGGCGGCCGCGCGCCTCGAGTCCTTCGTGGCGGGGGCGCTGCACGGCTACGCCGAGGACCGCAACCAACCGCACCGCGCGCGCGTCTCGTACCTCGGCATGTACCTGCGCTGCGGGCAGGTGTCGCCGGTCGAGGCGGTGCGGGCGGCGCGCGCCGCGGCGCCGACGGCGGGGGAGGCGAACGTCGCCTCCTTCGTCGAGGAGCTCCTCGTGCGCCGTGAGCTCGCGATCAACCACGCCGTGCGCAACCCGGAGTACGACCGCTACGCCGGGCTCCCCGCGTGGGCGCGCCGGACGTTGGCGGCGCACGCGGACGACCCGCGGCCGGCGCTCTACGACGACGCGACCTTGGAGGCTGCGGCGAGCGACGATCCGTACTGGAACGCCGCCATGCGCCAGTCCGTCGCCACGGGCTACCAGCACAACCACATGCGCATGTACTGGGGGAAGCGGGTCCTGGAGTGGAGCGCCACGCCCGAGGAGGCGTACGCGCGGCTCCTGCGCTGGAACGACCGCTTCCACCTCGACGGCGTCGACCCGAACTCCTACGCCGGCGTCGGCTGGGTGTTCGGGCTGCACGATCGTCCATGGACCGAGCGGCCGGTCTTCGGCAACGTGCGCTCGATGACCCAAGGCGGGCTGAAGCGCAAGACCGACCCGGACGCCTACGTGCGCGCGGTCGCCGCCGAGGTCGCCCGGCTCCGCGACGCGCCGTAGGCTTGGTCCGTGCGCCGCTTCGTCGCGATCGGGACCAACCAAGGCTTCGTCTGCACCCACTGCGGTGCCGACGTGCCGCCGCTCGCGAACGGCTCGTACCGCAATCATTGCCCCGCCTGCCTGCACTCGCTGCACGTCGACGTGAACCCGGGCGACCGCGCCAGCGAGTGCGGCGGGCTGCTCGTGCCCGTCGGCGTGGAGCAGAGCGGCAAGAAGGGGTGGGTCATCGTCCACCGCTGCGAGCGGTGCGGCGCGGTGCGCCGCAACAAGGCGGCGCTGGACGACCCGGTCCAACCCGACGACCTCGAGGTGCTCGCCGCCCTCTCGGCGCGGGCGCCCGGCGACCGGGGCCGTTGGTAGGCTTCGCGGATGACCGCGGACACGCTCCTCCTCCCCGGCCGGGTGCGCACCGGCGACCCGGCCCGACCCATCGCCGAGGCGGTGGCCTGGCGCGGCGGCCGCATCCTCTACGTGGGCGATCGAGCGGGCGCGCGCGCCCTGGTGGGCCCGTCCACCCGCGTCCTCGAGGTGCCGGGCGCCTGCGCGCTGCCGGGCTTCCACGACGCCCACGTGCACCTGACCCAACACGGTCTCGAGCTCGCGCAGGTGCGGCTCGACGACGCCGCCACCCTCGAGGAGGGGCTCCGGCGCGTCGCCGAAGCGGCCCGCACGCGCCCGGCGGGGACCTGGGTGCTGGGCGCCGGGTTCGCGCTGCAACGCTGGGGGGTCGACGCCCTGCGGCGTGAGGACCTCGACCGGGTGGCGCCGCACCATCCGGTGCTGCTGCGCTCCCAGGACCACCACTCGGCGTGGGTCAACACGGCGGCGCTGGCGTTCGCCGGGGTCGACGTCGGCACCCCGGATCCCGAGCACGGGACCGTGGTGCGCGACGCCGACGGCGCCCCGACCGGGCTGCTCCTGGAGCGGGCGCTGCATCTGGTGTGGGACCTGCTGCCGCGGCCCGACGCGGCGGCGCTCGCCGCGGCGCTCGACGCGGCCGCCGCCGACCTGGCCGCGCGCGGCGTGACCACCGTCCACCACATGGCCTACGAGCCGCCGAGCTACTGGCGGGCGCTCGCCGGCAAGGCGAGCCGCGCCGCGGGCGACGCGTACCCGCTGCGCGTCTGGGCGGCGATCCCGCACGCGGACCTCGAGCACGCTGCCGCGATCGGCCTCGCCGGCGGCCAGGGCGGCGACTTCTTCGTGGTGGGTGGCGCCAAGTTCTTTGCCGACGGCGCGCTCGGGAGCCGCACCGCCTGGACCCTCGAGCCCTATCCGGGCGGCGGCACCGGCGTGGCGGTCGACGGTCCGGACGTGCTGCACGAGCGCTTCGTGCTCGCCGCGGACGCCGGGTTCGCACCGGTCGTGCACGCGATCGGCGACGCCGCGAACCGCGCCGTGCTCGATGCGCTCGAGGCCACCGCGCCGCGGTGGCGCGCTGCCGGCCTGCGCCCGCGCGTCGAGCACGTCCAACACCTGCACCGCGACGACGTCGGTCGCCTCGCGCGGCTCGGGGCCGTGGCGTCGATGCAGCCGATCCACCTGACCTTCGACGCGCCCTCGGTGCGGGCCCTGTTCGCGGACCGGCTCGACCGCGCCTACCGCACCCGCGACCTGCTCGAGGCCGGCGTCGTGCTGGCCTTCGGCAGCGACACCCCGGTGGCGTCCCCCGACCCGATCGAGGGCCTGCGCGCGGCGGTGCGCCGCATGGGCGTCGACGGCACGCCGTTGGGTCCGGACCAAGCGCTCACGGTCGAGGAGGCGCTGCGGGCCTACACCGCCGGCGCCGCCTTCGCGATCGGCCGGGAGGCGCGCTCCGGGGTGCTTCGGGTCGGCGCCGACGCCGACCTCGTGCTGTTGGACCACGATCCCGTCGACGGCCTCGACGGCCTGGCGGTGCGGGCGACCGTCCTGGCGGGCGAGGCGACGTTCGAGGCGCTCTGAGCAAGACGAACGCAGCGGACGCGCGTCACCGCGCGTCCGGGTGCACCTCGACCTCCCGCCACCGCCCCCGCGGCCCCAGTTCGATCGCGTGCACGAGCACGTCCGCCAGCACCGCCAGATCGATCCAACCCGCGGGGTCGGCGTCGGGCATCGCGCGGCGGTTGGCGGCGGTGTCGAGGGTGCCCATCGGGAAGACCACCGTGGCGCGCACGCCCTCGGACGCCAGCTCCTCGTCCACCGCGCGGAGGTACGCGGCCAAGGCGGCCTTGGCGGAGGCGTACGCCGCTGCCTTGGCGCCGCCCCGGCGGGCCTGACCCGCGGCGACCCCCACCAGGGTGCCGCCGGCGTGCGCGCGCAGCACGGGCACGAGGGCGCGCACCACGCTGGCCGCGGTCGCGACGTTGACGTCCCATTGGGCGCGCAGCGCCCGCAGGTCGGCATCCGCCGCCGGCGTCAGCGCGAAGCCGCCCGCCAGGAGCAGCGCGCCGGCGGGCGCGCCCAGGTCGCGATGGGCGTCGTCGACGGCGTCGGCGACGCTCGCCTCGTCGAGCAGGTCGACCGCCCGCGCCCACGTGCCGGTGGACCGCAGGGCGTCGGCCGCCTCGGGGCTGCGGACCAGCGCGGCGATGGGTCGGCCGGTCGCGGCGAGGCGGGCGAGCACGGCGGTGCCGAGGGCCCCGCTCGCCCCGGTCACGAGCACGGGAGCCGCGCGATCGGGCGCGCGCGAGGGGTCGTCGGGGCTGGGGTGGGTCATGCTGGGACCTCCGTCCAGGACGGCGCTTCGATGGGGACGAGCGCTGCGCCATGCTATCGTCCCTCCGTGCCCGACACCGCCCCCAGCCCCACGGACGTTGCCCCCTTCGACCTCGACGGCGCGCTGGCGCGGGCGCGCCGGGCGAGCCGGACGCTCGCGACGCTCGACCGCGACGCGGCGTTGCGGCGCGTGGCCGATGCGCTCGAGCACGCCTCGGCGGAGTTGCTGGAGGCGAACGCCGCCGACGTCGCGCGTGCCCGCGCCGCCGACACCCCCGAGCCGCTGGTCGACCGGCTGGCGCTCTCCGAAGCGCGCCTGCGCGCGATCGCGGCGGCGGTCCGCCAGGTGGCCGACCTGCCCGACCCGCTCGGGCGCGTGCTCGCCGGTTGGCGCCTCCCCAACGGCCTGGAGGTCCGGCAGGTCACGGTGCCCTTCGGCGTGATCGCGATGATCTACGAGTCGCGACCGAACGTGACCGTCGACGCCTTCGCGCTGGCGTTCAAGGCCGGCTCGGCCGCGGTGTTGCGCGGGTCCGCGGACGCGCTCGGGTCGAACCGCGCGCTCGTCGCCACCATGCGCGCCGCGCTCGTGGACGCGGGTGCGCCCGAGGACGCGCTGGTGCTGGTCGACGACCCGGACCGCGCGCGCGTGACCGAGCTGCTCCGCGCCCGCGGCAAGGTCGACCTGGCGATCCCGCGCGGCGGCGCCGGGCTCATCCGCCACGTCGTGGAGACCGCGCAGGTGCCGGTGATCGAGACCGGGGTCGGCAACTGCCATCTCTACGTCCACGACGACGCCGATCTCGATGCCGCGCTCGCGATCCTGCTCGACGGCAAGGTGCGCCGGCCCGGCGTGTGCAACGCGCTCGAGACGCTGCTCGTGCACGAAGGGGCGTCGCAGGCGTTCCTGGCGCGGGCGCTCGCCGCGCTCGACGAGGCGGGCGTCACCGTCCACGGCTGCGAGCGGACGCGCGCCCTCGCTGGGGGTGTGCCCGTGCGCGCGGCGACCGACGTCGACTGGGCCGCCGAGTACCTCGGCCTCGAGCTCGCGGTGCGCGTCGTCGACGATGTGGACGGTGCGCTCGAGCACATCCGCACCTACGGCAGCCAGCACTCGGAGGCGATCGTCACGCGCTCGCGCGACGTGGGTCGGCGCTTCCAAGCCGAGGTCGATGCGGCGGTCGTCTACGTCAACGCCAGCACCCGCTTCACCGACGGCTTCGAGTTCGGGTTCGGGGCCGAGATCGGCATCAGCACGCAGAAACTGCACGCCCGCGGCCCCATGGGGCTGGCGGCGCTCGTCACGAGCAAACACCTGGTCGAGGGGGACGGGCAAGTCCGCGGCTGAGGCCTAGAGATCCTCGTCCTGGACGGGTCTCGTCGTTTGACCCAACCCCCGCGGGCGGGGTATCATGGGGCCAAGCACGGCGCCCTCGGGCGCCGCACCCGTGCGCCCACCGGTCCCGCACCCGCTACCCGCGGGTCCGCCCGCGGCGCTCTTCGGTCGTCGGCACCCGCCGGCCCCGGCACCCCCAATCCCGCTTCGCCAGGAGGCGTCCCTTGGCTACCGATTACACCGCCGACAGCATCCGTGTGCTCAAAGGGCTCGAGGGCGTGCGTTTGCGCCCCGCCATGTACGTCCAGGGCGGCACCGGCGTCGACGGCTACCATCAGCTCCTCACCGAGATCATCGACAACGCGATCGACGAGGCGCTCGCCGGCTACGCCACGTCGGTCGAGATCGTGCTGCACGCCGACGGCTCCGCTTCCGTCAGCGACGACGGCCGCGGGATCCCGGTGGGCGTCATGAAGGACAGCGGGCGCCCCGCGGTCGAGGTGATCTTCACCGAGTTGCACGCCGGCGGCAAGTTCGACTCCAACGCCTACAAGGTCTCGGGCGGCCTCCACGGGGTCGGCTCGTCGGTCGTGAACGCGCTCTCCACGTACCTCGAAGCCGACGTCTACCAAGAGGGTCGCCACCATCGGATCCGCTTCGATTACGGCGAGGTCACCTTCCCGGTGCGCGACGTCGGCGTGGCGCCCGCGGGCCGCGAGGGCTCCACCGTGACCTTCCGCCCCGACCCCGCGATCTTCAAGGAGGTCGAGGGGTTCGAGTACGCCCGCGTCCGCCGCCGCCTGCGCGACCTCGCCTTCCTCACCGGGGGCGTGCGGATCGTGCTCGAGGACCGCCGTCAGGCCGACGTCAAGCGCGAGGTCTTCCACGAGGAGGGGGGCGTCGCGGCGTACGCGGCGCACCTCGCGCGCGAGGACAAGCGCCTCTACGAGGAGCCCGTGCGCATCCAGCAGACGGTCGTCGTCGAGAAGGACGGCAAGGCCGAGGAGATCGAGGTCGAGGTCGGCCTGATCCACACCTCGGGGTACAGCCAGACCATCCTGACGTACGCCAACATGATCACCAACCGCGATGGCGGCACCCACCTGACCGGCTTCAAGCAGGCCTTCACGCGGGTCCTGAACACCTACGCCAAGAACAAGGCGCTCATCAAGAAGAGCGACGCCGCGCCGACGGGCGACGACTACCTCGAGGGCATCTACGCGGTCATCTCGGTCAAGCTCTCCGACCCGCAGTTCGAGTCGCAGGCCAAGGTCAAGCTGCTCAACCCCGAGGCGTCGACCGCGGTGGGCCAGGCGGTCGGCGAGCGCTTCGCGGAGCTGCTCGAGGAGCAGCCCAAGGTCGGCAAGGCGATCGTCGAGAAGGCGGCCAACGCCGCCCGCGCGCGCGAGGCGGCGCGCAAGGCGCGCGACCTGGTGCGCCGCGCGAACCCGCTCGAGAACGACGAGCTCCCGGGCAAGCTGGCCGACTGCCAGTCGCAGGACCCGAGCGTCAGCGAGATCTACATCGTGGAGGGCGATTCGGCCGGCGGGTCGGCCAAGCAGGGGCGCGAACGGCGCTTCCAGGCGATCCTCCCGCTCCGCGGCAAGATCCTCAACGTCGAGAAGGCCAACCTCGCCAAGATCCTGAAGAACGCCGAGATCCGCGCGATGGTGGCGGCGATCGGTGCGGGCGTCGAGGGGGCGGGCGACGGCGCCCACTTCGACATCGAAGAGGCGCGCTACCACCGGATCATCATCATGACGGACGCCGACGTCGACGGCTCCCACATCCGGACGCTGCTGCTCACCTTCTTCTACCGCTACATGCGCCCGATCATCGACTTCGGGTACCTGTACATCGCGCAGCCGCCTCTGTACGGCATCCGCTTGCCGCGGCAGAAGGAGTTGACCTACCTCTTCGACGAGCAGGCGCTCCAGAACGTGCTCAAGCAGCACCGCGACAAGAAGATCGAGATCCAGCGCTTCAAGGGGCTCGGCGAGATGAACCCGGAACAGCTCTGGGAGACGACCATGAACCCCGAGACCCGGGTCCTCAAGCGCGTGACCATCGAGGACATCCTCGAGGCGAGCGAGACCTTCGAGACCCTCATGGGCACCGAGGTCCCGCCCCGGCGCGAGTTCATCGAGACGAACGCGCACCTGGCGCAGCTCGACCTCTAGGCGAGCGCACGACCCATCCGGCGCGCCGGTCCGAGCGGACCGGCGCGCCGGCGTTCGGGCTCGGGGTCGCTCGGGCGCCTCAGCGCCCGAACGCTTCGAGGATCCCGCGGGTGCAGAGCGCCGCCATGGCCGCCCGCGTGCCCTCGGTCGCCGATCCCTGGTGGGGCGCCACCGCGACGTTCGCGAGCGCGAGCAGGTCGGGCGGCACCCGCGGCTCGTCCTCGAACACGTCGAGCGCCGCGCCGCCGAGGCGATCCGCCTTCAGCGCCGCGACGAGCGCCCGCTCGTCGACGAGCGGTCCGCGTCCGACGTTGACGACGATCGCGTGCGGCGGCAATAGCGCCAAGCGGCGCGCGTCGATCAGGTGGTGGGTGGCGCTCGTGAGCGGGGCGTGCAGCGAGAGCACGTCGGCGGTCGCGAGCAGGACGTCGAGCTCGGGCACGAAGCGGGCCCCGAGCGGCTCGGCCCGCTCCGGATGCGGGCGTGGCCCGTGGTAGGCGACCTGCATGCCGAACGCGCGGGCGCGCGCGGCCACCGCCGTGCCGATGCGGCCCAGGCCGACGATCGCGAGGGTCCGGCCGCGCAGGTCGGTGCCGAGCAGCCGCGCGGGCGACCAGCCGTCCCAGCCGCCGCTCGCGATCAGCTCGCGCCCTTCGCGCACGCGCCGCGCCACCGCGAGCAGCAAGGCCCAGGCCTGATCGGCGGTGGCGTCGGTGAGGACGTCGGGCGTGTGCACGACCGACACCCCCCGGGCCCGGCAGGCCTCCAGGTCGAGGTGGTCGGTGCCGACCGAGAAGGTGGCCACCACGCGGAGCTCCGGACCGGCGGCGTCGAGGACGTCGGCGTCGATGCGGTCGTCGAGCTGCACCCATAGGGCCGACGCCCCCGCGGCCCGCGCTCGGAGCTCGACCGCCGGCATCGCGCCGTCGCTCGTCGGTGCGTCGACCTCGAGGTCCGCCTCGCGCAGCGGCGCGAGCCATGCGTCGGGCAGGGCGCGGGTCACGAGCACCCGCCTGCGCGCCGCGCCCGCACCCCCGCCATGCCCGGAGGCGGCGCGGACGCCCGGGCCCGGAGCGTCGGTCACCGCGGCGTCGCCGGCGCCACGAACACCGCCGTGGTCCACGCGGGCACCGTGGCTCGACCCGAGCCGGCGTAGATCGCGGCGCCTCGCAGGGTCTCGGCGTCGGCCCCTTCGCGAAGCTCCTCGTGGACGCGCCAGTAGTGGCCCGCGGCGTCGGGGACGGTCAGGTTCACGCGTTCGGGGGAGGCGTTGAACACCACGACCACGCGGTCGACCGCGGGGTCGAGGTCGGGGAGGCCGTCCAGATCGTCGCGCAGCTCGAGCACGATCACGCCCGGGGTCGCATCGGCGCCGGTGTGGTGGAAGGCGAGCCGGGCGAGCACGTCCTCGGCCGTGCGCAGCCGGAAGAGGGGGGTGTCGGCGCGAACCCGGAGCATGTCCTGCACCGCCGCGGTGGCGAAAGCGGCGTCGTCCGCGTCGGGTCGCAGCAGCGGGTTCTCGAGCCGGTCGCGCATGACGCCCCACGACTCGCGGTTGTCGGCGGCGAGCGGCAGGCCGAGCCCCATGGTCGTGGTCGCGCCGGTCCAGTCGATCGCGTTGAAGGCGTCGCCCGAGTCGTAGCTGTTCCGGTCGAGGCTCTTCGAGCGCAGCAGGTCGCTCCCGGCGTGCAGGAAGGGCATCCCCTGCGCGTACAGCACGGTGGAGAGGGCGAGGACGTGGGCGCGCACCCGCGCGTCGGTCGAGAGGTCGAGCGGCAGCTTGTACGCCGCGATGTCCCAGAGCGTCTGGTTGTCGTGCTTGGACACGTAGACCACGTGGTCCTGCGGCACCTGGCCGTACCCGGCCGGCTGCCCGTTGTAGTCGACCTCGTCGCCGCGCACGAGGGCGCCGTCGGCGCCGACGAACGTCACGGCCGCGAGGTTGCCGGCCAGGCCGACGCGCACCAGGTCGGCGGCGCGGCGGGCCGCGTCCGCCTGCGCCGCCGGGTCGAGGCGCGCCGTGGCGGCGTTCGGCAGGGTACCGAGTCCGGTCGCGAACCCCTGGGTGCGCACGAGCGCCTCGCCCGAGTCGAAGGGGCCGCCGCCGCGCACCGCGTCGCGCAACCGGTCGTTGAAGGTGCCGATGCCGCTGCCGGCGAGGTTCGTCTGGGTGGCGTTGACGCCGCGCGCGTTCTGGGCGACCTCACCGAAGTCCCAGCCCTCGCCGTAGAGCAGCAGCGACGCCCCGTGCGTGCCGTCGGCCTCTGGGGTGAGCGCGTCGAGGACCGCGCGCACGTTCTGCATGTTCGCGACCATGTGGTGGCCCATGAGGTCGAAGCGGTAGCCGTCGACCTTGTAGGCGCGCGCCCAGAGGGCGACCGCGTCGAGCATCAGGCGCTCCATCATCGCGTGCTCGGTGGCGGTGTTCGGGCAGCACGTGCTGGTGGTGACGTTGCCGGCCTCGTCGAGGCGGTGGTAGTAGCCGGGGACGATGCGGTCGAGGACCGACTTGGCGCCCTGACCGGCGGCGTTGGTGTGGTTGAACACCACGTCGACGACGACCCGCAGCCCCATCCCGTCGAGCGCCATCACGAGCTCACGGAACTCGCGGACGCGCGCGGGGCCGTCCGGATCGAGGGCGTAGCTCCCCTCGGGGACCATGTAGTGCCAGGGGTCGTAGCCCCAGTTGAAGGCGTCGCGGTCGCGGACCGCCTCGACCGCCTCCTGGGCGGCGAGCGCGGACGTCGGCCGGCCGTCGGGCCCCAGGTCGGGTTCGACCCAGGTGCTCCGGTCCTCGTCGATGGTGGCGAGGTCGAAGGTGGGGAGCAGGTGCAGATGGCTGACGCCGGCCTCGGCGAGCTCGGTCAGGTGCGCGACGCCGGCGCTGCCCTCGAGCCCGAAGGCGGCGTAGCTTCCGCGCAGCTCGGTGGGCACGGTCGCGTCGGTGGCGCTGAAGTCGCGCACGTGCAGCTCGTACACGACCGCATCGACCGGGTCGGAGAACGCCGGCTTGACCCACGTCGACCAGCCGTCGGGCATGAGCGCCGGGTCGTCGAGGTCGACGATCTGGGAGCGCGCGGAGTTCGCGCGCAGCGAGAGGCTGTAGGGGTCGGTGACGCGGTTGGTCTCGATCCGATCGGTGGTGGGCGCGTAGACCTCGACCTCGAACAGGTAGTCGCGGTCGCGCCAGGTCGGGTCGCCCTCGATCGACCACACGCCGGTGCCGTGGTCGCGGCGCATCGGCAGCACGCGCTCGCCGTCGGCGTCGAAGAGCACGAACCGCACGACCCGAGCGGTGGGGGCCCATACGGCGACCGTCGGCCGGTCGCCATCCCAGCGCACGCCCAGCGGTGCATCGGTGGCGAACAGGTCGTCGAGCACGCCCGCGATCTGCAGGCCGGTCGCGTCGAGGACGGCGCCGTCGGCGTCGCTCATCGACACGGCCACCTGCCCGCGGAGCAGCGTGCGCACCCACGCCCGCGCGTCCGCGGGAACGCGCAAGGCGGTCATCCCGGCGAGGTGGGGGAAGCGCGCGAGCGCGTCGGCCGTCGGGCCGTCGGCTTCGAGCGTCAGGCCGACCGCGGCGCCGCCGGCGACGGCGCCATCGGAGAGCGTGAGGCCGCCCGTCTCGGCGTGGTGGAGGCGGTACGTCGCGCCCGCGAGGGGCACCCCCACGTCCCACAAGATCAGGTCGTGCGCCACCCAGTGCGCGCGTCGGGCGCGCAGATCGCCGCCGCCCGCGGCGCGCAGGTCGGGGCGTGCGCCGAACACCGTGGTGTTGCCCGAGACGATCCAGACCTCGTTGCCGAGCGCCTCGAGGTCGAGGAACTGGTCCGGGCCCGGGTCCTTCTCGTCGCCCTGGTGGACGATGAAGCCGAGCCGTGCGGCGTCCTCCGCCAGCCGCACGTCCCAGTACGCACCGAAGTCGTCGAAGCCGGTGATCGGGAGGCCCTCGGTCCAGGTCACGGTCTCGACCGTGTCCTCCCAGACGTGCAGCACCCAACCCTCGTACGCCCCGTCGGGACGCGCGTAGTGGATGCGCGCGATGCCTTCCGCCGGAGGGGCCAAGGGGGGCGACGTGTAGATGCGGTCGCTGCCGGAGACCAGCCAGATCTCGCGGCCGTGGGTGCCGAGGACGAGGAACTGGTCGGGTCCGGGGTCCTTGAGGTCGCCCTTGTGGACGATGAAGCCCACGCGGGCCGCGCCTTCGGCGAGCCCGACGTCCCAGTACGCGCCGTACGCGTCCTGGCCGGTGATCGGCAGCCCCTCGGTCCACGTGACCGACTCCGTGGTGTCCTCCCAGACGTGCAGCACCCAGCCCGAGTAGTCGCCGTCCGGGCGTTGGTAGTGCACCCGGGCGACGTCGTCGGGCAGCGGAGGCGCAGCCTCTCCTTGCGCGGTGGCGGTCGCGATCGCGAGCAGGACGAGCGCCGCGGCGCCGAGGCGGACGGCGCGCCGGAGCCGACGATGGTGCGACGGGGGCGGAGGGGGGCGGTGCGTCATGGGCGCCTCCTGGGCATGGCCCCACCCGCGGCGCAAGCGTCCGGAGCGGAGCGCGGACGGGGTGCGGTGGGCGGCGGGGCTGCCTTCAGCCTACCGCGGGCCCGTCGGGTCCCGCGGAGGCTCGACGCCCGGACGGCCACGGCGACGCGGCCGGCCGCAACGAGGTCGGCGGCCCCGGATGGGGCCGCCGACGGACGGAGCGGGCGTGCGCGCGCTGGTTCAGGGGAGCGTGAGCGCCATCCGTCGTTCGTGGACCTGAGCGTTGGTGAGCGTCTCCGCGCGTTCCGCGGCCACGTCTTCGGCGGCGTAGGGCTCGTGGTCGTCGCCCGCGAGCGCGCGATCGCCCCAGGCGTCGAGCACGTGTTCGAGCAGGGCGGCGATCTCGGCGTCGTCCATGCTGCCGCCGAACGCGGGCATGAGCCCGTTGTAGGACGTCCCGTCGACCGTGATCGGACCGGTCATCCCGTACAGCAGCAGCTGGACCGGGTAGGTGCGGTCGGCGGCGACGAGGTCGCCGACGTGGTCCGCGATCGGCGGGAAGGCGCCCGGCAGTCCTTGGCCGTTGGCCTGGTGGCAGGCCACGCAGTGCTGGGCGTACAGCGCCGCGCCGTCGGGCCCCGCCGCGGCCGCCGAAGCGTCCGCCGCGGTCTCGTCCGCGGTGGTTTCGTCCGCGGCGGCCTCGTCGGTCGTGGCGTCGTCGGACGCGCCTTCGGCGCTGGACGCCGCAGCGGCCGCCGTGCCGTCGACGGCGGAGGTGCCGCGCTCGGCGACGAGCCGCATCGCGTGCTCGATGTCGATGCGCGCGCTGCCGTCGTCGCGCACGTCGAAGCCGCGGAGCTCGGCTTCGGCGCGGTCGAGGGCCGCCTCGTGTTGCGTGGTGTCCACGGCGACGTAGGCCCCTTGCGGCCGCGCCGTGGCGAGGATCAACACCGCGACGATCAGCGAGACCGCGCCGATGCCGCCCAGTGCGTACCCGAGGCGCACCTGTCCGGGGGAGACCACGTACCGACGGATGGGGTCGTCAGCCGGCATGGCGGACCTCCGGGGCGACGGCGCCGCCGTCGGCGCCATGGTGCGGCACGTGCTCGGCGGCGAGCAGCCGCGGGTCGCGCTCCGGAACGGCGCTGCGCGATCCGAGCGAGCGGAAGAAGGCGGCGAACCAGACCCCGCCGAGGCCGACGAGGATCGCGACGTCGGTGATGCCGGGCAGGCCCGCACGTCCGACCTCCGGGGCCACGTACCAGTAGAGGTGGATCGCCTGGTTGAGGAGCGCCCAACCGGCCATGAAGGCGAGGGCGCCGCGCTTGCGCTTCACCCAGCGCGAGAAGAGCACCAGGAAGGGGATGGCGAAGCCGGCCACGAGCAGGTAGATGCCCATGCCCTCCCAGGGTTGTTCGTAGAGCCGCAGTTCGTAGAAGATCGCGGTCTCGACGACGTTGTTCGACCACTGGATGATCAACTGGCTGGCGTTGACGTAGGCCCAGAACATGGTGAAGGCCATCAGGAAGTTGCCGAGGTCCTGCAGGCGCTTCTCGGTGAGCAGGGCGTCGATGCGCGCGCTGCGGTCGGCGGCCCAGACCATGACGAGGATGGTGAGCGCCATGGCGGTGATCGCTTGGCCGATCATGAACACGGTGCCGTAGATCCCCGACCACCACAGCGGGCTGAGCGACATGGTCCAGTCGGTGGTCGCCACGGTCATGGCGAGCACGTGCAGGACGATCCAGAAGGCGGCCTGGCTCTTGAGTCGGTAGCCGATGGGGCCGGCCTCGGCGATCGTGGCCTCGTCCTGCTGGCGCGCGCCGCGCAGGTAGATCCAGGCGGCGAGCATCCACAGACCGAAGTAGATGACCGCGCGGATCACGAACCAGGTCGTGTTGAGGTAGCCCGCCTTCCAGGCCACGAGCGGTTGGCTCTCGACGTAGGCGGCGTCGGCCCAGGGGTAGAGCGTCGGGATGAGGAACAGGATCGGGAGGAAGAAGAGCAGCGCGACCGGGAGCGCCGAGACCATCGCCTCGAGCGGCCGGCGTACGACCGCGCCCCAGGAGCCGCCGGCCATGTGGTTGACCAGCAGCAGCACCAGACCGCCCAGCGAGAGGCCGACCCAGTAGACGAAGCCCATCAGCAGCGCGCCGGGCAGATCGCCCTGGCCGAGGCCGACGGCCAGACCGACGGCGAGGCCGACGACCCCGATCGCGAGGGCGACGACCGCGGGGCGGCCGGTGGCGAGCGTGGCGGGGGCGGCCATCAGCGCGCCCTCCCTTCGGTGCCGAGGAGCTCGTGCAGGATGGCCGCCGGAACGTCGTCCTGGCTGGCGTTCTGCGACAGTTGCAGCGCCTTGACGTAGGCCGAGATCGCCCAGCGGTCCTCGGCCGGGATGCGCGAGGCGTAGCCGTACATGCGGCCGAAGCCGTTGGTCGCGGCGTTGAAGAAGTAGCCGACCGGCTGCGCGAGCAGGCGCTCGGCGTGGAACGAGGTGGGCGCCGGGAAGCCGCGCGTGACGACCATGCCGTCGCCCGCCCCGGTGTACCCGTGGCAGACCGCGCAGTAGATGTCGTAGCGCTGCTGGCCGCGCTGCAGGAGCTCGACCGTGAGCTCGATCGGCAGTTCGGTCGCGAGCGCGCCGTCCTGCTGACCGGTGAAGAAGGCCGGATCGATGGCGCCGACGTCGCGGGAGACGGTGCCCTCGACGCGTGCAGGCGCACCGCCACCGGGGAAGTACGGCGACGCCTCGAGCGCTTGGAGCTTCGGTTGGTCGACCATGTTGTTGCCGCACGCGGCGAGCAGCAGCGCGAGGCCGGTGGCGAGGACCGCGGCGCGGAGGGTGCGGCTCACGGGGCCACCTCCTCGACGCGCACGGGTCCGGTCCCTTCCAGGAAGGTACGGACGGCCGCCTCGTCGAAGCGCGGGTCCACCGACTCGACGCACAGGTAGTAGCCGTCGCGGCTGGCGCGCTCGAAGCCGGGTGCGTTGAAGACCGAGTGGTACGGGCGCGGCAGCCCGTTCCGCGCGAGCATGAACAGGCCTGCGGTGAGGGCGGAGGCCAGCACGGTCACCTCGAAGGTGATGACGATGTAGTTGGGCCAGGGGTTCATGGGCCGGCCGCCGATGTTGAGCGGGTAGAACTCCGCCCCGGCGTACCACTGCATGGCGTACCCCGCGACGGCGCCGATCAGCCCCATGGCCAGCACGACGAAGCCGAGCCGGGTCGGCTTCAGGCCGAGCGCGTCCTCGATGCCCTCGACGGGGTGGGGCGAATAGGCGTCCATCTTGGTGTAGCCGGCCTTGCGGGCGGACTCGGCGGCGTGCACGACCTGATCCGGGGTGTCGTACTCGGCGATCAGGCCGTAGAGCGGGGAGCGACTCGATGCGGTGCTCACGCGCGCACCTCCCCTCGGTAGTACGCCTCGCGGATGGCCTCGTAGGCGTCGGAACCGTGGTGGGCGTCGTGGTGGGCGAGCTCCTTCATCTCGGTCGTGGCGATCGACGGGAGGAGCCGGATGAAGAGGAAGAACAGCGTGCCGAACAGGCCGAAGGAGCCGGCGTAGAGCGCCCAGTCCCAGAAGGTCGGGACGTAGTTGCCCCACGAGCTCGGCAGGAAGTCCTTGGTGAGCGAGACGACCACGATCACGTAGCGCTCGAGCCACATGCCCACCGAGACGAAGAGCGAGATCACGAAGAGCGCCAGCGGGTTCTGGCGGACCGAGCGCAGCCAGAGCGGCTGGATGGCCACCAGGTTGCAGGCGATCAGGAGCCAGAAGGCCCAGCCGTGGTCGGCGCCGAAGACGCGGTTGTAGGCCATGAAGATCTCGAACTCGACGCCCGAGTACCAGGCGTAGAAGAGCTCCACGCCGTAGCCGTACACCACGATCATGCCGGTCGCGAGCATCAGCTTCGCCGCGTTGTCGAGGTGGCGCAGCGTGATCATCTTCTCGAGGCCGAACGCGCGGCGCAGCGGCACGGCGAGGATGATGACCATCGCGAAGCCCGCGAAGACCGCGCCGGCGACGAAGTAGGGCGGCATCACGGTGTTGTTCCAGCCCGGGAGCTGCGACACGGCGAAGTCCATGGCGATCGTGCTGTGGACCGAGAGCACGAGGGGGAAGCTGAGCGCCGCGAGCAGCAGGTACGCGCGGTTGTAGCGCTGCCAGGCCTTGGCCGAGCCGTTCCAGCCGAGCGCGAGCGCGCCGTACAGCAGCTTCTGGAAGCGCGACTTGGCGCTGTCGCGCAGCGTCGCGAGGTCGGGGATCAGCCCGATGAACCAGAAGAGCACCGACACCGTGGCGTAGGTCCCGATCGCGAACAGGTCCCAATCCAGCGGGCTGCGGAAGTTGGGCCACATGCCGTGGGTGTTGGGGTAGGGGAGGAGCCAGTAGAAGACCCAGGGCCGACCCAGGTGGAGGATCGGGTAGAGGCCGGCGCACACCACGGCGAAGATCGTCATCGCCTCGGCGAAGCGGTTGATCGAGGTGCGCCAGGGCTGCCGGAAGAGCAGCAGCGCGGCCGAGATTAGCGTCCCGGCGTGACCGATCCCGATCCACCAGACGAAGTTGATGATCGGCATCGCCCACGAGACCGGTTGGTTGTTGCCGAAGATCCCGACGCCGACGGTGATCAGGCGCACGACCGAGAACAGGTAAAGCCCGAGCAGCGCCAGCGAGATGCCGAAGCCGATCCACCACCAGGTGGGCGTGCGCTGCGGCCCGACCAGCACCGGCGTGTTGACGACGTCGTCGATCCCGCCGGAGGACTGGCCCCGGCCGATGACCCGGTTCGTCTCCACGACGGGGCGCGGGACGCCCGAAGTGACGGCCATCAGTGGACCCCTTCCACGGCGAGCGCCGGATGCGGATTGCGCACCTTGGCGAGGTAGCTGGTGCGCGGCACCGTGTTGAGCTCCGAGAGGAGCGCGTAATCGAGCACCGAGGCCTTGGCGGCGACGACCGCGGAGGTGGCGTCGTTCAGGTCGCCGAACACGATCGCCTCGGTGGGGCAGGCGCTCTGGCAGGCGGTCACGACCTCGCCGTCGCGGATGCGCCGGTCCTCGTTGCTGGCCGTGATGCGGGCGGCCGAGATGCGCTGGGTGCAGTACGTGCACTTCTCCATGACGCCGCGGCTGCGCACGGTGACGTCCGGGTTGTTCGCGAGGCTCAGCTCGGTCGCGTTCGTCGCGAGCTCGGCGAACTGCAGGTAGTTGAAGCGACGCACCTTGTACGGGCAGTTGTTGGCGCAGTAGCGGGTGCCCACGCAGCGGTTGTAGACCATCACGTTCAGGCCCTCGCTGTCGTGCACCGTCGCGGCGACCGGGCAGACCGGTTCGCACGGCGCCTTCTCGCAGTGCTGGCAGGCGATCGGCATGTTGTGGAACGTCGGATCGTCGAGGTCGCCCTGGTAGTAGGCGTCGACGCGGATCCAGTGCATCTCGCGGCCGACGATCACCTGCTCCTTGCCGACGATGGGGACGTTGTTCTCGGACTGGCACGCGGTGACGCATGCGTTGCAGCCGGTGCACACGGTCATGTCGACGACCATGCCCCACTTGTAGGACGTGTACTCGTAGTCCGGGAAGAGGTCGTGGTACGCGTGCTCGACCGGATGCACGAAATGCGGGTGCTCGGGCTCGGCGCGCAGTTCGGCCATGGTGCCGTGGCGCACGATGTGGCGTCGCTCGCCGGTGCCCTCGAGCGAGTGGTGGATCTGCGTGGTCGCGAGGCGGTGGCGCCCCGAGGCGCGCTCGGCGGTGGCCTCGACGGCCCACGCCGCGCCGGTGCGGATCGGGTAGACGTCGGTGCCGACGCCGCTGCCGACGCGCCCGGCGGCGGTGCGCCCGAAGCCGAGCGCCACACCGATCGTGTCGGGCGCTTGGCCCGGTTGCACCCACACGGGCAGCACGACCTCGCGGCCGCCGGAGCGGACCGTCAGCCGGTCGTGCGACGCGACGCCGAGGCGTTCCGCGGTCGCGGGCGCGAGGATCGCTGCGTTGTCCCAGGTCAGCTTGGAGAAGGGGCGCGGGAGCTCCTGCAACCAGCCGTTGTTGGCGTGGCGACCGTCCATGAGCCCGTGATCGAGCTGGAAGTGCACGCTCAGCTCGACGCGGGGCGGGAGCGGCAGCTCGATCGGGCTCCGGGCCACCGCGACCGACGGGGCGGCGCTGGCTTCGAGCGCGCCGCGGTAGAGCGCGCGCCGCCAGAAGGCGTCGAAGTCGCCGCTCACGCGCCCTTGCCAGGCCTCGCGGACGACCTCGTAGCCGCTTCGGTCGGCGCGACCGAGCAGCGCCTGCAGCACCTCCAGGTCGCTCTTGCCGCCGTAGAAGGGGGCGAACAGCGGCTGCTGGATGGTGATGGTGCCGTCGTACGCGCGCGCGTCGCCCCAGGCCTCGAGGGGGTGGGTGCGGGGCACGTGCCACGTCGCCGCCCGCCCGGTCTCGTCGAGGTGCTCGCCGACGTGGACGCTGAGCGCGGCGCGATCCATCGCGGCCGCGAAGTCGAGCTCCGGCGGGGCCGTGAAGACCGGGTTGGCGCCGAGGATCACCAGCACGTCGACGGCGCCGGCGCGCAGGTCGGTGGCCAGCTCGGCGAGGTCGGTGGCGTGCACCGCGGGCGCGGCCTCGGGGTGGGCGACGTAGCGGACCGTCGCGCCGACGTTCTCGAGGGCGTGGTTGAGCGCATGCGCCAAGGCGTGGACGATCGCCGGCTGGTCGTGCCCGGCGAAGACCGCGCTGCGACCGCGAGCGCCCTGGAGGTCGGAGACCAGGGCGTCGGCCCAGGCGCGGTCGACGCGCGCCGGCAGGTCGGCCCGCGGAGCGTCGGCGACGCCGACCTCGGCCGCGACCCAGGCGGCGAGCGCTGCGACGTCGGCGGGCGCGAGCGCCTTGCGGTGGTCGGCGAGGGTGCCGGTGGGGGTGGGGGTGGTCTCCACCATCCACAGGCGGTTCATGTCGTCGTCCGCCGAGCGCACGCGGCGCCGGCGCGCGAAGTCCTTGGCGTAGCGCAGGCGGCCCGGGCCGGCGTTGGTGAAGTCGGCGCCGAACGAGACCACGACGTCGGCGCGGCTCAGGTCGTAGACGGGCGCGACGTCCGCGTCGCCGGCGTCGAAGGCGGCGCGTAGGCCCGCGACCGCGCCATCGGCGTGCTGCGGGTCCCACTGGTGGCGGCGCGCGCCGGGGTGCGCCTCGAGCAGTGCGTCGATCTCCGCCGCGAGCGTCGGCGAGGTGATCGTCTCGGTCAGGAGCCGCAGCCGTCCGCCATCGGGCAGGTCGGCGAGGGCGCCGCCCAGCGCGTCGGCGAACTGCGTCCAGGAGCGCGGTTGGCCGCGCTCGGCGAGCTGTTGGGAGCGATCCGGATCGTAGAGCGACAGGACCGCCGCCGAGGCGACGGCGTGCGCCGCACCGAGGCTGGCCGGGTGGTCGGGGTTGCCCTCGACGTGGGTCGGGCGCCCCTCGTGGCTCTCGGCCAGCACCCCTTCGGCGTAGCCGCCGTCGAGCAGGGCGGTGGCGTAGAAGGTCGGCTTGCCGGGGACGTAGGAATCGGGGGCCTGGACGTACGGCACGATCGCCGCGCGCTCGGCCGGCGGCCGCGCGCACGCGGTGAGGCCGCCGAGCGCGAGCGAGGCGCCGAGCAGCTTGAGGAAGTCGCGGCGGTCGAGCGAGGCCTCGAGCGGCGCCGCCTGGCGCGGGAACTCCTTGCGCAGGAACTCCTGGAAGGCCGGCGTGTCGGCGAGCTCGTCGAGGCTGCGCCAGTACTCGGGACCCTGACGACCGGCGAGGCGCTCGCGAACCTCGGCGAGGTCGACCGCCGGGGCGCTCGATACCGGGTCGTGCACGCGCTCGGGAGCGAGGTTCGCAGCGTCGCTCATCGGTGGCACGTCGAGCATTGCGGGAGCTTGTCGGTGTCGATGTGGTACGCGGCGACGAGCTCGGCCCCGAGGGTGAGCTGGTCGGCCGGCGGAACGTAGGCCATGTTGAACACCTCGGTGTCGGGCCGGACGAAGCGCTCCGGGGCGCGGTGGCACTCCAGGCACCAGCCCATCGTCATCGGTTCGGCCTTCCAGATCTCGGTCATCTGATCGATGCGACCGTGGCAGGTGCTGCAACCGACGCCGTTGTTGACGTGTGCGCTGTGGTTGAAATAGACGTAGTCGGGCAGGTCGTGCACGCGGTTCCATTCGATCGGCAGCCCCGACGACCAGCTGTCGGCGACGGCCTGCAGCGCCGGCGCACCGACCCGGACCTGCGAGTGGCAGGTCATGCAGGTCTCGGTGGCGGGCACGTTGGCCGAGGCGGCGACCTCGACCGAGGTGTGGCAGTAGCGGCAGTCCATGCCGAGCTGAGCGACGTGGAGGTTGTGCGGATAGTCGACCGGTTGCGCGACCGGAACCCCGACCGCGTACGTGATCGTGCGCGCGTAGATCGCCAGGGCGACCGCGAGGACGCCGACGAACAGCGCACCCCCGATGATGGCCCACTTGGCGAAGGCGTTGGCGTTCGGCGGGAAGATCTGCGGCATCAGTCCGTGACCTCGGGGTGGGTCCAGTGCGGGAGGGAGCGTCGGGAAGCGGCGAGGGCGAGCCGGACGACGGGTTCGTGACGACGGGCGCGGCCCGGGGGGACCGGATGCAGGGACGTGAGCAGAGCGACCTCCTCGATGATGCGGGTTCGGGACCGACCGGCGACCGAGGCGGCGTTCGTGCGTACCGACCTGGGGGTCGGCGAGGTGCCGTCGATCGCGTCCTGAACGGCGTTTCGGCCGTTACCGCAGCATTCCGCGAACCATACCACGGAGGGTCATTCGGCCCTGGCGGGACATTCGTCCCAGGGTGAGCGAGCCGCTCCGCTCCAGAACGCACTTGTGGTCCGACGAACGCCGGATGGTGGAGCCTGCCGGATTCGAACCGGCGACCTATCGCTTGCAAAGCGACCGCTCTCCCAGCTGAGCTAAGGCCCCATGCCGACCGGACGCGCAGCGGCGTCGGACTCCCGAGGTTACGGGCAGGTGCGACCGGCGTCAAGATGCTCCGCGCGCAATCGCGTGCGACGTGGGTCCGGGCCCACGCACGTGCGTGGGCCCGGAGGGGATGGTCGGCGTGCCGACCGCGTTGGAGCTGGCCGTATGGGTACTACTCGACCGTGCGCCACGTCCAGGAGATGGACAGCTCGCAGGTGCCGGACTCGACTTCGGGGAGCTGGCCGCGCAGCGTGACGGCGTCGCTGCCGCCGATGACGGGGTAGGTGTAGCGGGTGCTCATGCTGCCGTAGTCGGCGATGGCGGATGGGTTGAGGCCGAGCGTGTAGTCCTGGCTCTCCTCCAGGATGTTGTTGCTGAAGGCGCGGAAGCTCTCGTCGCGCCCGAGCACGAAGGTCTGGACGTCGCCCGTCAGCGGGACGGTAGCGCCGGACGCGATGCCGCTCAGGTCGTCGCGGAGGTTCACGACGCCCTCGACCACGGTGAGGCTGCCGTCGCGCTCGGGCACCTCGACGTTGAGCAGGCCACGGAAGTTGCCGGCCGCGAGCGCGCCTCCGTCGAAGTCGTTCGTGATGCTCTCCTGGCCGGCGGCGGCGAGCGTCGGGTTGTCGAAGCCGACGCCACCCAAGACGAAGTCGAAGAACCGCTGCGGGGCCTCGTACTCCCCGAAGATCTGGATCGAGGTCAGGCCGGCGAGCACGTCCCGGAACTCGTCCGCCGTGGGGGCGTCGGAGGTGCCGGCCTCGACCCACCCGCCGCCGTCGATGGTGAGCGGGATCTCGATGGTGTCCCACGTGGTCGACTCGTGCGGCGCCAAGGCGTTGAAGACGAGCGTCGCGCCGCCGCCGATCAGTCGCACGTTCGGGGTCCAGCGGGTCTGGTCTCTCTCGCGCAGGAACTGGCGGAGGTCGAACGAGAACGTCCCTCCGTAGTACGCCGATCGATCCCCGTAGTAGGGGGCGGGCGCGGTGAGCACCAGCACGCTCGCGGACACGAAGCCGCCAGCGCGCAGCCAGAGGTAGCCGCCCGGGTTGCCCCCGAAATCGCTGTAGCGCAGGTCGCCGATCCAGCCGTTGGTCCTGATGCCCCAGCCGTCCAGGTTCGCCTCGCCGCCGATCTGGTAGCACGAGTCGAGGACGGTGGCGTTGGCGTAGCGGAACTCGATCACCTGATCGGCGACGAGCGGGTTGCGACCGTGACTCGAGGCCAGCTCGGTGCCGTCCTGGACGCCATCGCCGTCGGTGTCAGCGTCGTCGGGGTCGGTGAGCTCGACCAACTCGACGCCGTCGCTGAGGCCGTCCAGGTCCGCGTCGGCGATCAGCGGGTCGGAGAACACCCGGTACGGGGTCTCGCCGCGGACCGAGACGACCCACGAGACGAGCACCTCGTCGCCGTCGGAGCGACCGTCGGCGTCGCTGTCGAACGCGAGCGGGTTGGTGAAGCGGACCGGGTCGACCAGATCGGAGGGGAAGGCGACGCCACGCGCCTCGGCGCCGTCGCCGAGCCCGTCGCCGTCGGTATCGAACTCGCCCGGGTGGCTGAAGAGGTCGCGTTCTTGGCCATCGGTCAGGCCGTCGTTGTCCGCGTCGGCACGGTCGGGATCGGAGGGCACGCGGGCCGGGAGGGTGGTGGCGTCGGCGGCCCGGAAGGCGTCGAGGCGGACGTCGACGGTGGACACGGGGTTGCCGAGGTCGTCGACCGGGATGGGGACGCCGTTCGGATCCAGCAGTCGGCCGGACGCCTGGTAGAGCTGGGCGCCGTTCGCGTCGCGCCAGATGCCGGTGGCGTCGCGGACCACGACGACCCAGCCGAAGCGCTCCTCGATGTTGCGGAGGCCGTCGCCGTCGTTGTCGAGGGCGGCGTCGCCGGTGGAGTCAGGGTCGGTGGGATCGATGCCGATCTGGACCTCGGCGCCATCACCGAGGAGATCGAAATCGCTGTCGGCGTTGAGCGGGTCGGTCGCGGCGTTCGCGAGGCTCGGGAAGTTCCCGCCTCGGTTTCCGTACCCGGGGTACAGCTGGAACGGCAGGTCGCCGACCTGCGCGTCGAGCGGCAGGTAGCGGACGCCGACGAGCTCCGCGGCGTCGCCGAGGCCGTCGCGGTCGCTGTCGAAGCGCGAAGGATCGGTCAGCGCCTCGGTGCCGATGGAGAGGTCGAGTGTCCAACCGACGCCGGTGACCTCAGCCGCAGGCGGGATGCTCGGGCGACCGGTGGCGTCGCGGAACAGCCGGAGGACGAGTCCGCTCTGCGGATCTTCGATGAGTTGTTCGCGCAACGTGTTCTGTTGGGCGCCGGGGTTGGCGGTGGCGTCGTTGGGGTAGACGTAGACGTAGATCTCGCAGAGGCCCAGTTCCTGGCAGTCGGTCAGGCCGTCGCCGTCGGTGTCGAAGCGGGCGGGGCTGCTGCTGGTCGGGACCGCGTCCTCACCGCGCACGACCACGAGCCACGGCTCGTACAGGCCGCCGCCGAGCGACCGGCCGAAGATCTCCTCGTTGTCGGGGATGCCGTCGCGGTCGGTGTCGACGCTGTCCGGGATCCCGTCCGGCATCGAGCAGTTGGTCGCGGTGGGGTCGCCGAAGCAGGCGTTGTTCAAGACGTCGGTGATGGAGTCGACGCTGCCGTAGAAGGCCTCCTGCTGGACCGTGAGGCCGTCGCCGTCGGCGTCCTGGCCGAAGAGGAAGCGGACGCTGCGGCCGGCGGTGATCGGGGCGTCGCGGACGTCGTCGGGCGCGCTCGCGGTGATGGGCAGCTCGACCTCGACGAACCACTGGAAGCCGTCGTCGCTGCGCACGACGTTGCGGATCCGGTGGATCTCGCCCTCGCGGGTCGAGTAGCTGTTGAGGATGTCGAAGCGATCGTCGGCGTCGCAGCCGGCGATGCTGCTGCCCGCCAGGCAGGCCGTGAGGGCGTCGTCGGCGGCGGCGTCGAGGTGCTCGAGCTTCAGGACGTTCTCGAGCAGCGTGCCGAGGTCGGGCCCGACCGGGTCGCCGAACGCGTCGAAGGTGCCCGGCGTCGCCACGCGGTAGAGCTCCGCGGCGCGCCGACCACCGTAGTCGATCGCGAAGGTGGCGGTGCGATCGTTGACGTCCTGGTAGGTGTAGGTGAAGTTGCGGCCGGACTCGTCGACGATGTCGTAGTTCGCGACCTCGAACAGCAGGTTGCGCGGGTTCTCGCGCAGCGCTTCGATCAAGGCGGGGGCCGGATTGTCGGCGGTGAAGCGGATCGGGCCACGCACGTCCGGCGCCGGGCCGAGGTTGATCGCCGCGGCGGTGCTGGTGAGGGTCGCGATCGGGATGAAGCGGGTGGGGTCGCGCGGGTCGACGAGCTTGGCGGTGATCACCAGGTTCTCGACCGTGAAGGCGACGTCGCCGAGGCTGACCAGCTCGAGCGCCACGGCCATGCTGGCGCCCACCACCTCGCGGGTGACGGTCTCGCCGTCCTGGAGCTCGCGCTCGGTGCCGAGCGAGGCGGCCTGGGCCTGCTGGGTCGCCTGGACCGAGGAGGAGCTGAACGAGGTGGTGGTGGCTTCCTTGTAACCGCCGTTGACCGCCACCTCACCGGAGAACTTGAACTTGAGCGGCGGTTCGTACTCGAGCCCGGCCTTGACGCCGGCGTTGATGAACCACTCGGTGGCCTTGGCGTTCTCCGAACCGCTGGTGCGGCTCGACTCGGTGCTCAGCGTGCTCTCGCTGCTGCGGGTCTCGAGCACCCGCGAACCGCTCGCGCTCTCGGCGGTGAAGCGCACGTCGAGGCCGAGCTGGACGTCGCCGACGACGCGGAGGTCGAAGGTGGGCAGGTCGGCGATGAGCGGGTTGCGGTTCTGCAGACCGACCTCGTCGCCGTCGTCGATCTGATCGCCATCGGTATCGGCTTGCAACGGCGAGGTGCCGAAGAAGTTCGTCTCGAGGCCGTCGACGAGGCCGTCGCCGTCGGTGTCCTGCTGGCTGGGCTCGGTGTAGTAGACGTTGAGCTCGTCCCAGTCGTCGATACCGTCGGCGTCCGTGTCGGTCGAGCGCGGGTCGGTCGCGTAGATGCGCTCGTCGAGGTCGCTGAGGCCGTCGCCGTCGGTGTCGCGGGCCGCGACGTTCACCGGATCGCCGACCGGCAGCGTGGGGTCGCCCGGGTCGCTCGTGACCTCGTAGCGGCGCGTGGATCCGTCGACGTTGCGAACGGTGACGAACCAGCCCGCCTGCTCGGCGGCGTCGCTGAGTCCGTCGCCGTCGCTGTCGGCCTGGGGTCCGCTCGGAGGCGTGCCCTGGAAGGTGACGGTGCTGGGGTCGACCATCCGCTCGGGGGGCGCGATCTGGTTGCCCGCGAGGTCCTTCACGTTGGTGACGGCGAGCGTGTAGAACAGGTCGGACTGCGCCATCGTGGTCAGCGTGACCGTGGTGCGGTCGGCGCTCCGGGTGGCGCCGAGGACCACGAGCGTCGCGTCCGGACCGCTGGCGCCGTCGAGGCGAGCCGTGATGCGGTAGTGGGTCGGGTCCTCGGCCGAGTTCTGCTCGACCGGTTCGGTGAAGGTCACCAGAACCGTCATGTTGCCGGTCGATCCCGTGTTCGCGACCCGGGGCGGGGTGGTGTCGCCGTCGATCGGTCCGGTGCGGAACACGCCGTTGAAGGTGGCGCTGTTGGCCGCGGGGTCGATCTCGTTGCTCTGCCGGTCGGTCACGCCGGTGACGGTGATCGTGTACTCGGTGAGCTCGTCCCGCTGCGGCGCGGTCGTCAGCAGCACCTGCGTGTTGTACGGGTTGGCGTACTGCGCCGAGAGGACCTCCAGCGGGCTCCCGTCGGCCGCCTCGATGCTGTAGCGGTCGGCCCGATCGCCTCCGACGACGGGTTCGCTGAAGTCGACCAACACCGAGGTGTTGGACGTCGCGGTGGCGCTCGTGACGGCCGGCCGGACCGCGTCGTCGAGCGGGATGCCCCGGAACGCGGCGGTGTTGTTGGTCGGGTCGATGAGCTTGTCGCCTGCCTGCGTCAACACGTTGGTCACGCGCAGCGTGTACTCGGTGTCGATCTGCGCCTCGGTCGTGAGGATGATCCGGGTGCGATCGGTGCGACCCCGATCGTCCACGCCGAAGCGGATGGACACGATCGTGAGGTCGGGCGTCTCGTCGAGCGTCGGCGCTTCCTCGACGATGTCGTAGTACCGCACGTCGAGCGCCATGTCCGACATCTCCGCGCCCGCGCCTGGAGGCGGGTCGGCGAAGTGCACGAGGATCTCGGTGGGGCTGAGCGAGATCGCCGATGCGACGATCGGCGCCCGCACGGACGTGCCGCCGAAGCTCGATGACGACGTGCTGAGCTGGCCGCCTTCCGCTGCGGCGACGCCCGAGACGTCGAGGGTGTAGCTGACCCCCTCCTGGAGGGGCGCGGTCGCGAGCACCACGGTCCGGCCGTCGGCCGCGCGCTGCACGGAGAGCACCGCGACCGGTCCGCCGGCGTGGGTGATCGCGTAGTTGGCCGCGATCCCGGCGGCGTCGTCGACCGCGGTCGAGAACACGACGCGCACGCTCGTGGCGCTGGTCGCCTCCGCCGAGTACTCGATCTCGGCCGGCGGGGCAGGGGCGCGACCGCACGCGATCAGCGCTGCGGTCAAGGCGAGGAACACCATGAGCAGGTTCATCCGATGTTTCGGCACGTAACTCCTCCATGTCCAGCTCGCGCGCCGCTGGACTGCCCGGAATGGGCGAGAACGACGTTGCGTACCGACATCGATTGAAGGTACTCGTGGACCCTACACTATGAGCAAAGTCTGAGCATGCTCATCTGCACCTCATGAGGGCGCGAGTCGGGCCGCGCGCACGTCCGGGGGGCGTCCGCCTCGGGATGATGCGCCCGCGGCGAGACCGTCGGATGCGTCTGCGTCGCGATGCGCCGACGTGTCGGGATCGCGCGTTCAGCCCTCGCTGGCCCCGCTCGCGCGCTCCGAGCCGGCCGGACGCCCGAAGATCATGCGCCCCATCTGCGTCTGCAGGCTGCTCGTCACGGTGACGTCGACGCTGCGCCCCACGAGCGCGGCAGCGTCCTCGACGACGACCATGGTGCCGTCCTCGAGGTACGCGAGCCCTTGCCCCGCCTCGCGCCCTTCGCGCACGATCGTGAGCGAGAGGCGCTCGCCGGGCAGGAATGAGGCCTTGACCGCGTTCGCGAGCTGGTGCAGGTTGAGGACCCGGATGCCCTGCAGCCCAGCGACCCGGTGGAGGTTGTAGTCGGTGGTCACCAGGTCGGCGCCGCGCGCCGTGCACAACCGCACCAACCGGTCGTCGACCGGTCCGTCGCCGGCGTCGTCGTGCACGACCTCGGTGTCCACCCCACCGTGCGCCACCAGCCGGTCGAGCACCTCGAGGCCGCGGCGACCCCGTCGGCGCTTGAGTGGGTCGTCGGCGTCCGCGATGCGCTGGAGCTCCGCGAGCACGAACTGCGGCACCAGCAGCGGACCCTCGAGGAAGTTCGCGTCGGCGACGTCGATCAGGCGACCGTCGATGATCGCCGAGGTGTCGAGGACCTTGGCCGCCGGGGCCGGCGGGGGTGGCTCTTCGGCGACCCCCCGACCGAGGGCGCGCGAGACCGCGAACAAGTGGCGGTTGACGACGAAGAACCAGGAGGCGGCGGCGATCAAGATCGCCGCGATCAGCAGCGACCAGTACCAGGTGAACCCCGGCACCGGCGCGAGCACGTTGTTCAGCAGGACGGTGATCAGGAGCGCGACGGTCGCTCCGGTGCCCGCGGCGAGCACCGCTTCGGGGGGCACCCGGGCCAAGCGCTGCAGCGCCCGGTCGAGCGCCCGCGCGCCGGCGTCCGCCGGGCGCCCGCCGACCAGGTAGCCGACGAGCAGCCCGAGCACGGTGAGGTACAGGACGTTGTTCGGCCCGACCAACCAGCCGCGGTCGAGCAGGAAGGTCGCCACCGCGCCACCGACCGCGCCGCCGATCACCGCGATCGCGGTCCGCAGCACCACGGCCCTCACGGCCGCCCCCAGAGCGCCGCGAAGGCCTCGGCGAGGTCGCGCGCCGGCCGCCAGGCGCCCTCGCCGCCGCGCGGACCGACGACGTCGGGGTGCTGGGCGCGCGCCGCCTCGGAGGCGCGGCGCGCGCCCTGGGGCACCGAGCGCAGTTCGCCCGCGAGCCCGACCTCGCCGAAGACCGCCGTCCCCGCCGCCACGGGGCGGTTGGTCACCGCCGACGCCACGGCCGCGGCGACCGCGAGGTCGACGCCGGGGTCGGTGAGCCGCAACCCCCCGGCGACGTTGACGAACACGTCGAGGCCGGCGAGCGGCAGCTCGAGGCGCCGCTCGAGCACCGCCAGCACCAGGTCGACGCGGCGCCCGTCGAGCCCCTGCACCACCCGTCGCGGCGCCGAATAGGGCGACGCCGACGCGAGCGCCTGGACCTCGACGAGCAGCGGGCGCTGCCCCTCGAGCGCCGCGACCACGACCGAACCCGGCACCCCGTGGGGGCGCTCGGCGAGGAAGGCATCGGAGGGGTTCGCCACCGCGCGCAGCCCGCCATCGGTCATCTCGAACACCCCCACCTCGCCCGCCGCCCCGAAGCGGTTCTTGGTGGCCCGCAGCACCCGGAAGCCGCCGGCCGACTCCAGCGCCAGGGTGGCATCGACCACGTGCTCGACGACCTTGGGTCCGGCGACCTGGCCCTGCTTGGTCACGTGGCCGATCAGCACGAGCGCGGTGCCGGAGGTCTTGGCGGCCTGGACCAGCAGCGCCGTGGCGTCGCGCACCTGGGTGAGCGAGCCCGGCGCGGCGCCGTCCTCGACCGTGAGGGTCTGGATCGAATCGACGATCGCCAGCGCCGGCGCCTCCGCGACGAGGTGCGCGGCGATGGCGTGCGCGTCGGTGGCGCGCGTGAGCTCGATCGCGCCGTCCGCGCCCAAGCGGCGCGCGCGCAGCTTCACCTGCGCCGGCGACTCCTCGCCGCACACGTACAGCACCCGCCGGCCGCCCCGCGCGGCGGCGTCGGCGAGCTGCAGCAGGAGCGTCGACTTGCCGATGCCCGGCTCGCCGGCCAGCAGCACCGCACCACCGGCGACCCAGCCGCCGCCCAAGACCCGGTCCACCTCGGCGTCGCCCGACGGGGTGCGCGCGAAGGCGAGGTCGGAGACGTCGTCGAGCCGGGCCGTCGCGATCGGCGGCGCCGATCGCCGACCGGACGCCGCGCGGCCGCCGGGCGCGGCCTCGACGGCTTCGGCCTCGACCGTCCCCCACGTGCCGCACCGGGGGCAGCGCCCGAGCGGGCCCGGACTGCGGGCACCGCACTCCGTGCACGCGTACGCGACCGTCACGCGCGCCATGGGCTCTCCGATCCGTGCCGATGCGGACTCGACATCCGCCGATTCTAGCGTTCGGTCGAGCGCGCGCAGCTCACGCGATGGGCACCGGTCGCGCGAAGACCAGGCGACCGCCGTCGACCGTCACGAGGATGGGGTCGGCGGTGCCGCGCTCGAGCAGCTCGAGCGAGAGCGGATCCTCGACGTGCTCGCGCACGACCCCCCGCAAGGGGCGCGCGCTCTCGCCCGGGGGGAGCCGATCGACCAGGAACGCCGCCACCTCGGGGCCGAAGCGCACCTCGACGTCGCGGTTCCCGAGCTCGCGGGTGATGTCCTCGAGCATCTGCGCGGCGATGACGTGGATGCCGCTGCGATCGAAGGTCTGGAAGGGGATGACCTCGTCGAGGCGGTCGAGGAACTCGGGGGAGAAGATGCCTTTGAGCGGCGCGTCGACGTCGACCTGGCCCTCGTGCTGGAAGCCGATGCCCGGGCCGCGGTTGAAGCCGGTGTTGGACGTCATGATCAGGATCACCCGGCGGAAGTCCACCTGCCGCCCCTGGCCGTCCGTGAGGCGGCCGTCGTCGAGCACCTGCAGGAAGGTGTTGTAGATGTCGGGGTGCGCCTTCTCGATCTCGTCGAGCAGCACGACCGCGAAGGGCTGGCGCCGCACCGCCTCGGTGAGCCGACCCCCTTGCTCGTGGCCGACGTACCCGGGCGGGGCCCCGATCAGCTTGCTGATCGAGTGCGCCTCTTGGTACTCCGACATGTCGAGCCGCACGAGGGCGCGCTCGCTGCCGAACAGTTCGACGGCCAGCTGCTTGGCCAAGAAGGTCTTGCCGACGCCGGAGGGGCCGACGAACAGGAACGACGCCGAGACCCGGGTGCGGCCGCCCAGGCCGACGCGGGCGCGCCGCAGGGCCGAGGCGAGCGCCGTGATCGCCTTGTCCTGGCCGACCACCGCGTGGCGCAGCCGGCGCTCCAGGTCGGCGAGCTTCTCGCCGTCCTGTTCGTCGACGTAGACCCCGCCCCAGGAGTTCACGACCGCCTCGACGTCCTCGCGGCTGACGATGGGGGTGCCGTCGTCGCCCTCGAGCACCGGGAAGCCGAGCGACTTGTTCAGGCGCGTGCGCGAGGCCGCCTCGTCGATCAGGTCGATCGCCTTGTCGGGGAAGTTGCGGCCCGGCAGCGAGCGCTCGCCGAAGCGCACCGAGAGCTCGAGGATCGCTTCGGGGATCACGACCCCGTGGTGGGCCTCGTACTTCTCGCGCAGGCCGTGGAGGATCTCGAGCGATTCCTCGGGCGAGGGCTCCAGGACGATGACCGGCTGGAAGCGGCGCTCGAGCGCGGCGTCCTTCTCGATGTAGCGGTGGTACTCGCCGGTGGTGGTGGCGCCGACGACCTGCACCTCGCCGCGGGAGAGCGGCGGCTTGAGGATGTTGGCCGCGTCGAGCGTCCCCTCGGCGCCACCGGCGCCGACGAGCGTGTGGAGCTCGTCGATGAAGGCGACGACCTCGGCGGCCTTGAGCTCCTCGATGATCTGCCGCAGCCGCTCCTCGAACTCGCCGCGGTACTTGGTGCCGGCGACGACGTTCGACAGGTCGATCGAGAGCACGCGCACGTCGGCGAGGTTCGGGGGGACGCGCCCCTCGACGATCGCCTGCGCCAACCCTTCGACGATGGCGGTCTTGCCGACGCCCGGCTCGCCGATCAGCACCGGGTTGTTCTTGGTGCGGCGGGTGAGGATCTGGATGACGCGGCGGATCTCCTCGGTGCGGCCGATGACCGGATCGAGCTTGCCGTCGCGCGCCTCCTTGGTGAGGTCGCGGGCGTACTCGTCGAGGAAGGGGGTCGCGACCGTCTCGGGCGCCTTCTTGGGGTCCGCCGCCGCGAGCAGCCGCCAGCGCACCGTGTCGACGTCGCGCGTGAGCTGCTGCAGGATCCGGTACGCGACGCCGTCGCCTTCGCGGATGACGCCCAGGAGGATGTGCTCGGTGGCGATGACGTTGGAGCCGAGGCTGCGCGCTTCGCTGCCGGCGAGCTCCATGACGCGGCGCGCGCGCGGCGTGATCGCGGCGGTCTCGTTGCGCGGCAAGCCGTCGCCGCGGCCCACCATCTCCTCGACCTGCTTGCGGAAGCCCTCGAGGGTGGCGCCGAACTCGACGAGCACCTTGCTCGCGGAGCCGCCCTCGCGCATGAGGCCCAGGAGCAGGTGCTCCGGCCCGATCATGGCGTGGCCGAGCTTCGATCCCTCTTCGCGGGCGAAGTGGAAGACGAGCCGGGCGCGGTCGTCGTAGCGGTTCATCGCGCACCTCGAAGCGGCTGCAGGAGGGCGAACGCGGACGATCCGAAGCGGCGGCCCAGGGCCGACCACGGCGCGACGCGCGTCGGTGTGGTGCGACCGCGCGCGTCAGGGACGGGCATCGTGGCTGGGACCGGCATGGTGTATCGTACGCTTTCGGCGTGAGGGCCGTGTGGGCATCCGCTACGGTTCGCGGGCACCCCCCCGCGCCTCGCGCCCGCCGCCGCGCACGTCGCCTCCACGCCGCCCCTGCCGCCCCTCGCGACGAGGCGCCCGAGGGCCCGGCGATGGCGCGCCCCATCCGAGGAGCCGACGATGACCTTCCAGGACCTGATCATGAACCTCGACCGCTACTGGGCGGACCGCGGCTGCGTGATCGCCCAACCGCACGACACCGAGGTCGGGGCGGGCACCTTCTACCCGACCACCTTCCTGCGCGCGCTCGGGCCCCAGGCGTGGCGCGCCGCCGGCGTCGCCCCCAGCCGCCGGCCGGCCGACGGTCGCTACGGCGACAACCCGTACCGCTTCCAGTACTACTACCAGTACCAGGTCGTGCTCAAGCCTTCCCCGGCCGACGTCCAGGACCTGTACCTGGGCTCGCTCACGGCGATGGGCATCGATCCGTTGGCCCACGACCTGCGCTTCGTGGAGGACAACTGGGAGTCGCCCACGCTCGGTGCGTGGGGTCTGGGGTGGGAGGTGTGGATGGACGGGATGGAGATCACCCAGTTCACCTACTTCCAGCAGGTGGGGGGGCTCGACTGCCGGCCGGTCACGGTCGAGTTGACCTACGGCCTCGAGCGCCTGGCGATGTACCTCCAGGGGGTCGAGCACGCCTTCGACGTGGTCGTGACCGAAGGCGTGACCCTCGGCGACCTGCGCCGCGACTTCGAGGTGCAGCACTGCCGCTACAACTTCGAGCTCGCGGACGCCGACCTGCAGCGGCTGCTCTTCGACAAGTACGAGGCCGAGTGCCGGCGCCTCCTCGAGCACGACCTGGTCCACCCGGCCTACGAGTTCGTCCTGAAGTGCTCGCACGCCTTCAATCTGCTCGATGCGCGCGGGGTGCTGTCGCACACGGAGCGCCAGGGCTACGTCCAGCGGGTGCGTCGGCTCGCCGAAGCGAGCGCGCGCGCCTACGTCGCGCTGCGCGCGCCGGCCGCCGAGGCGGCCGCCTGATGCCGCGGCTGCTGTTCGAGATCGGCACCGAGGAGCTGCCCGCCTGGTACGTCCGGAGCGGCGGACCGGCGCTGCGCGCCGCCGTCGAGGGTCTGCTCGGTGAGGTGCGCTTGCCGCACGGCGCCGTGCGCGCCTTCGCGACGCCGCGTCGCCTCGCGGTCCTGGTCGAGGACGTGGCCGAAGCGACCGAACGCCGCACCGAGGTGCGCCGTGGACCGGCCGCGGCGGCGGCCTTCGACGCCGACGGGCGCCCGACCAAGGCGGCGATCGGCTTCGCCGCCGGGGCCGGGGTCGCGCCCGAAGCGCTCGAGGTGGAGGACACCGACAAGGGGCGCTACGTCGTCGCCCGCCGCAGCGTCGGCGGCGAGGACGCCGCCGAGGTGCTGACCGCTCGCCTCGGCGGGCTCGTCGCGGCGCTGCCCGCCCCGCGCAAGATGCGCTGGGGCGACGTCGACACCGCGTTCGTGCGCCCGGTCGCCTGGCTCGTCGCCCTCTGGGACGACGCCGTGCTGCCGGTCGAAGCGGCCGGCCACACCGCCGGGCGCGCCACCCGAGGGCATCGCTTCCTCCACCCGGCGCCCGTCGAGCTGCCGGACGGCGCGGCGTACGAGCGGGCGCTGGAGGCCGCCGGCGTGCTCGCCGACCGCGAGCGCCGCGCGGCGGCCGTGCGGGCCGCCATCGAGGCCGCGGCCGCGGCCGAGGGCTTGACCGCCGCGGCGCCCGAGGCGCTCGTCGAGGAGGTCGTGGACCTGGTCGAGCAGCCCGTCGCGGTGCTCGGCGCCTTCGACGAGGCCTACCTCGAGCTCCCCGACGAGGTCCTGACGACGGTGATGATCCACCACCAGCGCTTCGCGCCGGTGCGCACCGCCGAGGGCGCGCTCGCGGCGCGCTTCGTCGCGGTCTCGAACCACCGGGTTCCCGACGTCGCGATCGTGCGGGGCGGGTACGAGCGCGTCCTCGAGGGACGGCTGTACGACGCGCGCTTCTTCTGGGACGCCGACCGCCGCAAGAGCCTGTCGCAGCACGCCTGGGCGCTGTCGGGCATGGCCTTCCAGAAGGAACTCGGGACGATGGCCGACAAGGTCGGGCGGACCGGCGCCGCGGCGCTCGCGATCGCCGACGTGCTCGGCGTGAGTTCGACCGAGCGCGCCACGCTCGAGGCGGCGCTCCCGGTCTTCCGGGCCGACCTCGCGACCGAGATGGTGGCCGAGCTGCCCGAGCTCGAGGGGACCATGGCGCGCGCGTACGCCCGCGCCGAGGGGGCGCCCGAGGACGTCGCGCGGGCGCTCGAGGACGGGGTGCTGCCCCGCGGCCCCGCGGATGCGCTCCCCGCGACGCGCGTGGGCGCGGTGCTCGCGGTCGCCGACCGGCTCGACAAGCTCGTCGGCTTCTTCGCGCTCGGCAAGCGGCCGAGCGGATCGGCCGACCCCTTCGCGCTGCGCCGCGACGCGATCGCGGTCGCCCGCGTGCTCGCCGCCCAGGGCTGGCGCCTGCCGCTCGCGCGCCTGATCGAGGTCGCCAGCGCGGCGTACGCGGACGGTCCGGTGGCGGTGACCGCCGACACCGCGGCCGCGGTCGAGGCGTTCGTGTGGGACCGCGTCGCCGGGCTGCTGCACGAGGAGGGTCCGACGACGAACGAGGTGCGTGCGGCGACCCACGGCAGCCGCTCGGTGATCGCCGCCGCGCGCCGCGCCCACCTGTTGCGGGCGCTCGCCGCCGACGAGCGACCCGAGGCGCGGGAAGCCTTCGAGGGCCTGCTCGCGCTCTACAAGCGGGCGGCGAACCTCGCCGAGAAGGCCGAGCCGGGCACGAGCCTGCCCCCGCTCGATGCGTTCCAGGAGCCTGCCGAGCGGGCGTTGGCCGAAGCGCTGCCCGCGGCGCGACGCTCCGTCGAGGGGTTGCTGGCCCACGTGCGCGAGCACCTGACGCCTTGGGACCTCGGCCGCGGCCCGGCGACGCCGCTCGACGACGTGTCGGGGCCGGCGACCGAGTTGCTGCGCCTCAAGGCGCCGCTCGACGCCTTTCTCGACGGCGTGCTGGTCATGGTCGAGGACGACGCCGTGCGCCGGGGGCGGTTGGCGCTGCTCGCCGAGGTCGCCTCCGTCTTGCGCGAGCTGGGCGCGCTCGAGCACCTGGGGGCCTGAGGGCCGCCCGTCGCGCACGCCCCGCACGAACGCGCCCCCCGGGAGACTGCTCCGGGGGGCGTTTCGTCTGGTGCCGAAGGTGGGACTTGAACCCACACGACCTTGCGGTCACACGACCCTGAATCGTGCGCGTCTACCGATTCCGCCACTTCGGCGCGTTGGTCGATCCGGCGCCGTTCAGGCGACGGCGCGTCCGTGAGTGTACCTGGGTGGTCGTGGGCGTGGCAAGGGGGTGGACCCGCTCAGGCGCGCGCCGCGTCGACGCCGAGCCGCCGGGCCCGCGCGAGCGCCAGCGCGCCGGCGATCATGCCGGCCGCCGCCACCGGGAAGAGCGCCCAGAGCCCGAAGGCGTCCATCGCCGCCCCGGCCAGCGCGGGCGCGAGCACCGCCGCACCCATGCTGAACAGGTAGTACAGCCCGGTGAAGAAGCCGATGCGGTCGCGGCCGCCCAGATCGGCGACGAGCGGATACGCCTGCACGTTCACCAGCGCCCACGCCGCGCCGGCGAGCACGAGCACCGCCGCGGTGGCCGGCACCGAGCGCACCACCGCGAGGGTGAGGAAGAGCACCGGCAACGCCGCGAGCCCGAAGCCCATCGCGCGCGCCTTGCCGATCCGGGTCCCGAGCAGGCCGGCGGGCAGCGAGGCCGCGACGAAGGCGAGCGAGAAGCCCCCGAGGAGCAACCCGGCAAGCCCGCCGCTCACGCCCAGCGCGCCGACCGCGTAGGTCGTGAACTGGGCTTCGACGCCCGCGAACCCGATGAAGTACAGGAAGATCGCCACGAGCGCCCACCGCGCGCCGCGGGCGGCCGGGTCGCGGAGGAGCTTTCGAACGTCGCGCACGAGCGCCGCGAGCGGTGCGGCGTCCTCGGTGCCTGCGCCCTCGGCGACGAACGGCGGGTGGCGGTCGGCGGCGCGCGCGAGGACGATGGCTGCGGCCAGCAGCAGCGCCCCTGCGACCGCGAAGGGGATCCAGGGGCCCAGGTCGTAGAGCGGCGCGAGGGCGAAGAAGGCGACGAGCCCGCCGACCCCACCCATGAGGTTGATCATGCCGTTCGCGGTGGAGCGTCGCTCCGGCGCGACGTGGTCCGGCATCAAGGCGATCACCGGCGCGCGCAGCACGGTCATCGCCACCAGGAACACGATGTCCATGGCGATCAGGGTCCAGAAGGCGGTCGCGGAGAAGGGCAGCAGGGCGAAGGCCAGCGCGGCCACCGGCATGCCGACGACCACGAAGGGGAGCCGGCGCCCCAACGGCCCGTCGACCCGATCCGACCAGGCGCCGACGATCGGGATCAACAGCAGGGCGAGCAGGTTGTCGAGCCCCATGACCGCGCCCCGGAGCGCCGCGGAATCGACGAAGCGGGCCAGCAGGAGCGGGACGTACGCGTTGTAGACGCTCCACACGACGGTGATGCCGAAGAAGCCGGCGCCGATCGCGGCGATCTTGCGCATAGGCACCGCCGGGGCGATCGCGCCCGCGGCGACCCCTGCCGGGGGCGTGCTCACATCAGGAAGCGCCCGTCGCGCTGCAGCGGCTCGCCGTCCACCGAGAGCTCGCCACCCGTGCGCAGGTCCTTGATGAGGTCCCAGTGGATCGCGCTCTGGTTGGTGCCGCCGGTCTCGGCGTAGGAGCGGCCGAGCGCCAAATGCACCGTGCCGCCGATCTTCTCGTCGTAGAGCGTGTTCAGGATCGGTTGCCGGATGCGGAAGTTGGTGCCGATGCCGAGCTCGCCCAGGAAGCGCGCGCCGGGATCGGTCTCGAGCTGCGCCTGGAGCAGGTCGTCGCCCTCCTCGGCGCTCGCCTCGACCACCTTCCCGGCCTCGAAGCGCAGGCGCACCCCGCGCACGACGGTGCCCGAGACCGAGCTCGGCAGGTCGAAGAAGACCGTGCCCTCGGCGCTGTCCTCGTGCGGTCCGGTGAAGACCTCGCCGGAGGGCATGTTCTTGCGGCCGTCGGAATTGACCCAGCTGCGGCCCGCGACCGAGAGCCGCAGGTCGGTGCCGGGCCCTTGGATCCGCACCTCGCGCGCCGATGCCAAACGCTCGACGAGCGTCGCCTGGAAGGCGCGCAGCTCCGCCCACTTGGCGACCGGGTCGGTCTCGTTCAGGAACATCGCGTCGAAGACGAAGGCCTCGAACTCCGCCAGGCTCATGCCGGCGTCCTGCGCGGCGGCGTCGGTGGGGAAGAGCGTGCCCACCCACTTGGTCCGCTCGACGCGGAGGGCGGCGACGGGACCCTGTTGGCGGGCGAGGCGCGCCATGCGCCCTTTGTCCGCGGCCTGGAGCGCGCGCGAGTTCGTCGGCGCGGCGATGCGGATCCACGCGTCGACGCGCCGCACCTCTTCGAGGTCGAGCTCCGGCTCGGCGTCGAAGTACGCGTCGGGGGCGAGCTCCAGCACGTCCTCCTGGAACTCCGGGTACGCCAAGCGGACCGCGGGGCGGCCCCCGGCGCGCAGCACCGCGCGCGTCAGCGCGCGCGCCATCGGGACCGCCGACGTCGGGACGTGGATCGCGACGAGCTCGCCCGGTTGGACGCGGGTGCAGTAGCCGACGAGCAGCTCGGCGTACTTCTCGATCATCGGGTGCAGCATGGGGGACGCTACCACGCGTTCCTCACGCGTTCGTGGTGGACTGGGGGCATGACCGACACCGCCCCCGAGGGGCCCGAAGCCGTCGATTCGACCGCACCGGAGCGGCTGCAACGCTTCCTCGCGCGCGCTGGGATCGCGAGCCGCCGCAAGGCGGAGGACCTGATCACCGCAGGGCGCGTGACCGTCGACGGGGCCGTCGCGGTGCTCGGGCAGAAGGTGGCGCCGGGGCAGCGCGTCGCGCTCGACGGGGCCACCGTCGTAGCGCGCACGGAGCACCGCACCTTCGCGCTGCACAAGCCTGCCGGCGTCGTCACCACGGCGGCCGACGAGCGCGGGCGGCGCACGGTCCTCGATCTGGTACCGACCGTACCCGGGCTGCACCCGGTGGGCCGACTCGACCTCGACTCGGAGGGCCTGCTGCTGTTGACGACCGACGGGGCGCTCACCGATCGCCTCACCCATCCGCGCTACGGGCACGCGAAGACCTACCGCGTCTGGTGCGACGGTGGCGCGCTGGCGCGCGCCGACTGCCGGAAGCTCGAGCAGGGCGTCGAGCTCGACGACGGCCCCGCGCGCGCGCTCCACGCCCGTCCGGCGCCCGGCGGCGCGGTCCTCGACCTCGCCGATGGCCGCAAGCGCCAGGTGCGGCGCATGTTCGACGCGGTCGGCCGGCCGGTCCAGCGCCTGGTGCGCACCCACGTCGGGGGCTTCGCGCTCGGCGACCTCCCGCTCGGCGGCTACCGCGAACTGGGGCCCGAAGACCTCCGACGGCTCGGGTATACTCCTCCGAACGACGACGCGCGTTCGTCCAGGACGGCGTCGGCGCCCCGCGCGCGGCCGCCACGTGGCCGCCCGTCGCGGCGGCGCGGCGAGGAACCATGAGCGACGCTCCCCCCACCGTCTTCACGCCCGGCCCCGGCCCCATCCAGCTCGACGCCGAGGGGATCGCCGCGCGCGTGCGCGAGCTCGGGGCCGCGATCGCCCGCGACCACGCCGATGCGGCGCCGCTCCACATGATCTGCGTGCTCAACGGAGCGTTCCTGTTCATGGCCGACCTGGTCCGGGCGATCGACCGGCCGCTCACGGTCGACTTCATCTCGGTCTCCAGCTACGGCTCGCGGACCGAGTCGTCGGGCGAGGTGCGCCTGGTGAAGGACCTCGATCAATCGCTCAAGGGCAAGCACGTGATCCTGGTCGAGGACATCGTCGACACGGGCCTCACCATGCGCTACCTGCTCGGCTACCTCGAGGGGCGCGGACCGCTCTCGGTCAAGGTCGCGGCGCTGCTCTCCAAGCCGGCCCGGCGGGTCGTCGAGGTGCCCGTCGATTACCTGGGCTTCGAGATCGAGGACGCCTTCGTGTACGGCTACGGTTTGGACGTCGACCACCGCTACCGCAACTTGCCGTTCGTGACGAGCATGGCCGGAGGCGAGGAGGGATGAGGCGCCGGCGCGTCGCCTGGGGGGCTTCGGCGGTCGTGTTCGCGGTCGCCCTGGGCGTCGGCGTCGGCTGGGCCTTTCGCGACTCGGAGCCGCCCCAGCTGTGGCTGGAGCTGCCCGATGGGCCGCACGCGGCGGGCACCCCCTTCGAGGTCTTCGTGTCCGCCGACGTCCCCGTCCGGTTCACGCTCCGGTACGGCGACGTGGTCGTCGACGAGGTCGCGGCGGAGCTGCGCGCCTCGCTCCTCGCGGTCGCTGGGCGGCAGGTGCTGCAGGTCGACGCCGAGGCCGCGTCCGGGCTGACCGCGACCGTCGCCCGCGAGGTGGTCGCGCTGCGGCCGCCGCAGGTGGCGTTCGAGGCGCCCGACGTGCTCGACGTCGGCGACGCGTTCGCCGTGCGGGTCGGCGCGGCCGAACCGGACCCCTGGAGCGCCGGACTGGTGTCGGTCACGCTCACCCTCGATGGGGCGCCGCTGCGGCTCCACACCGCGCCCGACGGGCGTTGGGCGCTCGCCGCGGTGCCGCTCGAGGCCCCCGCCGGCGCGCGCCGGCTGGAGCTCCGACTGGTCGACGCTCTCGGCGGGGTCCAGGTCCAGGAGCGCGAGGTGATCGTGCGCGCCAACCCGCGGCCGGTCGAGCTGCTGCAGTTGAGCGCGAGCACGCTGGCGGTCGTCACCCCGGAGGGGCGCGAGCTCGAGGCGGCCGCTCTCGCGGCCGCGTTCGCGGCGGTTCCGGCCATGCCGCGCTGGTCCGAACCCTTCCTGCTGCCGCTCGAGGGGCGCGACACGTCCGGTTTCGGTGCGCCGCGTCGCTACGGGGTCGGGGGCAACGTGAGCTACCACCAGGGAGCCGACCTCGCCGCCCCCGTCGGTACCCCCATCCTCGCGACCAACCACGGCGTGGTCCGGGTCGCCGGCTTCTACCCGATCAAGGGGGGCCTGGTGGTGCTCGACCACGGGCAGGGGGTCACGAGCCTCTACTTCCACCAGTCGTCGATCGACGTGTCGGTGGGCGACGTGGTCGTGCGCGGCGACGCCATCGGACGCGTCGGCTCGACCGGCCTGTCGACCGGTCCCCACCTGCACTGGGAGATCCGCGTCGACGGCGTCCCCAGCGACCCCATGCGCTGGGTGGGCGAGCGCTACCCGCTGGCGGCCCGCCCATGAGGCGCCGAAGGATCGTCGCGTGGCTCCAGGCGGCGCTGCTGATGCTGGCCGGCTGGAGCGCCGCCCAGGCGACGCTGCCCCCGACGGCGCTCGTGTACGGCGCCACCGCGCCCGCGCCGGCGGAGCGCTGGGACGCCGACCCCGGTGCCGGCGTGTACTACGAGGTGTTCGTCCGCAGCTTCCAGGACTCGGACGGCGACGGCATCGGCGACTTCCGTGGCCTCACGGCTCGGTTGCCGTACCTCGCCGACCTGGGGGTCACCGGCCTGTGGTTGATGCCGATCCACCCCAGCCCCAGCTACCACGGGTACGACGTCGCCGATTACCGCGCCGTTCATCCGGAGCTCGGCACGCTCGCCGACTTCCGCGCCTTCGTGGCCGCCGCCCACGCCCACGGCATGCGCATCGTGCTCGACCTGGTCGCGAACCACACGAGCGACCGGCACCCGTGGTTCCAGGCGGCCCTCGCGGGCGACCCGAGGTACCGCGACTGGTACCGCTTCGAGGCCGATCCGCCCGCGACCCAGGGGACCCTCGGTGGCAACGCCTGGCACGACGCCGGCGACGGCACAAGCTACCTGGGGCTGTTCGTGCGCGAGATGCCCGACCTCGACCACCGGAACCCCGAGGTGGTCGCGGCGATGCTCGACGTCGCCGCCTTCTGGCTCGACCTGGGCGTCGACGGCTTCCGGGTCGACGCGATCCAGCACGTGGTCGAGGGAGACGACGGCACGATCGCGAACGCGCCCGAGAACTTCGCCTGGGTGCAGGACTTCGGCGCCCGGCTGCGCGCACGCCACCCCGGGGCGTTCCTGGTCGGCGAGACCTGGACGGCGACCCCGACCATCGCGGCCTACCACCGCGACGCGCAGCTCGACATGAGCTTCGATTACCCACTGTGGCGCGCGCTGAACGGCGCCCTCCAAACGCGCAGCGCGATCGACCTGCGCGCGCAACTGCAGCTCAACGCCGACGCCTACCCCGACGGCGCGCGGCGGGGCACCTTCGTGAGCAACCACGACCAACTGCGACCGGCGAGCGTCCTGTCGCCGCTGCGCCCCAACCCGGACCGGGCGGCGCTCCTCGGTCGGCTGCTGTTGGCGCTGCCGGGCACGCCCTTCCTGTACTACGGCGAGGAGCTCGGGATGCCCAACGGTCCCGGCGACGACGACCGCCAGAAGCGCACCCCGATGCGATGGACCGCCACCGCCGACGGCGGGTTCTCGGTCGCCGCACCCTGGATCGCGCCATCCACGGACGATCCGTCGGTGAGCGTGGCGGCCCAGCGCACGGATCCCGATTCCGTGCTCGCCGCGTACCGCGAGGCGGTCGCGATGCGGGCCGCCTGGCCTGCGCTCGCCGAGGGCGATGCGCAGGTGGTGGCGGACCTGCCGAGCGCGGTATTGGCGGTCTGGCGGACGCTCCCGGATGCGCAGCCGGTGCTCGTGGTGGCCAACCTCGGGGCGCGCGATCTCGAGGTCGCCCTCGCCGACCTGCCGCTCGGTGGGGTCGCGCCCGCGGTGCTGCGCCCGCTGGGCGCCGGCGCCGAGGGGGCGCTCGCCGGTGCGATCGACGCGCCGGCGGGGACCCTGCGCCTGTACGTCTCCGGACCCTGAGGGTCACGTCGGGCCCCCGACCGACCACGGGGGGCGCGGTAGACTCCCGGCCATGACGCCCTCCGAAGCCCCGCCCACCGGCGCCGTGCCCCCCCGGGGCCCGCGGCCCCGCGTGTTCTCGGGCATGCAGCCCACCAGCGACCTCCACCTCGGCAACTACCTGGGCGCGCTGCGCCAGTGGGTGGCGGGCCAACACGAGCGCGACAACGTCTTCTGCGTGGTCGATCTGCATGCGCTCACGATCCCCGAGTCGATCGATCCCGCCCAGCTGCGCGCCCGCAGCCGTTCGGTGGCGGCGATGTACCTGGCGAGCGGCCTCGACCCCGAAGCGTCGACCGTGTTCGTCCAGTCCCACGTCCCCGAGCACACCGAGTGCGCGTGGCTGCTGAACTGCGTCACCCCGCTCGGCTGGCTCCAGCGCATGACCCAGTTCAAGGCCAAGACCGACGGCCGCGAGTCGATCGGCACCGGGCTCCTCGACTACCCGGTGCTCCAGGCGGCCGACATCCTGCTCTACGACACCGACGAGGTGCCCGTGGGCGAGGACCAGGTCCAGCACATCGAGCTCACGCGCGACATCGCGGTCCGCTTCCACCACCTGTTCGGCGAGGTCTTCGTGCTGCCCAAGGCGGTCGTACCCAAGAGCGGCGCCCGGATCATGGGCCTCGACGAGCCGACCGTCAAGATGAGCAAGTCGATCGCGGACGAGCGCCCGGGCCACGCGGTGCGCCTCCTCGACCCGCCCGACGCGATCCGCAAGGCGATCATGAGCGCGGTCACGGACTCGGAGCGCGAGACGCGCTTCGAGCGGGCCTCGCCCGGCGTGCGCAACCTGCTCACCATCTGGCAGGTGTTCGACGGGCGCCCGATGGCGGAGCTCGAGGCCGAGGTCGAAGGCAAGGGGTACGGCGCGCTCAAGAAGGCGGTCGTCGCGGTGGTCGTCGACGCGCTCGCGCCCATCCAGGCGCGGTACGCGGAGTTGCAGTCCGATCCGGCCGAGCTCGACGCGCTGTTGGCGCGCGGTGCCGAGCGGGCGCGCGGCACCGCCGCCGCCACCCTCGCCCGGGTCAAGGCGGCGGTCGGGGTCGGCGCCTGAGCCAGCCGGTCCTGCTGCTGTTCCTCGATGGGGTCGGGCTGGGCGCCGACGATCCGGAGGTCAACCCCTTCGTCCGTGCGCCGACCCCCGCCCTGACCGCCCTCGCCGGCGCCCGCTGGACCAGCGCGCTCGGCGACGGGGTCGTCGCCGGAGCCACGCGCGCGGCGGGTGCGCTCGACGCGACCTTCGGCCACGCGCACCTCCCGCAATCGGCCACCGGTCAGACCGCGCTGCTCACCGGCCGCGATGCGGTCGCCTCGATGGGGCGACCGTACGGACCGTGGCCGGGGCCGACGCTGGCGACCCTGCTCGCGACCGACGGGGTGTTCCACGACGCCGTCCGGGTCGGCGGTGGCGCGCTCGCGAACGCCTACCCCCAGCGCTACCTGGAAGCGCTCGCCGCTCCGACGGGGGCGCGCCGCCGGCTGCGCCCCGCGGCCGCCGTCGTCGCCGCCCGAGCGGCCGGCGTGCGCCTGCGCGGCGAGGCGGACGCCCGCGACGGCTGCGCCGTCGCGGCCGACCTCGGGTTCGAGGGGGGCGCGCGCCTCGATGCGGGCGCCATCGACGCCTGGGCCCGGGGGCTGGTCGCGATCGCCCGCGACCACCCGCTGACCTACCTGGACGCGTGGGTGACCGATCGGGTGGGCCACCGCGCGGACCTGGCCCTCGCGACGGCGCTGGTCGCGCATGTGGACGCGGCGGTCGATGCGCTGACGTCGGCGCTGGACGACGTGACGCTCGTGGTGGTCTCCGACCACGGCAACCTGGAGGACGCGACGGCGCCGCGGCACACGCGCTCGCGGGTGCCGCTCGTCGCGGTCGGCCCGGCCGCGCGGCACTTCGGCGGCGCGCGCGACCTGCGCGGCGTGCGGCCCGCGCTGCGGCGCGCCTGGGGGCTGACGGACGGCTCGGGGTGAGGCGCGCGAGCGGGCGCCGCCCGCGGCTTCAGGCCCCGAACACGATCAGCACGATCGCCTCGTACCAGGCGCCGAACAGCAGCAGCAGACCGGACGGCACGAGCAGCGACGCGGCGCGGCGCACCGCCTCCGGGTAGGCGCCGAAGCCGCGGCGGAACAGCGTGCCGAGCACGATGCCGCCCCCCGAGACCACCAGGAAGTACGCGGTCAGTTCGATCGCGACGAGCGCGATCACCGGGAGCAGCGCCAGCGGCGAGCCGCCGCCGAGCAGCCCGAACGGGACGCCGAGCAGGAAGAACTGGGGGATGGCGAGCAGGTACGTGGGGGCGCCGAGCAGCATCGAGAGCAGGAAGTGCACGCTGAAGGTCACGACCACGAAGTTCTGGTAGAAGGTCACGACCGCCGCGCGCGCGACGTCGCCGCTCCCGTACGCCGCGGTCGCTCCGAGCTGGCCGACCGCGTCCTGCACCACGACCAGCACCGCCTCGCCGCACGCGTCCGGCAGCCCGCTCCCGCTGAGCACCCCGAGGCCGAACACGGCGTACAGGACGATCATCGTGCCCACGACGGTGCGGCGGTGGCGGCGGACGGTGTCGCCCGCGTGCGCCAGCGCGCGCCGGAGCGGGCTCGGCCGCACCAACCCCAGGAGCACCAGCACGCTCAGGGCCACGAAGGCGAAGCTCGCGGTCCGGGTCTGCAGCCAGGGGCGCCCGACGGTGGCCGGGTCGACGCGGAAGCCGACGCGGACGACGGTCCAGGCCTCGTCGCTGCGGCGGAGGTCGACCTGCACGACGTCGAGCAGGTCCCCTGGGCGCACCGCCGCGTAGGTGAAGGAGGCTTCGGATTCCGGATCCGCGACGGGCGCCGATCGCCGCTCGTCGAGGCGCACCTCGGTGCCGGCGGCCGGCGGCGGGTTCGCCACGAGCGCGGGCAGCGCCGCGCAGACCTCTTCGACCGGGCGGCCCGCCAGCTCGGCGATCGTCGGCGCGGGGCGCTCGAGCCAGGCTGCGACTGCGGCGTCCGCGACGGCCGCGGGGTCGTCGCCCACCGGCCAGCCGCGATCGTCGACGGTGAGGGCGGCGTCCGGGGTGGCCGCCGCGTCGGCGACCGCCACGTCGGCCGCCGAAGGGTCGGGCGACGCGCTCTGCGCGGCCGCGGGGCCGAGCCAGACGAGGGCCGTCAGGAAGAGGGCGAGGGGCACGAGTCGTCGCATCGAGGCCATGATACGGGGCGGGTCGCGGGCTAGACTCGCGCCCGTGGACGCCCCTGGCCGCATCCGCGCGCTCCTGGCCCGCACCGCTCGCGCCTTCGTGCCCGCGCTCGCGCGCCCGGACGACGCCTTCGCCGAAGCGTGGCTGCCGGAGCGGGAGCGCGCGCTGTACCGGGCGATGGACGTGCGCGACCGCGACCACGGCTGCCGGGTCGCGCGGCGACTGCTGCGCGACCACCCCGGTGCGGACGGGGTGTGGGTGCGGGCCGCGCTGCTCCACGACGTCGGCAAGTCGGTCGCGCCGTACCGGGCGTGGGAGCGGATCGCGGTCCACCTGGTGCGGCGCGGCGAGGGGTCGCGGACCGAGCCCGGGTGGGCCGGTCGGGCGCTCGGCCGCGCGGTCGAGCGCGACCGCGACCACGCCGCGGTGGGCGGGCGGATGCTCGCCGCCGCCGGCGCCGATCCGCGCGTGGTCGAGCTCGTCGCGGAGCACCACCGGCCGCGGTCCGGCGATCCGGCGGCCGCGGCGCTGGCGGCGGCGGACGCGTCCGCGGACGCTGCCTGGCGCAATACCCTCCGCCGCGGCCCGGACGGCCGGGAGCGGCCGTGAGCCCGGAGGGGGACGCCTGGGCGTGGGTGGAGCGGCTCCAGCGCTTCGGCGTGCGCCCGGGCCTGGAGCGGACCCATGCGCTGCTCGAGGCCCTCGGACGCCCCCAGGACGCGCTGACCGTGGCCCTCGTGGCGGGGACGAACGGCAAGGGCTCGACCACCGCGCTGCTCGACGCGATGGTGCGGGCGGACCCGCAGCGACTGCGGCCGGTCGGCCGCTTCGTCAGCCCCCACCTCGTGCGCTTCGACGAGCGCGTGCACGTGGATGGGGCTCCGGTCGCGCGTGCCGAGCTCGAAACGGTGCTCGACCTGGTGCGGCCCCACGCCGAGGCGCAGCGGGCGACGTTCTTCGAGGTGTTGGTGGCGGTCGCGCTGCTCGCGTTCGCCCGGGCGGGGGTCGACCGGACGGTGCTCGAGGTGGGGATGGGCGGTCGTTGGGACGCGACGAACGCCACCGAGCCGGAGCTGAGCCTGATCGCGCAGGTGGCGCTCGATCACGAGGCGGTGCTCGGCGGCACGATCGAGGCGATCGCGCGCGAGAAGGCGGGCGTCTGGCGCCGTGGGCGGCCCGCGCTCACGGCCGCGGACGGCGCCGCGCTCGAGGTGCTCCGCGCCGAGGCCGGCGCGCGCGGGGCGCGCTTCACGTCCCTGGACGACCTCGATTGGCGCGGCGTCGACCTCGGCTGGGCGGGCGTCCGGGTGGAGGGACTGGGCGCCGGACCGATCGCGACGCCGCTCCTCGGGGCGCACCAAGCGCGCAACCTGGCCCTCGCCGCGCTGGGCGCGGCGACCTGGGGCGTGCCGTGGTCGGCGGTCGCGCGTGGAGCGGCGACCGTGCGCTGGCCCGGTCGGCTCGAGCCGCTCCGCGCCTTCGGGCGCCGCTGGCTGCTGGACGGCGCCCACAACCCGGCCGGGGCCGCGGCGCTGGCGGCCGCCCTCCGGGCGCTGGACGCGGAGCCCGCCGTGGCGGTGGTCGGGGTATCGGACGACAAGGCGGACGGCCCGCTCGCGCCCGCGCTCGCGGCGCTCGCCCCGGACGTCGTCGCGACCCGCGCCGTCGCCAGCCCCCGCGCCGCCGCGGTCGCGCCGTTGGCGGACGCGCTGCGGCGGTCGCCGGCCGCGCCGCGGGTGCACCGCGCCGCCGATCCGGCGGCGGCGCTGGCGCGGGCCCTCGAACTCGCCCCCGAAGGATCGACCGTGGTCGTCGCCGGCAGCCTCTACCTGATCGGCGCGGTGCGGCCGCTCCTCACCGGCGAGGCGCCCGAGGCGTTCGAGCGTTGGCAATGACGGGTCGGAGGTACTTGTAGATGGCGATCGCCGCGAGCGGGACGGTGCCGGTGAAGAGCGCGAAGGCGACGTCGGTGTCGGCACCGCCGCGCAGCGCGGCGAGCGCGACGACCGCCGGGTAGAGCACGAGCGTCGTGATCGCCGCCCCCGTCGCCCGCCGCGTCAGGAGCGTCAAGGAGACGATGAGCACGAGCCCCGCGAGCCCCCCCAACGGGTAGAGCGGCAGCGACGCGCCGAAGATGGTGGCGAGCGCCTTGCCGCCCCGGAAGCGCACGAACACGGACCAGGCGTGGCCGACGACGGCCCCGAGCCCCGCCGCGAGCGCGGTGGCGAGGGCAGCGCCGGGCTCGAGCGCGACGGTGCGCGCCATCGCCATGCCGGCGGCGGTCGCGAGCGCCCCCTTGGCGATGTCGGCGGCGAACACGGCGGCGCCGAGCCCCCACCCCAGGTTGCGCGCGGTGTTCATCGCGCCCATGTTGCCGGACCCGACGTCGAAGATCCGGCGACCGCGCAGGCGCGCGGCGAGCGCCGCCGAGGGGAACGCGCCCAACACGTAGCCGACCGCGAGGGCGGCGACGAGGGTCAACACGCCGGCGCCTCGATCCGCGCCGGCGCGGGCCGAGCGGCCGCGTCGCGCGCGATCGCCTCGAGCGCTCGAACCTCGCCGACGTGCCAGCGGACGTAGCGCTGGAGCGTCCGCCAGTGCCGGGCCCGGTCGTCGGGGGGCTCGGCGACCGCGGTCGCGAGCGGCCCGCGCACCAGCCCGGACAAGGCCTCCATGCCGGGCTCGCCCAGGTAGGCGACCGCGCCGGCGGACGCATCGCTCGCGCCGGCGCCCCCGTGCTCGGCGCAGCGAGCCGTGCCGTCGGCGACGTCGAGCCGGTCGGGCGCCGCGCCGCAGCGGGCGCAGCGCGCGACGGCGGGCGCCAGGCCGGCGGTCGCGATCAGGCGCCAGGCGTAGGCGAGACCGACCGCTTCGGGATCGTCGTGAACGTCGAGGCCGCGCAGCCCGCTCGCCAGGAGCGCGTACCAGCGATCGCTCACGGGGTGGTCGACCGTGAGCGCGTCGGTCAACTCGGCGAGCAGGTGGGCGTACGGGTAGGCCTCGGGGCGCGTCAGGCCGGAGAGCGCCCCGTTGAGCTGGACCTGGGTGACGAGCGCCAGGTCGTCGTCGTTGCGGCGCCAGTACTGCACGGTGACGTCGTGGAACAGCGACAGTCGCGCGAGGTTGCCGCCCGGCAGGCGCCCCTTGCGCACCACGGCGCGCCACGTGCCGGTGGGCGAGAGCAGGGTGGCGACCACGTCGCCGCTCGGCAGCGGACTCCGGCGGAGCACGATGGCGTCCCGGACTTGGGTGCGGCGCACGCCCCAGTCTACGCGGGGTCGCTGGCGCCCGGCGCGCGCCGGGTCACGCAGGATCGTCGTGCCAGAGCAGGGTCGCCGCCTCCTTGACGGGCTGCAACGCCACCGCCATGCCGGCGGGGAGCTCGAGCGCGTCGCCGCGCTGCAACACCCGGAAGTCGCCGTACGGGAGGTCGACGATCACCGCCGCGTCGACGGCGAGCAGCCAACGGGGCCGGACGAGCGACCAGCTCGTGGCCCGTTCGAGGCGCGCGGCCACCCACGGGCGGCCGGGGACGGGCGCGCCGGCCTCGCCGGCGGCCCGCGCCAAGCCGGTCACCGAGACCGGGGCACCGACCGCCGCGGGGGCCGCGTCGCCGCGGTCCGTCACCCGTCGGCTCGGCGCGCCTTGCCGAACGCCATGCGCAGCTTGAAGCGGCCACGCTTGAGCGCGGCTTCGGCGTCCTCTTGCGAGATGCCGAGCCGCTCCGTGACCGACACCATCGATTCCTTGGGCACGCCGATGCCGTCGATCGGGGCCACCACGGCCCGGACCGGGGGGTCGAGCTGGTCGAGGAAGGGCTCCAGGTCCTCGGGGGTGGCCTTCGGGCGGGCGCTCTTGGAGGCGGCCGATGCGGCCTTGGTGCCCTTGGCCTTGGCGCCCTTGGCCTTGGTCGAGGCCGGCTTCTTGCCCTTGCTGCTCTTGGCTTTGCGCTTGGCGCTGCTGCGCACCCCCTTCGCCGCGGCGCGCGCGGCGATGAGCGCGACCGCCTCGTCGAGCGTGAGTGCGTCGGGGTCCTGACCCTCGGGGAGCGAGGCGTTCACCTTCCCGTGCTTGACGTACGGGCCGTAAGCGCCGTCGTGCAGCGTCACCGGCTCCGCGTCGTCCGGGTGGTCGCCCAGCGTCTTGCGCGGCGCGCCGCGGCCCCGCTTCTTGGCGAGCAGGTCGAGCGCGGTGGCGAGATCGACCTCGAGCACGTCCATGCCCTTGGGGAGGCTGGCGAACACTCGTTGGTGGCGCACGTAGGGCCCGAAGCGGCCGATGTGGGCCTCGATCGTCTCGCCGGTGTCGGGGTGGACGCCGAGCGCGCGCGGCAAGTCGAGCAACGCCTGCGCCATCGCACCGTCGACCGCCTCGGGCGTGACGCCGGGCGGCAGCGAGACGCGCTTGGGGCGGTCCTCGCCGGTCCCGTCGCCGAGCTGGAGGTACGGGCCGTAGGGGCCGCGCTTGAGGAGCATCGGCTCGCCGCTCGGCCGGTGGGTGGCGAGCGCTTCGTCGGGGGTGTTGCGCTCGCGCAGCGCGCGTTCCAGGTCCTCGCGCCCGAGGTCGGCGGGCACGGCCTCGTCGGGGAGGCTGGCCTTGAGCGTCTCGCCGTCGATCTCGCCCTCCACGTACGGCCCGTAGCGGCCGACGCGGACGACATAGGGAGCCCACTTCGGGTGCTCGATCGTGCTGATCTCGCGAGCGTCCACGTCGGCGAGGCCGGCCTGGACGAGGGTGGCGATCCCGTTCGGGCCGGCGTAGATCGCGTCGAGGTACGGGACCCGCTTCGCCGTGCCCTGAGCGATCGCGTCGAGGTCGTCCTCCATCTTCGCCGTGAAGCGCTCGTCGACCAAGTGGGGGAACTGGTGCTCCAGGAGCGCGTTCGTCGCGAACCCGGTGAAGGTGGGCACCAGTTGGCTCCCCACCTTGCGCACGTAGCGGCGCTGCTGGATGGTGTCCAGGATCGACGCGTACGTGCTGGGGCGGCCGATGCTCTTCTCCTCGAGCGCCTTGACCAGCGTCGCCTCGGTGAAGCGCGCCGGCGGTTTGGTCTCGTGGCCCGCCGCGGCGACCTCGACGGGTTCGAGCGCGTCGCCGCGGTCGAGCGCCGGCAGCGGCTGCTGCTGGGCGTCGAGCGCCGCGTCCGGGTCGTCGCTCCCCTCGACGTAGGCGCGTTGGAAGCCGGCGAACACGGTCGTCCGGCCGGTGGCTCGGAAGGTGGCGATGCGGTCCCCGGCGCGCCCTTCGATCCGCGCGGTGACGAAGCGGAGGCGGGCGTCGGCCATCTGGCTGGCGACGGCGCGCTTCCACACCAGGTCGTAGAGGGCGGCGTCGCGATCGCGCAGGCCGAGCTCCTCGCCCGTGCGCATCTCGACGCCCGCCGGCCGGATCGCCTCGTGCGCTTCCTGAGCGTTCTTCGAGGCCTTGCCGTAGCTGCGCGGCGCGTCGGGCAGATGGTCGGCGCCGTAGCGGGCGCGGACCGTGGCGCGGATCGCGTCGAGCGCCTCGGGGGCGAGGTTGGTGCTGTCGGTGCGCATGTAGGTGATGTGGCCGCGCTCGTAGAGCGCCTGGGCGACGCGCATGGTGTCGCGCGCCGACCAGCCGAGCTTGCGCGAGGCCTCCTGCTGGAGCGTCGACGTCGTGAAGGGCGCGGTCGGCCGGCGCGTCTCCTCGCGCGTCTCGAGCTCGGCGACCGTCCAGGCGCCGCCGCGCAGGTCGGAGGCGAGCTCGGTGGCGGCGCGCTCGTCGAGCAGCACCACGTCGCGCCCCACGTCCAGGTCCGCCTTCAGGCGCCCGGTGTGCTCGTCGAAGTCGCGGCCGCTGGCGACGCGGACCCCGCCGACATGGGTGAGCGACGCCTGCACGCGCTCCGCCGCGCCGTCCGCCCGGGTGGCGAGCGTGGCGTCGATGTCCCAGTACCCGCCGGCGACGAAGTCGAGGCGCTCCCATTCGCGCTGCACGACGAGCCGCACGGCGACGCTCTGCACCCGCCCGGCGGAGAGCCCCTGCGCGATCTTGCGCCACAGCAGCGGGCTGATCGAGTACCCGACCAGGCGATCGAGGACGCGGCGCGTCTCCTGGGCCTCGACGAGGTTGAGGTCGAGCTCGCGGGTCTGCTCCAAGGCGCGCTGGATCGCCGCCTCGGTGATCTCGTGGAACGCCATGCGCTTGACGGGCACCTTCGGTTGCAGCACCTCGACGACGTGCCAGCCGATCGCCTCGCCCTCGCGGTCCTCATCCGTCGCGATGTAGACCTCGTCCGCGCCGGCGAGCGCCTTCTTGAGCCCGCGCACCTTGGTCTGGTTCTGCGGCGAGATCACGTAATGGGGTTTGTAGGCATCGTCGATGTCGATGCCGAAGGTGAGCCGCTTGGCGTCCTCACCGGCCTGCTTGGCGTTGGCCGGGAGGTCGCGCACGTGGCCCATGCTCGCCACGACGCGGTACCCCGGGCCCAGGAAGCGCTCGATGGTGCGCGCCTTGGTGGGCGACTCGACGATCACGAGCCGGGTGGTGCCGCCCTTGGGCGTTTTGGTCTTGGCCGACTTCTGGGCCACCGGATCACGTCCTTCCGAAACGGCGGCCATTATATGGACGGACCCCGAAAGGTCAAGGGGTCGGCGCGCCCCCTAGAGCGGGCGCCGGTGCGCGATGGCGCGCCCGAGGGTGACCTCGTCGGCGTACTCGAGGTCGCCACCCACGGGCAAACCGTACGCGATGCGGGAGGTGCGCAGGCCCCGTTCCTGGGCCGAACGGGCGACGTACATCGCGGTCGCCTCGCCCTCGACGGTGGTCGAGGTGGCGAGGACGAGCTCTTCGACGCCGTCCGTCAGCCGCGGCCAGAGGAGCCCGAGCGTCAGCTCGTCCGGACCGACGCCGTGCATGGGGGAGAGCGCCCCGTGCAGCACGTGGTAGAGCCCTTGGTACTCGCCGGAGCGCTCGATCGCGAGCACGTCCGCGGGCTGCTCGACCACGCACAGGACCTTGGGGTCGCGGCGCGGGTCCTCGCAGACCGCGCACAGCGGCGCTTCCCGCTCCTTGACGTGCGCGCATCGCGGGCAGCGGTCGAGGCCGCGCTTGGCGTCGAGCAGGGCGCGCGCGAGCGCCTCGACGTCGCCCTCGGAGCGGTTGAACAGGTGGAAGGCGAGGCGCTGGGCGGACTTGGGGCCGATCCCCGGCAGCCGCCCGAGCTCCCGGATCAGCGTGACGAGCGGGGCGGGGAAGCGCACGCGCTCAGAACATCCCGGGCATGCCGCCGAGGCCGCCCATCGCGGACCCCATCTCGCGCTCGTGCGCCTCCTTGGCTTGCCGCTGGGCGTCCTTGATCGCGGCGACGATCAGGTCCTCGAGGAGGCTCAGGTCGTCCGGGTCGACGGCGCCGGGCTCGATCGAGACCTTGGAGATCGCCCCCTCGCCGTTCGCGGTGGCCCGCACCAGACCGCCGCCGGCGCTCCCTTCGACGACGAGCGCGGCGAGGCGCTCCTGAGCTTCGGCCATCTTCTTCTGGGCGCGCTGGGCTTCTTTCATGAGCTTCTGGACGTTCATCGTTCCCTCCTAGGGGGTGCGCGGGGGCGACGCGTCGGCGCCGGGGTCGAGGTCGTCGTCGGTGGGGTCGACCGGGCCCGCGGCCGCCGCCTCGCCCGGCACGGCGTCGTCGTCGGGGTTGGCCGTGCGTTCGACCTTCACGACGCGACCTGGGAAGACCGCTTGCAGGAGCGCGAGGCCCTGCAGCGACGCCAGGGCCGGCGGGCTGCCGTCGGGGCGGGCGGCGGGGTCGCCGGCAGGCCGGGCCCCCGGGGGCGGCGGTGCGGGGGTGGGTGCGGGCGCGGGGCGCGGCGACGGCGCCGCGGCGGCGGCGGTCGGGCGGCGGTCCGCTGCGGCGGGGGGTGGGGCGGGGGGTGCGGCGCTCGCCTCCTCGTCGTCCCAGAAGCCCGCCGGGAGCTCCTCGACGGTCGTCGGCACGGCGTCGGGGGGCGTCGGTGGGGGAGGGCCCTCGGTGGCCGTAGAGGGCCGGTCGGGCGCGCGGGGTGCGGGCGCCGGATCGATCGCTGGGGCGGTGCGCGGGCTCGGAGGCGGGTCGGGACGCGGGATCGGCGACGCCACCGTCGACCCCGTCACGCTTTTTTTGCGGGTGGCCCCCCGGACCCGCCGCCGGCGCGCGGCGCGTGTTCCGAGCGCCCGCCCGGGCCCTCGATCACGACCGTGAGGTGCTCGCCGCCCTGCGCGTCGACGACCGCGATCGCTTCGCCCTCGCGTCGGCGCAGTTGGCCGTGGTGGAAGGCGTGGCGCTCGTCGAAGCGCAGGGTGAGGCGCTCCTCGGTCAGTTCGGCGGCAGCAGGGAGCAGGAAGGCCTTGAGCTGGGTCGGCGCCTGCGACAGCGCGGCGTGCCACGTGAAGCGCGGACGAGCGCTCGGCGCGTCGCGCGCAGGGCGCGCCCCCCGCGCCGCGGGGCGCGGGTCGAACGGTGCGGGTTCGGGGGGCGCGGCTTCGGCGGGCGCGGGCGCGGCGTCCCGGTCGGGTTGCGAAGGTGGCGCATCGGCTCGGGCCGCGGGCGCCGCGGCGGGCGTGGCGGCCGGCGCCGGTCCCCGTGGGCCACCGGCGCGGCGCGGCGCCTCGGGCGCGGCGGCCGGGAGGTCGGTGGGGCGGCCGACCTCGTCGGGCGCGTCGATCGCCTCCGAGCGCACGAGCCCGGTCGCGGCGGCGGCCGTGCGCAGCAGCGCCACCTCCAGCGCATACAGGTCGTTCTGGCGGACGAAGCGCTCGGACATCGCGTCGAGCGCGTCGAGGGCGCGCATCAGGAGCGGCAGCGCCTCGGCGTCGCGCGCCTCCGCGTGCACCTCGGCGAAGAGCCGATCGCGCAAGCTGCGGCCGAGTTGCTCGGCGACCGTGCGCGGGGCGAAGCCATCGCGGTAGAGCGCTCCGGCTTCGTCGAGCAGGGCGTCCCAGTTCCCGTCGAGCACCGCGCGCCCGAGCGCCTCCAAGCGCTCGCGCGGGGGCAGCCCGAGCGCGGCCTCGGCGTCCTCCAGACGCACCTTCGCGCCGTCGACGAGCAGGCGTTCGAGCATCGACTCCGCGTCGCGCATCGCGCCGTCGGCGGCGCGCGCGACCAGCGCCAGCGCGTCGGCGTCCGCGTCGACGCCGGCCTCGGCGGCCAAGCGCTCCAGCTTGCCGCGGATCTGCGCGTCGGTGAGCCGTCGGAAGCGGAAGTGCTGGCAGCGCGACAGCACCGTCGCCGGCAGCTTCTCGGGCTCGGTGGTGGCGAGCACGAACACCAGCCCCGGCGGCGGTTCCTCGAGCGTCTTCAGGAGCGCGTTCGCGGCCGCGCGCGACAGCATGTGCGCCTCGTCGAGGACCCACACGCGGCGACCGCCGCGCAGGGACGCCAGCCGCACCTTCTCGCGCAGGTCGCGGACGTCGTCGACCGAGTTGTTCGACGCGGCGTCGAGCTCGGTCACGTCCGGATGCCGGCCGGTCTGCACCATCACGCAGGACTCGCACGTGCCGCACGGGCGCTCGGTGCGGTCGTCGGCCTCGCAGTTCACGGCCATCGCGAGCAGCCGGGCGGTCGTGGTCTTGCCGACGCCCCGCGGTCCGGAGAAGAGGTACGCGTGCCCGACGGCGTCGCGCTTCAGCGCCGCCGCCAGCACGTCGAGGACGTGCTCTTGACCGACGACCTGATCGAAGCGGCGGGGCCGTGCGCGCTGGTAGATCGACGCCATCGCGGCCAAGCTACCACGGGCCTCGCGCACCCCAGGAAGCGCCCTCGGGCGGGTAGCATGCCGCTCATGGAGGGGTCCGCGTCCGGCACCGACGGCGCGCGCTTCGGCGTCGCCCTCGGCGGTGGCACCGCACGCGCGTACGCCCACATCGGCGCGCTCCGGGCGCTGGAGCGGCGCGGCCACCGCCCGGGCGCGATCGCGGGCACGAGCTCAGGCGCCGTCTTCGGCGCCATGTACGCGCTCGGCGCGGACACCGCCGAGCTCGAGCGCTTCGCCCGCGAACTCGATGCGGCCGCGATCTGGCGGCTCGCGATGGACCCAGGATTCGGCCAGGCCGCGCTCGTCCACGGACGGCGGCTCGAAGCTTGGCTCGAGCGCACGGTGTTCGGTGGGGCCGTCTTCGCCGACGTGCGCCTCCCCTTGGGGGTCGCCTGCACCGACCTCGCGACTGGCGAACTGGTCGTGCTGCGCGACGGCTCCATTGCCCGCGCCGTCGTCGCGAGCTGCGCGCTGCCGGGCGTGTTCGCGCCGGTGCTCGACGGGACCCGCGCCTTGGTCGACGGGGGCTTCGCGGAGAGCGTCCCGTTCGCCGCTCTCGCGACGCTCGGGTCGTGGCCGGCGCTCGGCATCCACGCCGGGATCGACGTACGCCGCGCGCGCCTCATCGCGCTGGTCCGGGCGCTCCACGCCACCGCACCGGGCCGCGCCACCGCCGCCTGGTTCGGGCGGAGGCGCGGGCGCAACCCCTGGTCGCGGCTCGGGCGCGGGCTGACGCTCGCGGTGGCCTCGTACGAACGTTCGATCGCGGCGCCGCCCGGCGGTTGGTTGGTGACGACGCGGCCGCCGATCGCCTGGTTGGACTTCCACCGTTCGGCCGACGCGATCCGCGCCGGCGCCCAGGCGGTCGACGCCGCCTTCGAGCGTGGGGGACTGGCGGCTTGGTTCGAGGGCTCGCCGTCCGGAGGGGGGCCCACGTGAGCTGGTACCTGCTCGATGCGCTGGGATCGGCGCCCGTCTGGCGCGCGCTCGAGGTCGACGGACCCGCGCCGGGCTCGCACGCGGACGCCTGGCGCGCGGCGCAGCGCGCGGGCGGCGACCCCGCCGACGCGCTCGCGGACGCCGCCCTCTACGGCGACGGGACGTGGTCCATCGTGGCGGCGGCGCAGCCGGCGGCGGTCGCGCGGGACGAGGTGGCGGCGGCCCTCGCGCACGACGTCGCGCGCATCGTCGCGGCGCTGCGCGCGACCGCACCGCCCGCCGGAGCGCCGCCGTGGCCGGCGGTTCGGACCGAGCGCGACGACCCGGTGCGCTTCGCCTTGGCCGCGCACCTGCGCGCCGGGCGCGTCGATGCGGCGGTCGCGGTGCTCGTGGCCCACGCCCGGCGCCGCGGGGCCGGTCCGCTGGCGCGCCACGCCGCCCTCGCATGGGACGGGGGCGCCTGGCACGGCGCGCCGGAGCGCCCCGTCGATCCGTTGCACGGGGTCGAGGAGCAGCTCGCGCGGCTCGACGCGAACGTGCGCGCCTTCTTGGCGGGGGGTCCGGCCCACGCCACCCTGCTGTACGGTCCCCGCGGCAGCGGGAAGTCGACCGCCGTGCGCGGGCTGCTCGCGCGCCACGCGGACCGCGGGCTGCGGCTCGCCGAGGTGCGCGACCCCGGGCGGCTGGGCGAGGCGCTCGGGGCGCTGCGCCCCTGGCCCTTCCCGACCCTGCTCGTGCTCGACGACCTGGCGTTCGAGGAGGGGGAGACCGGCTACCGGCCGCTCAAGTCGCTGCTCGAAGGGGGCGTGCGCGGGCTGCCCGAGCGCTGCCTGGTCGTGGCGACCTCGAACCGCCGGCACCTGGTCCGCGAACGCCTGCGCGACCGCCCCGACCCGCTCGACGACGACGTGCACGCCTGGGACACGCACCAGGAGCGGCTGGCGCTGGCGCATCGCTTCGGCCTCGTGCTGACCTTCCCGGCGCTCGACCGGCGCCGCTACCTGGAGCTGGTCGAGGCGCTCGCGGCGGCCGAGGGTTGGCCGACCCCGGAGGAGGGGCGGGCGGCGTCCGCCGTCGCCTTCGCGGAGCGCGGTTCGGGGTACTCGGGGCGGACCGCCCGGCAGTTCGTCACCGAGGAGCGGCAGCGTCGGGGGTCGTCGGCCTGACCTACGGGCGGTCGCCCGGCGGGCGCAGGTCGAGCAGGAGCCGCCCCAAGGCGTAGACCTCGCCGCGGCGCAGCGGTCTGCCGGGGTCGTCGAACCCCACCCCGAGGTCCGCCAGGTCGCTCCAGGTGGGCGCGAGCGGCAGGTCGAGGCCCGCCACCTCGCGCGCGAACTGGCCGAAGGCGGCGGCGGCGCGCTCCGCGGGGACGTCCGCACCCTCGATGCCGGCGCGCGCGAGGGCCCGCCGCGCTCCGTCCTCGTCGTCGTAGGCGCGTTGCGCGACGTTCGCCAGCAGGTAGGTCAGCGCCGAGAAGGGAACCGGGGCGTCGAGGCCCGGGTCGTTCGCGTAGCCGCCGAGCGCCAGACCCCAGCGCAGCATGGCGCGGTAGTCACCGTAGCGTGGGTGGTGCGCCGGACCCGCCGGCGCGCGCGGCGCCAGCGGCGGCAGGTAGGCCCCGCGCGCGAGCAAGCGGGCGCGGACCGCCGCGATCGCCGCGCCGTCGTCGGCCACGTCGGCCGGGTCGCGCCCCTCGCGCGCGGCCAGCGCCGCCGCCACCCCGACCGCCTCGGCGAGCGCCATGCCGAAGGGCACGACGCGGGCGCTGCTCATGGCGATCGGGTCGGCGCCGAACGACCGACCGACCACCCAGATCCCGGCCAAGCCCACGGGCACGGTCATGCACAGGCGCGCTCCGTACACCTCGGGGAGCCCGAACACGAAGCCGTCGTCGCTGGGCCGCAGCGTCTGCACGTCGAGCGGGTAGCCGCCGGCAGCCACGTCCTGGTCCGTCACCACGTGGTCCAGGACGTCGTCGACGGTCAGGGTGCAGCGCGTGGCGACCTGCCGCGTCTGCCGCACGTAGAGCGCGTCCGCGACGCCGCCCGCACGCGCGTTCTCGAAGCCGGGCACGTCGCGCGCCAGCCAGGCGACGACGTCGGCGACCTCGGCGGCGGCGCGCGCCCGACCGTCCGCGAGCGAGGCCGGGTCGAACGGGTCGAGGTCGTAGATCAGGAGCGCGTTCACGAGCACGCTGCCGTCGTCCTGGCGCCCGAGGTTCAGACCCCGGAGGCGCAGCGAGGGGTCGCGCGGCGGGTACGCGGCCGGGTGCCCGCCAAAATGGCCGTACGCGACGCGGGCGTCGGCGTAGGCGTACCCGCGCCCGCGTTGCGCCACGCCGCGGCGCAGCGCCGCCCAATCGACGCCGTCGATGCGGAACACCAGCGTGTCGACCATGCGCGCGTCCAGGCCGAGCGGGCGCCAGCCGAAGCTCGATCCGGCCCCCGCCTCGGCGGCGACGTGCGCGTCGGCGGTCCCGTCGACCACGTGGCTCGCCTGCAGCCGTCGATCGCCGACGAGGACGCCCTGCACGCGCGCCGTCGCGGCGTCGTCGGCGAGCCACGGGCGCACCGGCGGCGCGTCCAGCCGCACCGCCACCCCGGCCGCCGCCAACAGGTCGTGGAACGCGCGCTCGCCGCGGGCCACGTCGAAGGCGTTCTGGCGCCCCACCGCGCGCCACCAGCGTTCGAAGAGGCCGCGCTGGAAATCGACCGGCGTCACCCGGAGGTCGAGCACGTTCATGGCGCCGCGCACGAAGAGGCCTCCGAGGCGCGGGTCCTCGGTCACCAGGAGCGTGCGCGCCCCCTCCTCGGCCGCCGCGACCGCCGCCGCGATCGCCTCCGGCTCGCCCCCGACCACGATCACGTCCCAACGCTCGTCGGCAGCGCGCGCGAACGGCGGCAGCGCGAGCGCCGCGAGCGCGGCGGCGAGCAGAAGGAGGCTCCTCACCGTGGCCGCGGTAGCCATCCTGCTTCGATCACGTCGTCGGCCACGTCGGCGGCGGCCCGGGGTCGGCCCAGCGCCCGCGCGGCCCGCGCCATCGCGGCGCGCCGTGCGGGCGACTCGAGGTAGCGCTGCACCTTGTACCCGAAGGTGGTGAGCGGGTCGATGCGCATGCCGGCGCCCCCCTCCACCAGGAAGTTCGCGTTCGCCTCCTCCTGCAACGGGTACGGCTGGACCACCGCGAACGGGAGCCCGGCGGCGAGCGCCTCGGACGTGGTCAGGCCTCCGGGCTTGCCGGCGAGCAGGTCGGCGGCCGCCATCCAGGTGGGGACCTCGTGCGTGTACCCGAGCACGCGGAAGCGGACGAGGCCTTCGGTGCCGTCCACCGCATCGGTCAAGCGGTGGCGCAAGGCCTCGGAGCGGCCGGTGATCGCGACGACGGTCAGCGGCCACGGCAGGGAGCGCAACTGGCGCAGCATCTCGGCGGTCACCTTGGCCTCCATGCCCCCGGCCATGATCAGGAGCACGTCGCGGTCGGGATCGAGCCCCAGCACCGCGCGCGCGGCGCTCCGGGTCGGCAGGTCGCAGAAGCGGGCGTCGATCGGGATGCCCGTGACCCGGACCTTGTCGGCGGCGACGCCGACCGCTCGCAGGTGCACCGCGAGCTCCTCGTGGGCGACGTAGTAGCGGCGCATGAGCGGGTGCAGGTGCAGGCCGTGGACGAGGAAATCGGTGATCACCTCGACCTGGGGGATGCCCTGGCTGCGTTTGCGGGTCGAGAGGATCTCGGCCCCGAGGAAGTGCGTGTGCACGATCAGGTCGGGGCGGAACGCATCGAGCTGGCGCGGCAGGTGGTAGCTGATCAACCGCGTCAGGCGCGCGCGCAGCCGCGCTTGACGGGTCTTGGCCTCGCGCGATACGTCGAGGCGCTTGCCCAACCAATCGACCAGGTCGGGCGCGGTGCGCACCAGGTCGAAGTACGACTGGCGGTACAGGCGCCGGAAGGGCGTGGAGGTGTAGTCGAGCAGGTCGACGTGCTCCACGGTCGCCCCGCGCTCGGTCAGCGTCGCGGCGATCGCCCGCCCGGCGGCCACGTGGCCGGAGCCGATCGAGGCCGAGACGATGAGCGCGCGGGAGGAACGGGCGTCGGACACGCGCCGAGTCTACCAGCGCCCGATGAGACGGCCACCCCGCGTCGGTTCTCAGCTTCGTCGGTTAGCCTCGTTCCCGAGGAGGCTCCACCATGCGCCTGACCCCCGCGCGCCCCGCCCCCGCGCGCCGCACCGTTGCGACCCGCGCCGTCCTCCCGATCGCGCTGGCCGCCGCCCTGTTGGCGGCGTGCGCGACCGATCCGGCTCCCGATCTGCACGACCTCACCGTCACCGGCGCGCTCGACGAGCGCATCACCTGGCTCTACGGGACGCCGCGCACCTTCACGCTCGACGGCGCCGAACGGGTCCTCGAGGTCCCGGGCGAAGCCGCGACCCTGGACCCCTGGGCGGTGCCGGAAGCGCTCTGGGTGGACGGCGCCCCGACGCTGCGCGCGGACGCGACCCCGGCCGAAGCGCCGGCGGACGTGCGCCGGATCCCGCTGACCACCGACCTGCAACTGCGGACCACGCGCGCCACGCGGGCGCTCCTCTACTACGACGGTTCGAGCTGGCTCGAGCTCGGGGTCTTCGATCCGGCCGGGCTCGACGTGCGCGTGACGCCGCGGCCGCGCATCGGCGGCCTGCGCGGCCTCGGCGAGCTGACCACCACCGAGGCCGATGCGTTGCGGCGCGTGCTCGAGGGCTTGGACGAGCCGCTCGTCGTCGCCTTCCTGGACGGCGAGGACGTGCCGCGGCGCGCCGTGGACGGCACCGGGGAGCAGCGGGCGACCGCCGTCCACGTCACCGTCGGGCTCGCTACCGACGAGGCCGCCTTCCGGCCGAGCCCGCGCGACGTCCCCTTCGAGGTGGTGGCGCGCGGCGCGCAGGCGGTCGGCGTCGATCGCGCCACCTACCGCCTGCTGCGCACCCGTGAGGAGCTGACCCAGGCCTGGAACCAGGCGTACGGCTCGAGCCTGAGCGTGCCGCCGGTCCCGAGCGCCGATCTCGCGCGGGAGACGTTGGTCGCGATCTTCCTCGGCACCAAACCCACCGGCGGGTACGGCCTCGACGTCGAGGGCGCCTCGCTCGAGGGGGGCGACCTCTACGTCGACGTGCGCGCCACGTCGCCCGCGGCGGGCGCGATCACCACCCAGGCGCTCACCAGCCCCTGGCTCCTGCTCCGAATCCCGCGCGGGGACGTCTCGGCGGTGTGGTTCCGGGATGCGGAGGATGGGCGGCTCCTGGCCGTCGCCCGTCGGAGCGATTGAGCCCAAACCGCTCAATCGCTCCGACGGGTTGCGCTTGCTTCGCAAGCGCGCCCGAGCGATCCGCCGCGCGAGTGGTCTCGGTGCGCGAACGATCCACTCCGCTGCGCGGCGGTCGCGAAGCGACCGCAACGCCGCGCAGCCGTGGGCGAAGCCCCGGCGTCCGCGCGGCGCGTTAGGTGAGCGCCGTCGGATCGAACAGGCGCCGGTACTCGTCGGTGGCGTAGCGGTCGGTCATGCCCGCGAGGTAGTCGATCACGGCGCGCTCGACGCCGAGGCGTTCGCCGGAGCGGCGCACGTCGGGGGGCAGCATGGCGGGGACGTCGACGTAGGCGCGGTAGAGGCGCTCCAGGATGTGGTCGGCCTTGCGCGTCATGCGGATCAGCCGATGGTGGAAGTACAGGTTGGCGTAGAGGAAGCGCTTGAGCTCGCGCAGCCGGGGGCCGACCGCGGGGCCGTTCCCCACGAGGGTGGTCGGGTGGTCGCGGACGTCGTCGAGCGAGGCGACGCCGGCCTCCTCGATGCGCTGGTGGGTGTGCTCGATCGCGTCGGAGATCGACAGCCCGAGCAGCTCGCGGATCAAGGCGTACCGCGCCTGGTTGTCGAACCGCGCCGGGTCGATGCCGAGGCGCTCGAACAGCTCGGCGACCACGGGCACCTCGACGATCTGGTGCGGCGAGAGGTGCCCCGACCGCAGCCCGTCGTCGAGGTCGTGGGCGTTGTAGGCCAGTTCGTCCGCGACGTTCACGACCTGCGCCTCGAGGCTGCCGCGCCGGTCGGGCTCCCAGGACGTGTCGGGCACGTCGTACTCGGTCTCGTGCTTCATGATCCCTTCGAGCGTCTCCCAGCTCAGGTTGAGCCCTTCGAAGCCCGGGTAGCGGGTCTCGAGCTCGGTCACCACGCGGAGGCTCTGGCGGTTGTGGTCGAACCCGCCGAACTCGGCCGCGAGTCGGTCGAGGGTCTTCTCGCCCGCGTGGCCGAACGGCGGATGCCCGAGGTCGTGGGCGAGCGAGATGGTCTCGGCGAGGTCCTCGTTGAGCCCGAGCGCCCGGGCGATCGAGCGCGCGACCTGCACCACCTCGAGCGTGTGGGTCAGCCGGGTCCGGTAGTAGTCGCCCGCGTAGTTGACGAACACCTGGGTCTTGTACTCCAGGCGCCGGAACGCGCTCGTGTGGATGACCCGGTCGCGGTCCTTCTGGAACGCGGTGCGGTACATGCTCTCGTCCTCGGCGTGGACGCGGCCGCGCGTCGCGTCGGCGAAGGCGGCGTAGGGGGCGAGCGTGGACCGCTCGGCGGCTTCGAGGCGCGCGCGGGGCATCAGCATGCCGTCAATCTAGCGCGGCGTCCGGCGCCGGCGGCGGTAGGCTGCCCCCCATGCCCGAGCTGCAGCGCTACCTCGACGTCGCCTTGGAGGCCGCCTTCGTCGCCGGCCGACGCACCCTCGCCCACTTCGGGACCGGCGTCGCGGTGGAGACCAAAGGCGACGACACCCCCGTGACCGTCGCCGACCGCGAGGCCGAAGCGGTGCTGCGCGCGCACCTGGGAGGCGCCTTCCCGGACCACGGCATCGTCGGCGAGGAGGAGGGCGCCGACCGTGCGGACGCCAGCCACGTCTGGTGGGTCGATCCGATCGATGGGACCAAGTCGTTCGTGCGCGGCGTGCCGCTCTACGGGGTGCTCGTGGGGCTCGCGATCGAAGGCCGGGTCGAGGTGGGGGTGGCGCACTTCCCGGCGCTCGGGATGACGCTCTCGGCCGCGAGCGGGCACGGCACCCGCCTCGACGGCCGGCCGGTGCGGGTCCGGAAGGCGGCGGGCCTGGCCGATGCGTACGTCGGCTTCACCGACGCGGGTTCGTTCGCGCGCCACGGGCGCGCGGCGGCGTGGGCGCGGGTGCAGGCGGCGACCGCCTTCCAGGCCGGGTGGGGCGACGCCTACGGCCACGCCCTGGTGGCGGCCGGCCGCCTCGACGTGATGCTCGATCCGGTCATGCACGCCTGGGACTGCGGGCCGTTCCCGGTCCTGCTGCGCGAAGCCGGGGGCCGCTTCGGGGACTGGCGGGGCGTCGAGACCATCCATGGCGGCGAGGCGCTCTCCGTCTCCGAGGCGCTGTGGCCCGAGCTCGAGCCCTTGCTCGGAGCCCGCGGCGCGTGAGCCGTGCAGCGACCGCCGTCGGGCACACGGTCCGACGGCGCGCGAGCCGTAGACTGACGGCATGAACCCGTACCCACGTCGCCGCACCGTCACCGTTCCGGTGGGGCGCGTCCTCCTCGGGGGCGACCACCCCGTGGTCGTGCAGTCCATGACGAACACCGACACGGAGGACGCGGCCGGGACCGCCGAGCAAGTCGCCACCCTCGCGCGCGCCGGATCCGAGGTCGTGCGCATCACCGTCAACACCAAGGCGGCGGCCGCGGCCGTGCCCGAGATCCGGGCGCGGCTCGACGACGCCGGCCTCGACGTGCCGCTCGTCGGCGACTTCCACTTCAACGGCCATCAACTGCTGCGCGCCTTCCCCAAGACCGCCGAGGCGCTCGCGAAGTACCGGATCAACCCGGGGAACGTCGGGGTCGGCGATCGCCACGACGAGAACTTCGTCACGATGATCGAGGTCGCCAAGGAGCACGACCGCGCGGTGCGGATCGGCGTGAACTGGGGCTCGCTCGACCAGGCGCTGCTGACCGAGCTGATGGACGCCAACGCGCGGCGCGCCGAGCCCGAGGACGCGCGCGAGGTGATGATCGAGGCGATGATCCAGTCCGCCCTGCGATCCGCCGAGCTCGCCGAGCGCACGGGTCTGCCGGCGGAACGCATCGTGCTCTCGGCCAAGGTGAGCCGCGTGCGCGACATGTGGGACGTGTACCGGCGGCTCGCCGCGCGGTGCGCCTACCCGCTGCACCTGGGCCTCACCGAGGCCGGCATGGGCCTCAAGGGGGCCGTCGCGTCGACGGCCGGCCTCGCGCCGCTGCTGACCGACGGCATCGGCGACACCATCCGCGTCTCGCTCACCCCGGACCCCGGGGCGCCCCGCGAACGCGAGGTGGAGATCGCCCAGGAGGTGCTGCAGGCGCTCGACCTGCGGCGGTTCGCGCCCGACGTCACCGCGTGCCCCGGGTGCGGTCGGACCACGAGCACGCTGTTCCAGGAGATGGCGCGCGACATCCAGGCGTACCTGCGGGCGAGCATGCCGGCCTGGAAGGACGCCTACCCGGGCGTCGAAGGGTTGCGGGTGGCCGTGATGGGGTGCGTCGTGAACGGTCCCGGCGAATCGAAGCACGCCGACATCGGCATCTCGCTGCCGGGCACGGGCGAGACCCCGCGGGCGCCCGTCTACCGCGACGGGGTCTTCGTGGGGACGCTCCAGGGCGCGGAGATCGTGCCCGGCTTCCAGAAGATGCTCGACGACTACGTCGTCGCCCGCTACGGTGGCGGCCCCCGCCCCGAGGACGCCCGCGTGCCGCTGCCGACGAGCGGCTGAGCAGCGCGGCCACGGGTGCGATCCGGACCCCTAAGCATCGTTAGGCTGCCCACGGTCGGGGCGCTTCGGGCGTGCTAGCGTCCGCTCGGACCGGGGAGGAGCGGAGGGGCCCATGACCGTCGACCAGGCCATCGCGGCGTGCACCGACGCCACGCGGGCCCACTCCAGCACCTTCTACCTGGGCTCGCGCCTCTTCCAGGGCGAGCGGCGCTCCGCCGTGACGGTCATCTACGCGGCGTGCCGCGCCGGCGACGACGCCGTCGACGAGGCGCCGAGCAGCGAGGCGGCGCGCGAGCGCCTGGCCGCCTGGTGGGCGGGCATCGAACGCGCGTACGCGGGCACCCCGGATGCGGACGATGCGGTCGAGGTCGGCCTCGCCTGGCTGCTCGAGCGCTTCCCCGTCCCCAAGGCCGGCTTCGACGAGTTGCGGTTGGGCTTGCTGTCCGACCTCGAGCCGGCGGACGTCGCCGACCTGGACGAGCTGATGGTCTACTGCCGGCGCGTCGCCGGCGTGGTCGGTTGGCTGGTGGCGCCCGTCTGCGGCTACCGCGGCGGCGAGGAGACGCTGCAGATGGCGCTCGCCCTCGGCAACGCGATGCAGCTGACGAACGTGCTGCGCGACGTGGGCGAGGACCTGCGGATGGGGCGCTGCTACCTGCCCGCCGACCTGCGGGCGAAGCACGGCGTCGACCTCGACGACCTGCGCGCCGGGCGCGTCACCCCCGGCTACGTCGCGCTCCTCGAGGAGCTCGGCGCGCACGCCAACGCGCTCTACCGCGAGGGCTGGCGAGGGATCCCGCGCCTGTACGGGGTCGCCGCGCTCGGCGTGGCGGTGGCCGCCCTGAACTACGAAGGCATCTTGCGCAAGCTGCGTCAGAACGGCTACGACAACCTCAACCGGCGCGCGTACCTGCTGCCGGTCGAGCGCGTCGCCCTCATCCCGCGCGCCGTGGTCAGCGTCGTGGCCGGGGGCCGCTCGTGACGCGCCGCGCCAACCGAACTGGAGGGGCCCCGTGCCCGATTACGACGTCCTGACCATCGGCGCTGGGCACAACGCCCTCGTCGCCAGCGCCTACCTCGCGCAAGCCGGCCTCAAGGTCGGCGTCTTCGAGCGCCGAGCCGTGGCGGGCGGAGCCGTCTCGACGGTGGAGCAGTTCCCGGGCTACCAGTTCGATCTCGGCGGCTCCGCCCACATCCTCATCCGCAACACCCCGATCGTCGAGGAGCTGGCGCTCGAGCGGTACGGGCTCGAGTACATCGACGTCGATCCGCTGTTCTTCGCCCCGTTCGAGGACGGCGATCACCTGATGTTCCACCGCTCCGAAGCCCAGACGATCGAGGGCATCGAAGCGCGCTTCCCCGGGGAGGGGGAGGCGTACGGGCGCTTTTTGGACGAGTGGCGGCCGTTCGCGCGCACGGTGCGCGACCTGTTCCTGGCGACGCCCAACCCGCTCAAGCTCGGGAGCGCCGCGATGTCGGGCAAGGCGGTCCCCGGCGACTGGAAGCAAGCGCTGCCGCGCATCCTCAAGCCGTACGGGGAACTCGTGGACGACTACTTCCGCGAGGAGAAGGTCAAGGCGCCGTTGGTGTGGATGGCGGCGCAGTCCGGTCCGCCGCCGACCGAACCGATGACCTCGCCCTTCCTGCTCTGGCACCCCCTGTACCACGAGGGGGGGATGGCGCGCCCCAAGGGGGGCTCGGGCATGCTCACGCAGGCGCTCGCGCGCCACGTCGAGGCCCATGGGGGCGAGGTCCACACGTCGGCGCCGGTGGACGCCATCCTCGTCGAGGGGGGTCGCGCCACCGGCGTGCGGGTGGGCGATCAGGTCTACACCGCTCGGGTGGTGCTCGCCGGCGCGCACGCGCTCGAGACCTTCGGCAAGCTGCTGCCCGAGGAACACCGACCGCCGGCGGCCAAGAACATGCGCGTCGGCAACGGCTTCGGCGCGGTCGTGCGGCTGGCGCTCTCGGAACCGATCCGCTACCCGGCGCACCCGGACGACGCCGCCCGCCGCGCGCTGCAGCTGATCTGCCGCGACCGGGCGCAGATCTCGGCGGCGTACGGCGACTACCTGGCCGGCCGGCCGGCTGCCGACCCCCCGATCGTCGCGATGAGCTTCAGCGCCGTCGACCCGACGCTCGCGCCGCCCGGCGGCGAGGTCCTGTGGCTGTGGGCGCAGTACTTCCCGTATCAGCTCGCGGGCGGCCGGAGCTGGGACGCGATCGCCCCGGAGGTCGAGGCGTCGATCCTCGACGCCTTCGAGGTGCACGCGCCGGGTACCAAGGACAAGGTCGTGGGTTCCCTGTTCCAACACCCGCTGTGGCTCGAGCGCGAGCTGGGGCTCTTCCGCGGCAACGTCATGCACCTCGAGATGAGCCTCGACCAGATGTTCGCCCTCCGCCCCTTCCTCGGGGGGCACGCCTACCGCGCCCCCGGCGTCAAGGGGCTGTACATGACCGGGGCGAGCACGCACCCCGGTGGCGGCATCATGGGCGCTTCGGGGCGCAACGCCGCCCGCGAGGTCCTGAGCGACCTGCGCTCGCCGCTCGCGGCGCTCGGGCGCGCCCTCGGCCGCTCGGGCTCGTGACGCGACCCGCCGGCGAGGCGGCCGCGCCCCCGTCGGCCGCCGTGCCGCGCTGGGCCTGGGCCCTGCCGGTCGTCGTCGCCATCGCCGCCGCGGCCATCTGGGCGGACGGCATGACCTACGCGCAGTTCCACGTCGCGTTCACGCTCCCGTGGCTCGCGGTGCTCTTCTGGGACGCGCGCCGAGGGCGCGGCGATCCGCGGGCGGCTCGGCATGGCGGGGTCGCGATCGGGGTGCTGATCGCGGTGGCGCTCGCGTACACCTATCCGTGGGATCGCCACCTGATCGTGCAGAGTGTCTGGGGGTACCCCGACGGACGCGTGCTCGCCACCGTCGGCGGCGTGCCCATCGAGGAGATCGCGTTCTTCGCGATCCAGACCTGGGCCACCGGGCTCCTGGCGTTGGCGCTGCGGCGCCGGCTCCACGCGAAGGCCGCGCCGGCGCCGCGGACCGCGGCGGTCGCCCGCGCGCTCCCCGCGGCGGGGGCGATCGGTCTCGCGGCGGTCGGCCTGCTGCTGGTGCCGACCGACCCGGGCACGTACCTCGGCTTGATCCTGGTCTGGGCGATGCCGATCCTGGCGCTGCAGTGGGCGTTCGGCGGCGACCTGCTGTGGGCGCGGCGGCGCGTCTTCGCCCTCGCCGTCGCGCTCCCGACGGCGTGGTTGTGGCTTGCCGACCGCTTCGCGATCGGCTCGGGCATCTGGTGGATCTCGCCCGAGCGCACGCTCGGCTGGGCGCCGCTCGGGCTCCCGATCGAGGAGGCGACGTTCTTCCTCGTCACCAACCTGCTCGTCGCCGGTGGGGTGCTGCTGGCCGTCGACGGGCGGTCGCTGGCGCGGCTCGCAGCGCTCGCGCGCGAGGTGCGGGCGCGGCCTTGGCGCCCGTGGTTGGCCGCGTGGGTGCTCTTCATGGTGCCCACGCCGCTCCTCCCGGACGCCTTCGTGCCGCTCGCGTACGCGAGCACCGGGGCGCTCGCCGTGGCCGTGCTGCTGGTGGCGCTCGCCCGCTTCGGTCGGCGGGCGTGGGCGCTGCTCGGCGCGGCGCTCGCCTTCGGATGGGCGGTCGAGGTGCTGGGCTCGCGCACCGGCGTGCCCTTCGGCCCCTACGACTACACGGCGCCCGGTCCGACGCTCGCCGGGGTGCCGCTGCTCGTGCCGATCGGTTGGTTCGCGTTCGTGCTGATCGCCTTGGCCGTCGTGCCGGGGCGACGTGCGTGGTGGGGGGCACCGCTCGCGCTCGTCGCCTGGGACCTGGGGCTCGACCCGCTGATGGTGCGCGAGGGCTTCTGGGCCTTCGTGCACCCGAGCTACTTCGGGGTCGCCTGGACGAACTTCGTCGGTTGGTACGTCGCCGGGCTCGCGCTCGTCGCGCTGCTCGTCCGGATCGAGCCGCGCGTGCGGACGCCGGGCGGCGAGGCGGGCCGCTTCGCCGCGGCGATCGGCGACCTCCGGGCGACCTACCTCGTGCAGGCCTTCCTGATCGGCGTCGGGCTCGCGTTCTTCGGGTTGCCGATCGCGGGGGCGGTCGCCACCGCCGCCATGGTCGCCGTCTGGGCGTGGGGCCGGACGGGGTCGCGGGCGTGAAGGCGCGCGTGGCGGCCGCGCTCGTCCGGCTCGTCGCGGCGTTCGTGCCGGCCCGCATCCATCGGGCCTTCCGCCGCGGCACCGGCGGCGTCTGGGGGCGCCTCGAGGCGCCCGTGCCGGCCGCCGGTGCGGTCGTCGTCGCCAACCACCACTCCTGGTGGGACGCCTATCTCGCCTGGGGGTTGGCCGTCCACCACGGGCGTCCGTCCGGGGCGGTGATGGACGACGCCCAGCTGGGTCGCTTCCGCTTCTTCACCCACCTGGGGGCGGTCCCGGCGAGCCGGCCGCGCGCGGCGGCGCGGCGCGCGGCCGCCGGCACCTGGCTGGTCGTGTTCCCCGAGGCGCGGCTGCGGCCGGCGGGGCCGCTGGGCCCCACCCGTCCGGGCGCCGCGGCCATCGCTCGATGGGCGGGCGTCCCGCTGTGGCCGGTCGCCTTCCGCGCGGTGGTGCGCGGCGGCGAGTACCCCGAGCTGTACGTGCGCGGCGGGGCGCAGCTCCCAGCCGGCAGCGACGCGGGGGCCGCCGACGCGGCGCTGGCGGCGCTGCTCGCGCGCCTCGACGCCGACCTCGCCGCGGCCCCCGATCCCGAAGCCCCCGTCCCGGGGTACGAGGCCTGGTGGCGGGGCCGCGGCAGCACCCACGAGCGCGCCGGGTGGTTGGCGCGGCTGTGGGGCGGCAGCGCATGATCCTCGGCGACGTGGCGTTCGCGGCGGTGGCCGCCTTCCTCCTCGGGCAGGCGTTCGTCCTCGCCCTCAACGTCGCGAGCTTCCCGGTCCTGGGCGCGCGCGCGACCGCGCGACCCGGCGGCGCGCGACCCCGGGTCTCGCTCCTGGTGCCGGTGCGGGACGAGGCGGTCGTGCTCCCCGAGACGCTGCCCACCTGGCTCGCGCAGGGGGCGGACGAGGTGCTGGTGCTCGACGACGGTTCGAGCGACGCGACGCCCGAGCTGCTCGCGGCCGCGGCCGAGCGCGCGCCGACGCTGCGGGTGCTCGCCGGCGCCCCGCTCGCGGCCGGATGGTCGGGGAAGAACTGGGCGTGCCACCAGCTCGCCGGCGCCGCGCGCGGCGAGGTGCTCGTCTTCACCGACGCCGACGTCGCCTGGACGCCCGGAGCGCTCTCGCGGGTGCTCGACGAGCTCGATGCCACCGACGGGGGCCTGCTCACGGTCTGGCCGCGCCAGCGCTGCGGCACCTGGGGCGAGCGGCTCGTGGTCCCGCTCGTCGACCTGTTGCTCTTGGCCAACCTGCCCCACCCGTTCGTCCGCGCGCTGCCGTTCGCCTCGATCGCGGGCGCCAACGGTCAGCTGATGGCGTGGCGCCGCGAGGCGTACGAGCGGGTGGGCGGGCACGCCGCCCTGCGGGCGGAGGTGCTCGAGGACGTGCGTCTGGCGCAGCGCGCGAAGCGCCTGGGGGTGCCGCTGACGCTGCGCCTCGGCGGGCCCTGGGTGGCGACGCGGATGTACCGCGGGTGGTCGGCCGTGGTCGCGGGGTTCGGCAAGAACGCCTTGGCCGCGGCGGGCGGGGTGCCGGCGGTGCTGATCGGCCTGTGGGCGACGAACGTCGCCGCGTACACCGCCCCCTGGATCGCCGCGTGGGCCGACCCGCGCTGGTGGTGGCTCGCGGCCGGCGGCGTCGCGCTGCGGGCGGTCGCCAACGCCAAGAGCGGCCGACCCGTCGCCGAGGCCCTGCTCCAACCGCTGGGCCCGATCGCGCTCACGGCGGTGGTCGCGCGGGCGCTGGCCCGCCGCGGCGGCTACGAGTGGAAGGGCCGGGCCTACCCGTGACCGCACCGCACGTCGCCGTGGTGGGCGGGGGCTTCGCCGGCCTGGCCGCCGCGATCGACCTCGCGCGCAGCGGTGCGCGCGTGACGCTGCTCGAGCGCGCCGACGAGGTCGGCGGCAAGGCCGGCGAGTGGCGCGCCGGCGGCTTCCGCTTCGACGTGGGGCCCTCGGTGTTCACCCTCCCGGACGTGGTCGACGCGCTGTTCCGCGACGCGGGGCGCGAGCGGCCCTTCGAGCTCGAACCGCTCGCCCCGCTGTGCCGCTACCGGTACCCATCGGGGCGCGTCTGGGACGTGTACTCGGACCTCGACCGCACGCTGGAGGGCTTGGACGCTCAGGAGGGCGTCGCGTACCGGCGCGCGCTGGCGACCGCGCGCCGCTTGTACGAGGACGCCGCCCCCACCTTCGTGCGCGGTCCGGCGCCCGGGCTCGCCCGGCTCGCGGCCTACGGCGTGCGCCACGGTTGGCGCGCCCACCCCGGCCGCACGCTCCCCGACCTGCTGGCCGCCCTCGGCGTCCGCGGCGACCTGCTCCCGTTCTTCCTACGCTTCGCGACGTACTTCGGCGGCGACCCGTACCGAGCGCCGGCGGTGCTGCACAACATCGCCTGGGTCGAGCTCGGCTTGGGCGTGACGTTGCCGGTGGGCGGCGTCCACGGCGTCGTGCGCGCCTTGCGGGCGCTCGCGGAGGAGCTCGGGGTCGAGGTGCGCACCGGCGTCGCGGTCGAGGCGCTCCCCGTGCGCGGCGGGCGGGTGCGCGAGGTGGCGACCGACCGCGGCCCGCTCGCGGTGGACGCGGTGGTGGCGGCCGTCGACCGACGCTGGGCGCTCGCCTGGTTGGGGCGGCCGACGCCGGAGCGCCGCCACCCGAGCCTCTCGGGCACGGTCGCGCTGCTCGGGGTGCGCGGCGCGACCCCCGAGCTCTCGGCGCACACGATCCTGTTCCCCGCGGACTACGCCGCGGAGTTCGAGGACCTGCGCGCCGGCCGCCACCCGGGCGACCCCACCCTGTACGTCCACGCCTCGTCCAAGGGCGATCCGGCGGACGCACCGGTGGGCCACGAGAACTGGTTCGTCATGGCGAACGCCCCCGCGCTGCCGCCCGGGGTACCGGAGCGGGCCGAGGACGCCGCCGCGGCGCGGCGCCTGCGGACCACGCTGGCGGCGCGCGGCTTCGACCCCACCGGCCGGGTGGTGGTGGAGCGCGACGTGGTGCCTTCGGAGCTCGCGCGCTTCGGCGACCGCGGCGCCATCTACGGCGCGGCGCCGACGACGCTCGCCTCGACGCTGCGGCCCGGACCCACGGTTCGGGGCGTGCGCAACCTGCGCCTGGCCGGGGGCACCGTGCACCCGGGGGGCGGCATGCCGCTCGCGCTGCTGTCCGGCCGCAACGCCGCGGCGGACCTGGCGCGCGTGCTCGGTCTGGCCCCGGCGCCCGCCACCGACCTGGGTTGACGCCCACCCTCGCCGGCGCGGGGCGGGGCTAGACTCGCTCCATGAAGATCTACACGCGCACGGGCGACGACGGCACCACCGGGCTCTTCGGCGGCGGACGGGTCCGCAAGGACGACCTGCGGGTCGAGGCGTACGGGGCGGTCGACGAGGCGAACGCCGCGATCGGCATGGCGCGCGGCCTGGGCGTGGATTCCGACGTCGACAAGCTCCTCGGGCAGATCCAGCACACGCTGTTCGACGTGGGCGCCGACCTGGCGACGCCGCCGGACGCGGAGGCGCGCGTCCACCTGCACCCGGTCGAGGAGGCCGACGTCGAAGCGCTGGAGGCGGCCATCGATCGCTTCGAGGCGGAGCTCGAGCCGCTGAAGCAGTTCATCCTGCCCGCCGGACACGCCACGAGCGCGGCGCTGCACGTCGCCCGTTCGGTCGTGCGGCGCGCCGAGCGCGCGACCGTCGCGCTCTCCTCGGTCGCGCCCGTCGGCACGCCGGTGGCGCGGTACCTCAACCGGCTCTCGGACCTGCTCTTCGTGCTCGCGCGCGCCGCGAACGCCCGCAACGGCGTCAGCGAGGCGCGCTTCCACGTCGTGCGGCGCACCCGCGACGCGGACTGAAGCTCGGTCAGCCGCCTCGGGTCTCGCCCTCGGGGCCCGCCTCCTCGATCCAGGCGCGACCGCGCCCGGTCGGCCGCAGCCCTTCGCCGGCGCGGCCCCGTTCGACGAAGCCGCCGTCGAGCGCATGGCGCACGACCCGTTCGACCTTCGCGGCCCGCCACCCGAGGTGCTCCCGCAGCGCCGGGCGCGTGTTCTCGCGCGCCTCGGCCTCGGCTTCGGCGTGGGTGGCGAGGTGCACCAGCAGCGCGCGCGCGTCGAGGTCGAGCCCGCGTGTCCGCGAGCGCACCACGTGCGCCACCAGCCCGTGGCGCGGACCCACCAGCAGCGCGCCGGCCACGAGCGCGCCCGCGACGAGCGCCATCGCGGGGGCGATCGCGAGGTCGTAGGCGAGCGCGGCCGCGTAGCCGCCGATCGATGCCGCCACGCTGACGACGAGCCCGATCGCGAGCATCGTCCCGACGCGGTTCGCGAGCAGCAGCCCGGCCGCCGGCGGGGCGACCACGAAGGCGACGAACAGCACCGCGCCGACCGCGTCGAAGGCGGCCACCGCGGTCAGCGAGGTCGCGGCGAGCAGGGCGGTGGCGACCGCGCCGGGCGCCAGGCCGACGGCCGCGGCGAACCCCGGGTCGAAGGCGCCGACCTTCAGCTCCTTCCACAGCGAGGCGACGAGCACCGCATCGAGCGCCAACACCACGAGCATGGTGCGCAGCGCCCGCGGCAGCTCCAACCCGAAGAAGGGGGCGACGTCGATCCAGGCGAAGCCGATCTCGCCCACCAGGACGGCGTCGGCGTCGAGGTGCGCATCGCCGGCGTAGCGGCCGGCCAGGAGGACGCCGAGCGCGAACAAGAGCGGGAACACGAGGCCGATCGCGGCGTCCGAGCGCACGCGTCCGGTGGCCTCGAGCGCCCGCGTGCCCGCCACCGTCAACAGCCCCGCGAGCGCCGCGCCCAGCGTGAGGGCCGGGTGGTGGAGGTCGCCCACGACCAGGAAGCCGACGACGATGCCGAAGAGCACGGAGTGCCCGATCGCGTCGGTGAGCATCGTGCTCTTGCGGAGCAGCAGGAAGGTGCCGACCACCGTGGCCGCCATCCCGACGACGGCCCCGAGCAGCACGGTCGCGACCGTCGGATCGTCGATCCAGCCCTGGAGCGCGCCGATCACGCCGAGCCCCGTGCCGTCGCGGCCTGCGCTGCGCCCGCGCGCACCCGACGCCGTCCGCGCGCGACGGCGAGCGCGACCGAGACGATCGCCGCGAGCGTGACGGCCACGACCACCACGGGTCCGGTGGCCGCGTCGCGGTCGACGGCGCTGACCAGCGCGCCGATGGCGCCGGCGGCCGCGCCCGTGGCCGCCGCCATCGCCACGAGGGGCGCCAACCGCGCCACCCACGGACGTGCGGCGATGGCGGGCGCCACGACGAGGGCCGTGATCAGCACGACGCCGACCAACTGGAGGCCGAGCACGACCGCGACGGCGAGGGCGCCGGTCAGGGCCGCTTCCAGCGCGCGGACCGGGACGCCCACGCTGCGGGCGTAGCCCGGGTCGAAGGCCACGAGCGCGAGCGCGGGCCAGGCGAGCGCCACGCCTGCGACGAGGACCAACGCGACGGCGGCCAGGAGCACGACGTCGCCCGGAAGGAGCGCCGCCGCCTGGCCGAACAAGAAGGTCTGCAGGCCCGCGGCCGCCGCGTCGCCGCGGCTCTGCGCCGCGGTGAGCAGCGCCAGGCCGAGCGCGAACGAGACCGAGAGCACGAGCGTCGTCGCGCCGTCGGCGCCGAGGCGCGTGTGCCGGGCGAGCACCTGGAGCACCGCCGACCACAGCAGCCCGGAGGCGAGCGCGCCCACGACCAGCACCGGCAGCGCCCGCTCGCCCGAGAGCAGGAAGGCCGCGACGATCCCCGGGAGCGCCGCGTGCGCCAGGACGTCGCCGAGCAGGCTCTGCCGGCGCAGCACGGCGAAGGTGCCGAGGCCGCCGGTCAGCGCCCCCAACAGCGCGGCGCCCAGGAGGACGGTGCGCGTCGAACCGTCGATCAGGATGGCCCAGAGCTCGTTCACGGTCGCGCGTGCGCGCCCGGGGCGCCCTCCGCCGCGAGCGCTGCGCCCCCGGCGGCGACCACAGCGACCGGTCCGCCGTAGGCGCGCCGGAGCGCCTCGGGGGCGAGCGCCTCTGCCGTGCCGCCCGACGCGACCACCCGCACCTGCACCAGCGCCACCCACTCGAAGCGGTCGGCGACGGTCTGCAGGTCGTGGTGCACGACGAGCACCGTCCGACCGGCACGCTGCAGCTCGTCGAGCACCTCCAGGACGGCCGCCTCGGTGGGGGCGTCGACGCCCGCCATCGGCTCGTCCATCAGCACCAGTTCCGCCTCCTGCGCCAACGCCCGCGCGAGGAACGCACGCTGCTGCTGGCCGCCGGAGAGCTCGCCGATCTGACGGTGCGCGAGGTCGACGAGCCCGACCTGCTCGAGCGCCGATCGAGCCGCCTCGCGGTCGGCGCGCCCCGGGCGGCGCAGCCATCCGAGGCGCGCGTAGCGCCCCATGGTGGCGACGTCGAGGACCGTGGTGGGGAAGTCCCAATCGACGGCCGCGCGCTGCGGCACGTACGCGACCCGCTTGCGGACGCGGGCGAAGGGTTCGCCGAACACGCGCACGTGGCCTGCGGCCGGGCGCACCAACCCCACGATCGCCTTCAGGAGGGTGCTCTTGCCCGCGCCGTTCGGCCCGACGATGGCGCCGAGCACCCCGGTCGGGACGTCGAGGTCGACGTCCCAGAGGACCGTGCGCTCGCCGTAGCGGATCGTCAGATCCTCGACGTGCACCGCGACCCCGACCGGGGTGTGGTTCGGCGTGGCCGTGCTCATCGACCGACGATCTCGAGCCCCTCGGGCCACCGGGCGAGCCAGTCCGCGAGCGCGGCCGGGAGCGGCGCCGGGGCGCCGCCGAGCGCGGTGGCGACGGTCGCCGCGTTGTGCAGGATCATGCCGACGTAGGTCCCCTCGGGCGTGCCGCCGCTGCCGAAGGCGTCCGAGAACAGTTCGCCACCGAGGGCCACCTCGGCGCCCCGGTCGCGGGCGGCGATCCGCACCGCCTCGATGGTGCGCGGGTTGATCGTCGACTCGACGAACACCGCCGGGACGCCGCGCTCCGCGATCAGGTCGGCGGTGGCGCGCACGTCGGCGAGGCTCGCCTCCGCCACCGTCGACAGCCCCTGCAGGCCGACGACCTCGAGGCCGTAGGCGTGCCCGAAGTACTCGAAGGCGTCGTGGGCGGTGACCAGCACCCGTGCGGCGTCCGGGACGTTCGCGATCGTGGCGGCGGTCCAGGCGTCGAGATCGATCAGGAGCGCGTCGTAGGCGAGGGCGCGGTCGCGGAGGTCGTCGGCGCAGGCCGCCGGCACGACCTCGGCGAGCGCGGTCGCGATGCGCGCGGCGACCGAGCGCCACAGATCGGGGTCCATCCAGGCGTGCGGGTCGACGGTGCCGCCCTCGCCAGTGCGTCGCTCGGCGACGGGCACGCCGTCGTCGCCCACGGCGACGACGCGAGTCCGGCTCGCGAGGCTGGCGAGGACCTCGCCGAGGCGCGCCTCGAGGCCGAGCCCGACGTAGAGGACCAGGTCGGCCTCCTGGACGGCGCGCACGTCGGAAGCGGTGGCGCGGTACCCGTGCGGATCGACGCCGGGCCCCATCAGGGTATCGACCTGGGCGCACGGACCGGCGAGTTCCGCGGCGACGTCGCCGACCATGCCGACGCTCGCGACCACCCGTGCGGGGGCGTCCTGGGCCATCGAGGTTCCAAGGACGCCGAGGAGCGCCGCGAGGAGCAGCGCGCGGATCGAGGTTGAGGTGCGCCGAATCGAAAAGTTAGGCATGACGAAATCTACGGACTGCAGCTGCTCCTGTCAAGCGCGCACGACCCTCGGCGACGGCGCCGCGCTCAACGGAGGGAGGGGCGGTGCGCCGCGTCGCGGTCGCGCAACCGCGCGTCGAGGTCGGGGTGCCCCTCGGCCGTGGCCCAGCGGGCGACGTCGGCGAGCAACCGGCGGGGGAGCCCGGGGCCCTCGTAGATCCAGCCCGTGTACACCTGCACCAGCGTCGCCCCGGCCTCGAAGCGCGCGATCGCGTCGGCCCCGGAGGCGATCCCGCCCGAGGCCACGAGAGGCAGCGCGGTGCGCGCACGGGCCGCCCGGAGGACGGCGAGCGCCCGGGCGCCCAAGGGGGCTCCCGACAGCCCACCGGCCTCTCCGGGGTCGTGGGTCAAGCCCTCGCGGGCGATCGTCGTGTTCGCGACGACCAGGCCGTCGACCCCGTGCCGCTCGGCGAGCGCGATCGCCTCGGCGAGCGCGTCCTCGCTCAGGTCGGGCGCCACCTTGAGGAGGACGGGCCGGTCGCCGAGCTCGCCGCGCAGATCGCGCGCGCGGGCGAGCAGTTCGGCCAGCGGCTTCGCCTCCTGCAGGCTGCGCAACCCGGGCGTGTTCGGCGAGCTCACGTTCAGGACGAGGTAGTCGGCGACGGGCCAGGCGGTCCGCAAGGCCTCCTCGTAGTCGGCGACCGCGTCCTCGAGGGCGACGGCGCGGGTCTTGCCGACGTTCACGCCGATCGGTTCGGCGCTCCACCACGAGGCGCTGCGCGCCGCCGCGAGCCGCTCGGCCAACGCGGCCGCTCCAGCGTTGTTGAACCCCATCCGGTTGACGATGGCGCGATCGGCAGGGAGCCGGAAGGCCCGGGGGCGGGGGTTGCCGGGCTGGGCCTGGGTGGTGACGGTGCCGAGCTCCGCGGTGCCGAAGCCGAACGCGCCCCACACCGCCGCGGCGGTCCCGTCCTTGTCCATGCCGGCGGCGAGGCCGAGCGGGTTCGGGAACTCGAGGCCGAACGCACGCACCCGCAGCCGCGGGTCGGCGACCCCGTACGCGCTGCGCAGCAGGCGCAGCGCCCCCGGGTGGCGCGCCGCGAAGCCCAGGAGCGCGAACACGCGCGCGTGCGCCTCCTCGGGTTCGAGGCGGAACAGGACCCGCTTGATGAGCGGGTACAGCGCGTCGGTCGCGCGGGCGATCACGCGATCACGACGGTCGGGTGCGTGCGGGCCGCACCTCGATGCGCGAGGGCAGGGTGCGCGCCGGGCTGCAGAGCACGTAGCGCACCGCCTCGGCGATGTCCTGCGGCTGGATCTTCCAGGTGTCGGCGGCGCTCGGCTCGCGCCCACCGAAGGCGGTGGCCACCGAGCCGGGCATGATCGTCGAGACGCGGATGCCGCGCTCGCGGAGGTCGAGCATGACGGCGTGGGTGAAGCCGACCAGGCCGAACTTGGCGGCGTTGTAGGCGGCGCCGCCCGCGAAGGCGTTCGTGCCGGCGAGCGAGCCGATCGTGACGAGGACCCCGCCACTCGCCTCGAGCGCCGCGGTGCTCGCCTTCACCGTGTGGAAGGCGCCCGTCAGGTTGACGTCGATCACCTCACGCCACGCCTCCGCCGAGAGCTCGTCGACGGCGCCGAAGCGACCGAGGCCGGCGTTGGCCACCACCGCGTCGAGGCGCCCGAAGCGCGCGACCGTGGCCTCGACCGCCGCCTCGAGGGCGGCCAGGTCGCGCACGTCCGCGCCGAGGCCGAGCACGGCGTCGGCGGCGACGCCGGCGTCCGCCGCGATCGCCCGGGCCGCCTCGACCGCGCCCTCAGCGTCCCGACCGATGATGGCGACGCGCATGCCGGTTTCTGCGAGGTCCTGGGCGATCGCCCGACCGATGCCGCGCGTACCGCCGGTGACGAGCGCGACGCGTCCATGAAGCGGTTCCATGGCCCGAACCTACCACCGCGTGCCCCGCGACGCCCCCGGGCCGAGGAGGCGGTATCCTGCACCCCGCATGCGCCGCCTCACGCTCATCCGCCATGGCCTCACCGCGTGGAACGTCGAGGGGCGGTTCCAAGGCCACACCGACGTTCCCCTCTCCGACGAGGGCCGCGCCCAGGCGCACGCGCTCGCCGGCTACGTCGCGGCCGTCCAAGGCGTCGACGCGGTCGTCTCCAGCCCGCTCCTGCGCGCCGTCGAGACCGCGCGCATCGCCTTCCCCGATCATGCCATCGCCACCGACGCGCGGTTGCGCGAGCTCCACTTCGGCCTGTTCGAGGGCCGCACCTTGGCCGAGAACGAAGCCGACGCCGCGTGGCCGACCTGGATCGCCGACCCGTACGGCTCGGCGACCCCGGAGGGCGAGTCGTACCGGGCCCTGCGCGAGCGCGCGGTCGCCTGGCTCGCCGACGCCAAGACGACGTACGACGGAGCGCACGTGGTCGCGGTCACGCACTCGGGGACGATCCAGATGCTGCTCGCCGATCTCCTCGGCGTGGAGCATCCACGCTGGCGCAAACGCGTCTACCTCCGTCACACGAGCGTGAGCCACGTCCTCTTCCGAGGGCGCGACGCGGTGGTCGAACGCGTCAACGACACCCGACACCTCGTCGCCGACGGCGAGGACCCGTTCGCCGAATGAGGAGCGCGTGAGCGGCGCCCGCGCGACGCTGGTGGGGCGGGGTGTGGGGCGGCCCGGCGACGCCGGCGCCCATGCGATCGGTCCGTACGACCCCGATGCGCCGCTCGTGCTGACGCTCCCCGGCTTCCACGGCACCCTCGGCGAGCTCGCGCACGCGCTGCGCAGCGAGCGGATCGCGCCGGCGGACGTCGACCTGCTCGCGGTGGTGCGGCTCGTGCTGGCGCGCTTCGAGGCCTTCGCCGCCGGCGATCTCGACCGCGCCACCGAGGCGCTGCCGCGCGCCGCCCAGGTCGTCGAGCTCAAGGTCCGGATGCTGCTCCCGCGGCCCCCGCGGCCCATCGACGACGAGGCCGAGGCCGAGGCCCAGGCCGATGCGCTCGCCGCGGTGGCGGCGCTGGAGGAGCTCGAAGAGGCGATCGTCGAGCTGCGCGAACGCCGCGAGCGGCGGCGTTCGCTGCTCACCGCCAAGGCGCCGGTCCCCGACTTCCCCAGGCCACGGCGCCCGCTCGGGGTGCCGCTGGGGCGGCTGGCCGAGCTGGCCTCGCGGTTGCGGCCCAACGGGTACTTCGACCTGGTGCCCGATCGGCTGACGCTCGCGGGCGCGATGGCCCGGCTGTTGGCGGCGGTCCTCCCCGGTCGGCGGCGTACGCTCGACGAGATCGTGGCCGACCCGTCGTGGTCCACGCGCACGGTGACGTTCGCCGGGGCGCTCGAGCTCGTGCGCGAGGGGCGCCTGCGCGCGCACCAGGACGAGGCGTTCGGCCCGATCGAGCTCGAAGGGCTGGCGCTCGTCGAAGCGGGGGCGCCGGCCGCTGCCGACGCCCCCGCGTGATCGCGCTTCGGTCCCGACCTCAGACCGCCGCTTCGGCCGCCTTCTTCGCTTCGCGCTTGCGGTTGTTCGGGTCGAGGTGGCGCTTGCGCAGCCGCAGGCTCTTGGGCGTGACCTCGAGCAGCTCGTCGTCGGCGATGTACTCCATGGCCTCTTCGAGGGTCAGGCGCTTGGGCGGCACCAGGACGATGTTGTCGTCGCTGCCCGAGGCGCGCACGTTCGTGAGCTTCTTGTTCTTGCAGACGTTGACGTCGAGGTCGCCGCCGCGGTTGTTGGCCCCCAGGATCATGCCCACGTAGACCTCGATGCCGGGGTCGACGAAGAAGGTGCCGCGGTCCTGGAGCTTCCAGATCGAGTACGCGAAGGCCTCGCCGGCCTCCATCGCCACGAGCGAGCCGGTCTGGCGGGTCTTGAGCTCGCCGACGTGCGGCTCGTAGCCGTCGAAGACGTGGCTCAGGAGCCCTTCGCCGGCGGTCATCGAGAGGAAGCCGTTGCGGTACCCGAACAGCCCGCGGGCGGGGATCGAGAACGTCAGCCGCGCGCGGGTCTCGCCCTGCTCCATGTCGACGAGCTGGCCGCGGCGCGCGGAGAGCGACTCCATCACGGCGCCCATGGCGTCGATCGGCACGTCGGCGACGACCCGCTCGAACGGCTCGCTCAGCACGCCGTCGATGGTCTTGAGGATGACCTCGGGGCGCGAGACGGAGAACTCGTAGCCGTCGCGGCGCATCTCCTCGATCAGGATGCCCAGGTGGAGTTCGCCGCGGCCCGACACGCGGTACGACTCGCCGCCCAGTTCCTCGACCCGCAGCGCGACGTTCGTCAGCAGCTCGCGCTGCAGCCGGTCCGCGATGTGGCGGCTGGTCACGTACTTGCCCTCGCGGCCCGCGAACGGGCTGGTGTTGGGGCTGAAGGTGACCGCCACGGTGGGCTCGTCGACGCCCTGGAAGGGGAGCGCCTCGATGCCCGAGGGGTCGCAGATGGTGTCGCCGATCTGCACGTCCTCGAGGCCCGAGATCGCCACGATGTCGCCGGCCTCGATGGAGTCCGCCTCGACCCGGTGCAGGCCGAGGTGGGTGTAGACCTTGGTCAGGCGGCCCCGCACCTCGCGCCCGTCGCGGCCGATCCGGACGACCGAATCGCCCATCTTGGCCTGACCGCGGCGCACGCGGCCGAGCGCCACGCGGCCGAGGTAGTCCGAGTAGTCGAGGTTGGCGACCTGCATCTGGAACGGTGCGTCGAGATCGCCGTCCGCGACGGGCACGTGCTGCAGGATGGTCTCGAACAGCGGCGTGAAGTCCTCGCTCTGCGGCTCGCCCTCGCGCCAGGCCTTGCCCTCGCGGGCGACCGCGAACAGGACCGGGAAGTCGAGCTGCTCGTCGGTCGCGCCCAGCTCGACCATCAGGTCGAACGTCAGGCCCGTGACCACGCTCGGGCGCGCGTCCTTGCGGTCGATCTTGTTGACCACGAGGATCGGCCGCAGCCCTTGCGCCAACGCCTTCTTGAGCACGAAGCGGGTCTGCGGCATGGGGCCTTCGGCCGCGTCGACGAGCAGCAGGCACGCGTCGACCATCCCGAGCGCACGCTCGACCTCGCCGCCGAAGTCGGCGTGGCCGGGGGTGTCGACGATGTTGATGCGCTCGCCGTGCCAGACGACGGCGGTGTTCTTCGCCAGGATCGTGATCCCGCGCTCGCGCTCGAGGGCGCGGCTGTCCATCACGCGCTCCTCGACCTGTTGGTTCTCGCGGAAGGTGTTCGACTGACGCAGCAGTCCGTCGACCAGGGTGGTCTTGCCGTGGTCGACGTGGGCGATGATGGCGACGTTGCGGTACTTCATGCGGAGCCTCTCGGGGCGGCGGTGCGCGCACGGAGGATCGGCGGGCCTCCGTGGGGAGGGCCGGAAAGCGCGCGGCGCGGCAAGGGGGAAGGCGGCGAACGGACCCGCCGGAGGGGCGGCGTCGCGACCGTCCACCATCCTAGCAGACGCGGGCCCGTTTCGGGCGTTCGGCGGTGGCCAGTGCGCCGCCGCCCGTGCAACGGACGACACGCCGCGGGGGCCGGCACCGGTAGCCTCACGCCGATGGACGCCTCTCTGCTCGTCTACACCACGGCCTTCTGCGGCGATTGCGTCGCCACCAAACGCGCGCTCGACGCACGCGGCATCGGCTACCGCGAGGTGGCGCTCGAGACGGACCCCGAGGCCGCCGCCCGCGTCGAAGCACTGAACGCCGGCCGCCGCAGCGTGCCCACGCTCGTGCGCGGCCCGGTGGCGGCGAGCCTGTCGCGCTTCACCCCGGCCAAGCTCGACGCCTTCCTCGCCGCGGCGGGGCTGGACTGATCGAGCTCCGGTCGTTCGGGGCGCGCGCGCTTCGGGTCGGGGCGCCCGAAAGGGCGCGAACCCCCGTGGTAGCATCCTGCGCCATGCGCGAAGCCGTCCCCGAGCCCCCCCGCCCCACCGCACCGCACGCGACCGGCGCGGGCCGGGTCGCGCCGCCCGTCGGCGAGGGTGACCCGCGCAAAGGGGCCGAGGTGCGCGCGATGTTCGACGCGATCGCGCCGCGGTACGACCTGCTCAACGCGGTGCTCAGCCTCGGCATCGACCGCGGTTGGCGCCGCCAGGCGGTCGCGGCCGCGCTCGCGAAGCGGCCGTCCGACGTGCTCGACGTCGCCACCGGCACCGCCGACCTGGCCATCGCGCTGCGGCGCGCCGGACCGGAGGCGCGCGTCGTGGGCGTGGACTTCGCCGAGGCGATGCTCGAGGTCGGTCGGGCCAAGGCGGCCCGTCACGGCGTCGACGTCGCGCTCGAGGTGGGGGACGGCACCGCGCTGCCGTACCCGGACGCGTCGTTCGATGCGGTGACCATCGCGTACGGGCTGCGCAACTTCGCCGACGTCGACGCCGGCCTCCGCGAGTTCCGGCGCGTCCTCCGACCGGGCGGCCGGTTGGTGGTGCTCGAGTTCCCACCGCCGCCGCGCGGGGTGTTCGGCCGTCTGTTCCGCTTCTACTTCGTTCGCGTCGTGCCGCTGCTCGGCGGCGTGATCTCCGGTCGCCGCAGTGCCTACGCGTACCTGCCGGCCAGCGTCCTCGCCTTCCCGACCCCTCAGGCGCTCGCAGAGCGCCTGAGGGACGCCGGCTTCCAGAACGTGACCTACCAGCTCCAGACCTTCGGGGTCTCGGCGCTCCACCAGGGGGACGTCCCGTGAACACGGATCCGAACCGCAGTCAGCCGGGCGTCGTCGTCAACACCGACGCTGCACTCGTCGATCCCGATTGGGACGTCTTCGCCGCCGAGCACGAGCGCCGCTACGGGTTGGCGATCTCGCACCTGAAAAGCCTGGTCAAAGGGCGGAGCTACGACAACGAGGTCATGAAGGTCCGCGTCGGCGCCGGCGGCTTCTACGTCCAGTCGCGGCGCTTCCCGGCGGCCTTCTACGGCGACACGCAGGCGCCCAAGGTGCGCATCGTCGACGACGGGGAGGCGGAGGAGGTGGCCTGGGAGGCCGCCGCGCACTACCGCGCCGGCGAGGCCCGCTCGCTGACCTGCATCTACGGCGACGACGACCCACCCGACGTCTTCTTCGGGTACCGGATGGCGGGTCCGCGGCGCTACGAGCTCGGCCACCTGCGGATGCGCACGCCGCTCCACCTGCGCGTGCTGCTCGAGGCGAGCACCCCGCTCGACCTGCTCCCGGACGGCCATGGCGTCGTCGTGCTCCAGAAGCTCCCGGACGGACGCAACGTGCTCCTCACCGCACCGGGGCGGCGGCCGCCGTTCGCCGGGACGATCGAACCGATCGGCTGACCCGGACGACCTTGGGGCGCGCGTGATCCAGGTCGTCGGTGGCGGGGCGGCGGGCTGCGAGGCCGCGTGGGCGCTCGCGCGGCGCGGCGTGCCGTGCCGTCTGGTCACGACCACCCTCGACGCGCTGTACGCGCTCCCCGCCGACGTGTGGCCGGGGACGCCGCCGGCCGACACCCTGTGGGCCTCCGTCGCCCACGAGGCGGCGGACGCGTCCGGCCGAGGCACCCGGGCGGCCGCGCTGCGGCGCGCGGTGAAGCGCGAACTCGAACGCATGCCGGACCTGCTCGTGCTGCAGTCGAACGTCGTCGCGCTGTGGCGCGAAGGGGACGCCGTCGTGGGGGTGCGGACCTGGGAGGGTCCGGCCCACCGCGCGGACGCCACCGTGCTGGCCGTGGGGACCTTCCTCGCCCCGCGGCTGACCGTCGGGACCTCCATGGAGCGGGCGGGGCGGTTGGGGGAGATGGCGTACGACGACCTGCGCGACGATCTGGCCGCCCACGGGGTGCGCTTCGTGCGGCGGAGCCTGGCGGTCCCGGGGGACGGCGTCACGCCCCCGCACGCGGTCGCGTTCGATCAGGTCGATCCGCACGGGACCACGGCCGGCCTGGGCGACGCGCAGAGCGCGCCCGGCATCCGTCGGTGGCCCGACGTGGCCGGCGTCTGGCTGCTCGGCGCGTGCGCGGACCCGGTGGGCGTGGAGGAAGCTGCTGCGGCGGGTCGCGACTTGGGCGCGCACCTCGCGGGGGCGTGAGCGCACCGAACCGCCCGCGGCGGCGGGTCAGCGGCGGTGCCGCACCGAAGCGTCCGTGTCGTCGCGCGGTCGGACGTACACGCTCATCTTGTGGAGCTCGCTCGGCGCGGCCCAGAGCACCTTGGCCCCGGTGGGGGTGGTGGCGAGCAGCCGGAAGCGCGTCGGTGGGTCGCCCTCGATGCTCGACACCACGTACCGCACGTCGTCGACGAGCACCTCTTCGCCCACGGTGAAGTTCATGCCTCATCGTAGCCGACCCGGGGTGGGCGGTGGCGTGCGCCCGCCGTGGCGACCGTCGCGGGCGCTCGCTCAGGCCGCGCCCATGGCGGCGAGCAGCGCCAGCGTCGCGACGCTGCCGGGCACCAGGAACACGACCAGCGCGTAGATCAGCACGCTGCGCACCCGGTTCGGGGCGGCGAACGCCCCCAGCGCGGCGCCGACGAGCCCGAGGTGCCAGATCGGGAACGCCAGCACGGCCAGCGCCGCCGCGAGGGCGGGGAAGAGCGGCACGACCGGGAGGACGGCCAGCGACAAGGCCCCGGCCGGTGCCCACGACCAGCCGACGACCTCCCACGCGCGTCCGCCCAACCCGCCGGGGCCGAGCAGCATCAGGCCGCCGAGCGCGCTGACGAGCACGAACAGCGGCCCGATCGCGATGGCCCCGAGCCCCAGCACCACGACGTACCCCTCCGAGTCGGTCGCGCGGACGAAGGCGAGCGCCGCGACGGCCAGCGTCGCGACCCACGAAGCCACCGCCGTCGCCAGCGCCGGCAGCGGGCGGCCGTGCTCGCGGTCGGCGAGGTGCGCGAAGAAGCCGAGCGGCGCCGAGCAGGCCCACCACCCGTCCTGGAGCCACTCGAGGGCGGGTGGGAGGCGCCGCCGGGGCGGCGCCTCGCTCGCTTCGGAGGTCGGGCCGCTGCTCACCGCGCGGCCTCCGGGGCGCCCGGATCCGGGACGAACAGATCGGCGGGCACGGGCGGGACCAGCCCGATCGCGTGCGCCTCGGCGAGCAGGCGCCGCACGGCCGCCTCGCCGTCGGTCCCGACGTCGCGCGACCAGCGGTTGACGTAGAGCTCGATGTGGGCGCGGCGCACCTCGGGGCTCAGCTCCTGGGCGTGCGCGGCGACGTAGGGCTCGCTCGCCGCAGGGTCGTCGAAGGCGGCCGCGACCGAGGCGGCGACCGCGCGGCCCACCTCGCGCGCGACGCCCTCGCCCAGCGCCTTGCGCACGGCGATGCCGCCGAGCGGCAGCAACCCGCCGGTGCGCGCCTCCCACCAGGCGCCGAGGTCGGCGAGCGCCACCAGACCGTGGTCGCGGTACGTGAAGCGGCTCTCGTGGATGATGAGTCCTGCGTCGACCTCGCCCGCCGCCACCGCCGGCATGATCCGGTCGTAGCGCAGTTCGACCTCGTCGACGCCCTCGGGCGCGAAGAGCCTCAGGAGCAGCTTCGCGGTCGTCGTGCCGCCCGGCACGGCCACCCGCGCCCCGTTCAGCTCGACGCCGGCGGTCCGCGCCACGATCAGGGGGCCGACGCCGTGGCCGAGCGCTCCGCCCGCACGCAGCATCCACCAGTCGCGGGTGAGGTGGCCCACGGCGTGCCAGCTGACCTTGGCGACGTCGAGCGCGCCGGCGCGCGCCAGGCCGTTGAGCGCCTCGACGTCCTCGAGCACGACGTCGAAGCGCAGCGGCGTGTCGACGCGCCCGTGCACCAGGGCGTCGAACACGAAGCAGTCGTTGGGGCAGGGGGAGAAGCCGAGCCGCAGCGGGCGACCGGGCACGGGGAGCGTGGAGGCGCGGTCCATGGTTCCCGAGCCTACGCCGCGTGGGTGCGCGCCGCGGTCGCCCCGCTCGCCGTCCGTGGACGCGGTGTCGGCCGGTCTGCTAGACTCGCATGCCGCTCGGAGGGTGGTCGCCCAACGTGGGCGCCCGCGCGCCGAGCGATCTCAGGAGGTGAAGTCCATCGCGAGAGAGATGAAGGTCAACGACCAGATCCGCGTCCGTCAGGTGCGCCTGATCGACTCGGACGGGACCCAGCGAGGCATCGTGGACACCCGCGAAGCCATGCGCATGGCCCGTGAGCAGGACCTCGATCTGGTCATGGTCGGCGAGCAAGCGCAACCCCCCGTCGCCAAGCTGCTCGATTACGGCAAGTACCGCTTCGAATTGCAGCAGCAGGCGAAGGAGACGCGCAAGCGCTCGCGTCAGCACGACATGAAGTCGATCAAGTTCCGCATCAAGATCGACAAGCACGATTACGAGACCAAGGTCAACCACATCCGTCGCTTCCTCAAGGACGGTCACAAGGTCAAGGTCACGATCATGTTCCGCGGACGCGAACGCACGCACCCCGAGCTCGGACAGGAGATCCTCAACCGGGTCGCCTCCGACACGACGCAGCTCGCGGCGGTCGATTCGGCGCCGATCATCGCCGGCATGGACATGAACATGGTCCTCCGGCCGCTCGCGCCCGTCCCCGCCCCAGCCCCGGCCGCACCCCCGGCCGGCGTTGCCGACTGAATCTCGCACCGGACCCCCTCCGTCCCACGGAGTAGGAGAAACGAACGCATGCCGAAGCTGAAGACCCATAAGGGCACCAAAGCCCGTGTCAAGATCACTGGGCGAGGTAAGGTCGTGGCCATGCGATCCGGGAAGCGTCACCTGGCGTACAAGAAGTCAGGCAAGCGCATCCGTCAGGGTCGACTCGATCTCGTCATCGCCAAACCGGATGCGGAGCGCATCAAGAAGCTCCTGCCGTACGGGTAAGCGAGGACGTGGACCATGCCACGCGCCAAGACCGGAATCGTTCGTCGTCGTCGCCACCAGAAGCTGCTCAAGCGCGCCAAGGGCTTCTGGGGTTTGCGGAGCAAGAGCTTCCGCATCGCCCAGCAGACGCTGCTCAACGCCGCCGACTACGCCTACCGCGACCGCCGCGACAAGAAGAACGTCTTCCGTCGCCTGTGGATCGCCCGCATCAACGCCGCCGCCCGCCAGGACGGCATGTCGTACTCGACCTTCATCGCGGGCCTGAAGCGGGCCGGCGTCGCCCTCGACCGCAAGGTGCTCGCCGACCTCGCGGTCCGCGAGCCGGGCGCCTTCAAGGCGCTCGTCGAGCAAGCGCGCCAAGCCTGAGCGACGGCTCATCGCCAGCAACCGGACGAAGCGGCGGCCGCACCCCGAACGGGGTGCGGCCGCCGCCCTGAGTGGGCCCGCTGCGCTCGGCGGCGCGCGCCGCCGGGTAGGATGCCGGACCATGGCGACTTCCTCGGCCCGGCCGACCGGCACCCGAGCGAGCGCGATCGCCGAGCGGCGCGCGCGCATCCTGCGCGTGGCCCTCGAGCTGTTCGTCGCTCGTGGGTACGACGCCACCACGATGGAGGACGTCGCGCGCGCCGCCGAGGTCTCGCGCGGGACGGTCTTCAACCACTTCCGCCGCAAGCAGTCGATCCTGGTGGCCTGGTTCGCCACCGAGGCCGAACGACTCGCCGCGCGGGTGCCCGAGTCCGGCGACCCGCTGGTCGCGGTCGAGCGCTTCTTCGACGACCTCGCGGTGCTCACCGAGGGGCACGGCGACCTCGTCGTGCCGCTGATGTTCGAACTGCTCGACCCCGACGTCGAGCGCTCGCGCGCGGCCTTCCTGGCGCTGCCGCTCAACGACGTGTTGCGCCGGCTCCTCGCCCGCGCCCGCGCCCAGGGTCTGGTGCGCTCCGATTACTCCTACGGTCGGCTCGCGCGCGTGCTCGCGAACACCTTCGTGCTCACGGCCCTGCAATGGGCCGCCTACCGCCGCGACCGCTCGCTCCGCGACGAGCTGCGCCGGGCGCTGGTGCTCGCCTTCGACGGCATGCGGCGCGGCACCTGACGCGGGCGGGCGCGACCGATCCTCAGTAGCCCGCGTCCACGTCGACCACGTGGCGCGCCTCGCCTACCGCGATCGCCCGCAGCGTGGCGCACACGTCCTCCACCCGGGCGCGCTCCGACCGGTCGGTCGCGTCGGCGCGGTGGGGGCTCAGCACGACGTTGGGCAGGAGGCCGAAGGGGCGCGTCGCCGGCAGCGTCGCGCGTTCGCGGGTGCGGTCCTCGGGGTAGGTCCACCAGACGTCGAGGCCCGCCGCGCCCACGCGGCCGTCCGCCAAGGCGTCGTAGAGGGCGTCCTGATCGATCACCGCGCCGCGGCCGACGTTCACGACCAGCGCGCCGCGCGGCAGCCGCGCCAGCGCGGCCGCGCCCAGCAGGCCCTCGGTGGCGGGGGTCGCCGGCAGGCTCACGAGGACGG
>JAABSI010000191.1 GCA_011390455.1 Trueperaceae bacterium
ATCCGCAACACGACGTGGACCAGCAGCCGCGACACCACCGTGGGCCTCAACTTCGCGCCCACGACCTTCTACGACGGCCAGGGCTTCATGGTGCGCCGCGACTCGGGCATCAGCGCGCTCGCCGACTTCGAGGGCCGAGCCATCTGCGTGCAGTCGGGGACCACGACCGAGCTCAACCTGGCCGACGTCATGGCCGCGCTCGACGTGCAGTACACCCCGGTGATCTTCGAGCAGGCGCCGCAGCTCGTGGCCGCCTACGACGACGGGCAGTGCGACGGCTGGACCACCGACAAGTCGGGCTTGGCTTCGTTCCAGCCCAGCCTCCGCGTCCCGGCCGACCACATGATCCTCGACGCCACCATCTCCAAGGAGCCGCTCGGGCCCGCCGTCCTCCATGGCGACGACGAGTGGTTCGACGTGGTCTCGTGGACCGTGCAAGCGCTCATCAACGCCGAGGAGTTCGGTATCACCCAGGCCAACGTGGACTCCGCGCGCACCGCGCCCAACCCCGACGTGCAGCGCATGTTGGGCACCGATCCCGCGAACGTCGAGGGCCTCGGTCTCGATGCCGACGCCTTCTACCGCGCGATCCTCGCGGTGGGCAACTACGGCGAGATCTACGACCGGAACATCGGGTCGGGCTCGCAGTTCGACATCCCCCGCGGTCTGAACGACCTCTACATCAACGGCGGCATCCTCTACGGGATCCCGTTCCGCTGAGTTCGATCGCTCGCTCGGGGGGCGGCGTCCGCGCCGCCCCCCGCCGGGCGTCCGTACGATCGTCCCGGTCCTGGCCTCGCTCAGCCGCCGGCCTATCTTGTTGACCGACCCGTATCCCGCGCCCGGCGCCGCCGCCGCGCGCTCGCCGACCGCGTCCGCGGTCGAGCTCCAGCCCTGGACGGTGCCCTCGTGACGGAGCGTCCGTGACGTCCCCGAACGCGCCGGAACGGATCCCGTTCTGGCGCAACGTCAAGACCATCGGCATCGTCGTGCAGGTGGTGTTCGTGGTGGCCATCGCGCTCGGCGTCGGCCTCCTCGTATCGAACGTGTTGACGGCGCTGCGCACCGCCAACCTGCCGGCCGACTTCTCCTGGATGGGCTCGCGAGCCGGGATCCCGATCGCCGAGACGCCGATCCCGTACTCGGTGAGCGACCCGTACTGGCGCGCGCTGTTGATCGGTTTCCTGAACACGCTGCGCATCGCGCTCATCGGCGTCGTGCTCGCCTCGATCATCGGCGTGCTGGTCGGCGTCATGCGGCTCGCATCGAACTGGCTCGTGCGCACGCTCGCCTCCGTGTACATCGAGCTGCTGCGCAACATCCCGCTCGCGGTGCAGATCGTCTTCTGGTACTCCGCGGTCCTGCTGCCGATCCCGCCACGCCTCAACAACCCCATCGAGTTGCCCGGCGGCGTGCTCCTCTCGAACGTCGGCCTCGCCTTCCCGTTCCTCTACCCGAGCTACCGCTTCGGAGCTTGGGTGCCGTGGTTGGTGCTCGGGCTCGCGCTCGCGGTGGTCGCCGCCGTTCTGCGCGACCGCGCCCTCAAGCGCGCCGATCGGGTCGGGCGCGTGTGGCCGTTCCCGCTCGTCGCGTTCACCGCGACGGCCGCGATCGGCTACGTCGTGGCCACGATGGGTACGGAGGTGCCGGACACGTACGCGATCGACTTCAACGTCGAGCGCGGGCGCGGCACGGTCTTCCGGGATCTGGACGGCGACGGCGTGCGCGGCCCGAACGAACCGGTCGCGCCGTTCGCCGCCACGACCGTGCGCGTCGCCGAGGCGCAGCTCACGACCACCACCCAGAACCTGGTCGAGTCGCGGCGCAACGTCGACGCCACCTTCCGCTTCGCGCTCATCCGCGAGACCGACGTCGAGTCGGTGGAGGTCCTCTTCGAGGACGAAGCGGCGGCCGCCGAGGCCGGGTACCGGTTGCACTACTTCGCGTTCCCGAGCCGCGGCCTCGTCTACGTCGACCGCGACGGCGACGGCGCCTTCACCGAAGGCGAGCAGCGCGATCCGGAGACGGGGCTCGGGTACAACGGCGTGCGCCTGGTGATGCGCATCGTGGGGTACGAGCGGCCGATCGTCGCCGACCGGGACGGTCAGGTGCGGACGCCGGCCTTCGCCCCGGTCGTGGATGCCGACGCCGAGGCCGAGGCCGCGCCCGCGGCCGCCCCCTCGTTCAGCGTCTTCGGCGCCGTGCCGGGCGCCGCCGACGACGCCGCGGCGCTCGTCGCCGACGTCGAGCTGCGGGCCGCGGGGCCGCTCGTCCTCTCCCGCGTGCACGTGCCGGTGGGCACCTACGAGGGCGGCATGCGCTTCACGGTCAACTACCTCGCGCTGCTCCTGGCGCTCGTCATCTACACCTCGGCCTTCATCGGCGAGATCGTGCGCGGCGGCATCCAGGCGGTGGCCAAGGGCCAACGCGAGGCCGCGCAGGCGCTCGGCCTCTCGGGCTACCAGATCTTCACGCTGGTCGTGTTCCCGCAGGCGTTGCGCATCGTGCTGCCGCCGGTGATCAGCCAGTTCCTGAACCTGACCAAGAACAGCTCGCTCGCGCCCCTCGCCGGGTACGCGGAGCTCTTCGTGGTCGCCGGCATCGTGGCGAACCAGACCGGAGCGTCGATCCCGATCGCGCTGCTGCTGGTCGTCTCGTACCTCACCATCAGCCTGGTGTTCGCCTTCGTGCTCAACGT
>JAABSI010000192.1 GCA_011390455.1 Trueperaceae bacterium
TGCCGTTCCTCTCGTCGCTGGCCGGCGTGGGACCGCCGATCCGGCGGGCCGAACCGTGCCGGCCGTGCTTGGGGGGTCGTGTTCGTCCTCCGGAGCGCTGCCGCCCGCTTCGACGGCGCGCCGCTAAGTCGGAGTCGTTCCGATTCCGATTCTACACGCCCAAGCGCCCGAAGGTGGAGTGCAGCACTCAGGATTAAACGCAGCGCGTGCGCGACCGCTGCTCAGCCGTCGCCGCGACGCCGTCCGAAAGGCCACCAACCGCGTGCAGGACGCTCGGACGCACCTTCGTCGGCAGCGCCTCCCTGCGGCGTGCGCTCTTCGCTCGCGCCCGGCTGAGCCGGCGTGGGGTCGCCGCGGCGAGGTCCGCCACGGCCCGTCGCGGGGCCGGCGCGAAGCGGTGCGCCATCGGCGCCCGTCCGCGCGGGCGCCGCCAGGCCGGCGGCCTCGCGGTACGCGGCGAGGAACGCCGGCAGATCGGCGTACCGCCGCGCGGGATCGCGCGACAGGGCCTTCGCGACGACCGAGGCGAGCGCCTTGCCGACCTCGGGCCGCACGGCGCGCAGGTCGCGCGGCAACGAGTGCAGGTGGGCGAACATCAGCGCGTCGTAGGTGTCGCCGACGAACGGCCGCTCCCCGGCCAACACCTCGTAGGCGAGCACGCCGAGCGAGTACACGTCGCTGCGCACGCTCGTCGCGATGCCCTCGAACACCTCGGGCGCCATGTAGAACGCCGTGCCGACGCGCTCGGCCGCGTCTTCCCCTTGGAAGGTCCCGGTCCCGAAGTCCCCGAGCTTGGCCTCGCCCGCCGCGCCCAAGAAGACGTTGGCGGGCTTGACGTCGCGGTGCAGCACCTTGCCCGAATGCGTGTGGTCGAGCCCCATCGCCACCTGGTGGACCAAGTCCCTGGCGCGCTCGAGCGGCAGCCGGCCGCGCTCGAGCAGGAGCTGATCGAGGGTGCCCCCCGGGCAGTACTCGAGGGACAGGAACGCCTGCGGCCCGGTGGGCCGGCCGTCGTAGGCCCGCACCACGTTGGGGTGGTCGAGCTTGAGGGTGATGTGGACCTCGTTCTCGAACATGCGCCGCAACAGCGGATCGTTCTGGAGCGACGGCTTGGGCAGCTTGAGCGCCACCTCGCGCGCGCGCACCTTCTCGGTCGCCAGCCAGACCACCGACGTCTGACCCGCGCCCAGGCGCTGGATCAGGTCGAAGCCCGGCGGCACGTACGCGGGCAGCTCGGTCACGGGTTCCCTACGATCGGGGTCCCTACGATCGGGGTCCGTACGATCGGGCCCCCACCGAGGCTCGCTCCGGGGCGCGTGCGCAGCCCGTTCAGAACTCGATCGCCTCGCCGGGCGCGAGTGGGTGGACCACGGCATCGGTCGCGGCCTGCACGGCATCGCGGAAGGCCCCCGCGTCCTGCTCGATCGGCGGGAAGGTCCCGTAATGGATGGGCACGACGCGGCTCGGCCGCAGCAGCTCGACCGCTGCGACCGCGTCGGCGGGACCCATGGTGAAGTGGTCGCCGATCGGGAGCAGGGCCAGGTCGAGGCCGCCGCGCGCGATCAGCGCCATGTCGCCGAACAGCGCGGTATCGCCCGCGTGGTAGATCCGCCGACCGCCGAGCTCGATGATCGCCCCCATGGCCAAACCGCCGTAGCCGCCGTCGTCGAAGCTCGACGAGTGCCAGGCGGCCGTGAACGTGACCGCACCGACCGGCAAGGCCACCCGCCCGCCGGTGTTCGCCCCGATGGTCTCGATCCCCTCGCGCGCGAGCCGCCCGGCGATCTCGACGTTCGACACGACGACCGCGCCCGTCCTCTTGGCGATGGCGACCGCGTCGCCGACGTGGTCGCCATGGGCGTGGGTGAGCACGATGGCGTCCGCGTCCACGGCGTCGGCCGAAACCGCGGCCTTGGGGTTCCCAGTCAGGAACGGGTCCACGAGGATGTTCCCCCCGTCGTGCTCGAGGAGGATCGCGGAGTGTCCGAGGAACGTGAGCTTCATGGCACCTCCCGTACCGTGGGCGAACGCGTCCAGCCTACGGGTCCGGCGCGGCGCGGACGGTCGCGCCCGGTCAGAAGAAGAGCGGCCGGATGTGGATGAGCGCGACGAAGTACATCACGGCGGCCACCACCGGCAGACCGAAGACGCCCACCGCCTCGAGGTCGCGCTTGAGCGCGAGGAGCGCGGAGCCCACGACCGTCGCGGCGATGAAGACCAACGGATACGCGAGGAAGGCGAACCGCCAATAGCCCTCGAGTTCGAGTTGGTTGATCGTGCCGCCGGTCTGCGTGAACAGGCCGATCGCGCCCATGATCCAGAAGTACAGGATGGCGCCGCTGCCCAGCGCCCCCGCGGCCACGCCCAGCAGGGTGCCGGAACGGTCGCCCGAGAAGTCGTGTTCGGCGTCGGTGGCGTGTGGGTTCGCGATCATGGGGGGTCGGCTCCTCGTGAGGTTCGGCGGCGCTGGAACGAGTCGCACGGCCGTGGCGAGCGCCTGCGCGCGCGGGGTCCGCGCGCGCCTGCGGTCGTCGCAGAGTGTACCAGAACCCCTTCGGAGCGACCGCCCTTGGTACACTCCGTGGTTCCGGCGCCGCCCAAGCGGTCGACGCCGTGCCTGGAGGCGCCGATGCAGGACCTCGTCATCCGCGGAGCGCGC
>JAABSI010000193.1 GCA_011390455.1 Trueperaceae bacterium
CACGCGCCGTAGGCCGTAGGCGGCCGCAGGCGCCTCGGCGGCGCGGTCGCCGTCCGCCGCCTCGCAGACGGCCAGGTAATCGATCCCCACGTCGCTCGCGTCGGCCCGTCGCCCGGCCTCCCTTCCGTGGGCGCGCCAGCGCGCGTTCACCTCGACGATCGAGCCGCTGCCATCCACCACGGCGACGTTCGCGGGCAGCGCGTCGAACAGCGCTTGCCGTTGCGCGAGCGCGAGCTGCAAGCGCTCGTTCGACGCGCTCAGGGCGTCCTCGTGCGCCGCGACGCCGGCCATGAGGGCGTCGATCGAGGCCCCCAGGCGACCGATCTCGTCGCGTCCGCCGACCCCCGAGCGCGCGCTCCGGTCGCCGGCCGCGAAGCGCTCGACGGCCGCAGCCGACCGCGACACGGGCGCGCCGACCCGTCGGTGCAGGAGCCGCAGGATCGCGAGGCTGAGCACGCCGAACCCGAGCGCCGCCGCGCCGAAACCGGCGGTCGCGGCGCGCGCCCGCGCCGAGCTCTCGGCGAGGTGCGCGTCGACCAACCGGGCCATCACGTGGTCGAGCGCCACGCCGGCCGCCGCCATCGACGTCATCGCGGAGGCGGTCGTGGCCGGCACCCCGAGCGGCGACGCCGCACCGCCGGGGATGGCGGCGTCGGCCCAGGTGTCCTCGGCCACGGCCACCATGTGGTCGATCGCCGCCAACGCTTCGGCGACCCGCGCGGCCGATGCGCCGGACGCACGCAGCTCGACGCCGAGCGCGTCGGCGGCCGCGGCGAAGGAGGCGACCTCCTGTGGGCCGAGCCCCGCGACGAGCACGGCGTCGCCGGCCACGGAGAACGCGTCCGCCCGCTCCATGAGCGCCATCAGCTCGCGCATCGCCCGCTCGTGCCCCGACTGGCTGGCCGCGGCGAGTCCGAACAGGCCGACCAGGGTCAGGACGCCGACCCCCGTGACGACCGTCAACACCTGCGCTAGGCGCGCCAACCTCATCGGCCGGCCGCCTGGCGCGCTCGAGCGGCAGCCCGCATCGCCAGGTTCATTCGCTCGAGTGTACGCATGGAACCAGGGGCCGGGGTGCGGGATCCGGCATCCGAGAGGCCGCAGGGCGTGCGCGCACCCGTCCACGCGACCCTCGCGCCGGCGCCTGTCAGAACCGCGTGACACGCGCCGCCTAACGTGGCTCCATGGCTGCCGCCTTCCTACCGAACCCGAGCCCGGCGCACCCGAGCCCGGGCGCCGAAGCCTCGTACGCCGCCCGCTGGCAGCGCACGCTGGTGCTGGCGCTGCCGTTCGGCGTCCTGGCCTTCGTGGCCGGTTGGGCGCTCGACGGCCCGAGCGGTCAGGCGACCGCCTTCGACGCGCTCGTGTACCCGGTCATGGCGATCGTGCTGCTCGCCCTGCACGTGGTGTTGGCCGTGCGCCGCGAGGCGCTCGCCTTCGTGGTCCTGACGATCGTCGGCGGGACCAGCGTCTTCCTGCTCTCCAAGCTCGTCTTCCTGCTCTTCCTCGACATGGGCTCGGCGCAGGTCCAGGCCGAGTTGACCGAGAGCTTCTTCTGGGTGCCGATCATCTACCTGCTCTCGTTCGTGCTGCCGCACGTGCGGCTCGGGCGCCAGATCTCGGTCGCCTTCACCGCCAGCATCCTGCTCGTGACCTTGGCGTACGCCTTCGCCCCGGACCTGCCCGCGCGCAGCCTGGGCGTGGTGTCGGCCCTGATCCAGCTGAACCTGGCGAACGGCGTCCTGCTCGCGCTCACCCAAGCCTTCATCGGCTTCAAGGAGGCGTACGTGCGCACCCAGGCGCGCGTGGAGACCGCCGAGCGCTTCGCCTCCATCGACCCCCTGACCGAGCTGCCGAACCGCTTCGCGCTGCAGGGGCGCTTGACGAGCGCGCTCGCCGAGGCGAAGGCGAGCGGCGAACGCCTCGGCGTCCTGTTCATCGACGTGGACGGCTTCAAGGTGCTCAACGACACGATCGGCCACGAGGCCGGCGACGAGCTCCTGCGCCAGCTGGCCGACCGGCTGCGGCGGGTCGTGCGCAAGGACGACTTCATCGCCCGCATCAGCGGCGACGAGTTCGTGCTGCTGGTCGCAGGGCTGGACGAACCGCAGGTCGCGGCCTTCGTGGCGCAGAAGCTGCAGGCCGACCTGGTCGCGCCCTTCCACGTGCTCGACCAGGCTTTCCGAGTGACCGTCAGCATCGGCATCTCGGTGTTCCCCGACGACGCCGCGGATCCGGAGGGATTGCTGCGCCACGCCGACAGCGCCATGTACCGCGTCAAGCGCTCCGGGAAGAACGGCGTCCAGCAGTACCGTGGCGAGACGGACGCGCAGCTGGAGCGGCAGCGCGCGCTCGAGCACGACCTGCGGTCGGCGCTCCAGAGCGACCAGTTGTCGCTCGTCTATCAGCCGCTGCACGACCTGAACACCGGGGAGGCGCGGAAGTTCGAGGCGCTGCTCCGCTGGTCGCACCCCACGTGGGGCCACGTGTCGCCCACCGAGTTCGTACCGCTCGCCGAGCAGAGCGGGCAGATCGTCCAGCTCGGCACGTGGGCGCTCAACCAGGCCTGCCGGCAGGTGCGGATCTGGCAACGGACCACGCACGAGCGCATCCAGGTGTGCGTGAACGTCTCACCTCTGCA
>JAABSI010000194.1 GCA_011390455.1 Trueperaceae bacterium
CGTGCCGGCGGCGCCGTAGACTCCCTCCGCGCGATCGGGCGGTCCGGGGGGCCGATGCTGGCGGTCGCCGGGAGGCGTCATGCAGGGGTTCCGTAGGTGGTCGGCGTTCGTCGTGGTCTGGATCGTCGTGTCGGCGACTGCGGGCGCCGCCGCGCAGGGGTCGGACGTGCTGTTCGAGCGGCTCGAGGCCGCGGCCGCGGAGGTGCCGCGCACCTCCTTCGACCCGGCGGCCGTCGTCGCCGAGGTCGGCAGCGAGCCTGAGGCGCTCTTCGCCTGGGTGCGCGACCGGGTCGGGCTCGTCGCGTACCGGGGCGCCCTCAAGGGGGCGGCGGGCACGCTGCTCGACGGCGGTGGCAACGCCCTCGATCGGGCGCTCCTGCTGCGCGCGCTGCTCGCAGCGGCCGGTCACGAGAGCGCGCTGGCGCACGCGCGGGTGGAGCCCGAGGTCGCGGCGCGCATCGCGGCCGCGGTTCGGCCCCCCGCGGCCGCCGGGCCGACGCCCGCCGACCTCGACGCGCTGGGGGTGCGCGCCGAGGCAGAGCTCGGAGTCGACGGCGCAGCCGTCGCCGCCGAGTTCGAGCGGTTGGCGGCCGCCGCGACGGCCCGCCGTGCCGAGCTCGAGGCGCGCGCCACGGACGCCGCCGCCGCGCTGATGGCGCTCCTCGGCGACCGGCCGTCCGTCGCGGTGGCCGACCTCGTCGCGGATCATTGGTGGGTCGTGCTCCGCGCGCCGGACGGCAGCGGCTTCGACCTCGACCCCACCCTCCCCGACGCGGCCCCCGGGGATCGGCTGGCGGACGCGGCCGGCTTGGTCGCCCCGACCGCGGTGGCGCAACTCGCCGCGCTCGAGGGCGCCTGCCACGACCTGAGCTGCGGCGACCGGCTGCACGTCGTGCGCATCGGCGCGATCGCGGAGGTCGTCGAGGACGGCGTTCTCCTCGAGCACGTGCTCCTCGACCACGAGCTGCTCCCCGCCGACCTCCTCGGGGTGCCGGTGGCGCTGATGGTCGCCTCGGACGGCGACGACGACCTCGACCCCTTCGCGACGCCCGCACCCGCCGATGCGCTCCACGAGGCGCTGCTCGAGCGCGGCGCTTGGCAGCCGGTGCTGCGGGTCGGAACCGAAGAGGTGCGCGGCCGCGCGGTGACGGACGCAGGCGTCGTCCAGGACTCGCTGTCGGGGGGCTCCGGCGGCGGTGCGTTGGGTGGCTTCGGCGGCGGTTTCGGCGGCGGCCTCGGCTTCGGCGGCGGCGGCGGCGAGGCCGACGGCTTCACCGCGCTCTGGTGGACCTTCGAGGTGCGCACCCCCGGCGTGGGCGTGGTGGTGGAGCGGCGCGCGGTGTTCGACCGCTTGGGTGCGGCCGAGCGTGCCGCGGGCGCCGCGGCGGACGAGGCGCCGGATGCCGACGTCCGCTTGGCGCGCGCGCTCGCGCTCGGCGGGCAGACCGAGCTGGCGCTGCTGCCGGCGGCGCCGGACGACGCGCTGCTCGAGGCGCGCGCGATCGCCCGCCTGCTCGCGGAGCGCGGGGCATGGAGCGAGCTCTACGAGGAGGGCACCGGACTGCCGATGGCGGCGGTCAACGAGCGCCTCGTGGCGCTCGGCAACCTGCGGACGCCGCTCGAGCGGCTCGCGTTCGAGCGGGGGCGCGGCGAACCACCGCAAACCGCGCTGTTCGTCGCCGCCCACCACACCCGCGTGCGGGCCGATCTCACCACCGACCAGGGCTTCGACCTGATCGCCTCGCCGGGCGCGGGCGAGGTCGGCTTCGCGGCCCGGGTGCGGGCCGGCGCCCGCGACGCGGTGCTCGAAGCGCTGCTCGCCGGCGGCAGCGGCGCGCTCGCCGACGCCTTCCGCGATGCGCCCACCGGTTGGGTGGCGCTGAGCGACGCGGCGGGCGGCGTCGCCCTCGACGTCGGGTCCGCCGACCTCGCGGCGCGGGTGGCGACCGACCTCGCGGCGGGCTTCGTCGTCGTCGTGCCGGTGGGCACGGCCGGGGGCGTCGGTTGGTGGCGGATCGACCCCACGACCGGCGCGACGGTGGCGATGGGCGACCGCGGCTGGGGTCAGGCGCTCGCCGGCTACGCCGAGCAGACGAACGTCGTCCTGCAATTGCGCACCGTGGTCAACCAGTACGCCTCGATGGGGCAGTGCCTCGGGATGGCGATCTCGCAGCCGCTCCAGGGCGTCACCGGCGTGGGCGACGAGCTCGCCGAGTGCGTCTTCAACCTGGTCTGTGGTCAGGTCCACACCGCGCTCTCGAACATCCCCTCGGGCGACCCGACCTGGACCACCGTCATCATCCAGAACACGATCGACGCCCTTTGGGGCGGCGTGCCCGAGGCCGGCACGGGCAGCTTCTGCGGCACGCTCTGGTCGCGGGTCAAAGGGGGATGAGCGCCGCACGCCGGCGGGCACGGCGGCGCGGCCGCCGACCCGGCGCCCGCCTCACGTATCGTCGGGCATGACCGACCTCGCCCCCCAAGCCGTCGTCGCCGCCTACCTCACGTTCCCCGACGCCGCCACCGCCGAGGCGCTCGCGGCGGAGCTCGTCGACGCGCGCCTCGCGGCGTGCGTGAACGTGCTGCCGCC
>JAABSI010000195.1 GCA_011390455.1 Trueperaceae bacterium
CGCGACATGCACGGCCTGCTGCGCGAGCTGCAGCTGTCGATGCCGCAGATGGGCACGCTCCACTTCCTCGCCGCCGAAGGCGGCCAGTCCGTCAGCGCGATCGCCGACCACCTCGACCTCTCACTCGCGGCCACCAGCCACCTCGTCGAACGCCTCGTCCAGCGCGACCTCCTGACCCGCGTGGAAGACCCGCACGACCGCCGGCAGAAGCGCGTCGCGCTCGCGCCGGACGGCGCGGCGCTGGTGCAGGGCATCCACCAGCGGGCCACGGCGGCCTTCGACGAGCTCCTCGCGCCGCTGCCCCTCGAACTGCGCGAGCGCTTCGAACGCGACGCCCTCGAGGTCGTCGCGGCGCTCGCGACCCACGAGGCGGCCCGTTGACCGAGCGCCGCGCTTCGCTCGCACCCAAACTTCGATCTTTGAGACCATCACACACCATGGAGGAACCGTGACCCCACAGCACGCCGCACCTACCCCGCCCCCTACCGACCACGCCGTCGCCATCTTCGGCGGCACCGGCAAGACCGGCCGCCACCTCGTCGAACGGGCGCTCGCCGCCGGGCACCGCGTCGCCGTCCTCGCCCGCACCCCCGGCAAACTCGACATGCACCACGAGCGCCTGCGTGTGGTGCAGGGTGACGTCCTCGACCCCGCCGCCGTCGCGGCGACGATCGAGGGCACGACCGCCGTGCTCAGCGCCCTCGGTCCCACCCAGAACACGCCCGACTACCAGGTGAGCCGCGGCACCGCCCACGTTCTCGACGCCATGCGAGCGCACGGGGTGCGGCGCATCGTCATATCCGCGGGCGCCGGCGTGGGCGGCGAGGGCGACGAGCCCAAGCTCGTCAACCACCTCATCTCGTTCGTCCTCAAGCTCGCGGCCCGCCACGTCCTCGAGGACATGACCCGCACCGTGGCCGCGGTGCGCGCGAGCGACCTCGCCTGGACGGTCGTCCGGGTACCCATGCTCACCGACGGCCCGGCCACCGGGAGCGTGCGCGTCGGCCACGTCGGCGTGAACACCGGGCCGCGCATCGCGCGCGCCGACATGGCGCGCTTCATGCTCGAGCAGCTCGACGACCCCACGCACGTGCGCGCCAGCCCGGTCATCTCCGCGCCCGCCCGATGACGGGCGCCATCGTCGTCACCGGCGCCACCGGCACCGTCGGCAGCGAGCTCGTACGCCTGCTGCACGCGGCGGGGCAGCCGGTCCGCGCCGCCGCGACGGACCCGGAGGCCGCCCGGACGCGGCTCGGACCGGGCGTCGCCACCATCGAGTTCGCCTTCGACCGGCCCGCCACCCACGCCGAAGCCCTCCGCGGCGCCCGCGCGCTCTTCCTGATGCGCCCGCCGCAGATGGCCGACGCCAGGGCGTTCGCCCCCACCATCGACGCCGCGCGCGACGCCGGCATCGAGCGGATCGCGTTCCTCTCCCTGCAAGGCGTCGAGCGCAACGCCGTCGTGCCGCACCATCGGATCGAACGGCTCGTCCGCGAGAGCGGGGTCGCCTGGACCTTCCTGCGGCCGTCGTTCTTCATGCAGAACCTGAGCGGCGTGCATCGCGACGAGATCCGCCTCCGGGACCGCGTCTCCGTGCCCGCCGGGCGCGGGCGCACCGCGTTCGTCGACGCGCGCGACGTCGCCGCGGTCGCCGCCAAGACCCTCACGGAACCGGGCCACGAGCGCCAGGCGTACGAGCTCACCGGCAGCGAGGCGCTCGACTACGCCGAGGTCGCCCGCATCCTCAGCGACGAGCTCGGTCGCGCCATCCGCTACGACCGTGCCTCCGCGGTCGGGTTCTGGCTCGCGACGCGGCGCGCCGGCCATCCGGCAGGCTTCGCCACCGTCATGACCGCGCTCTACACCGTCGCCCGGCTCGGCCTCGCCGCGCGCCGCAGCGACACCACCCGAGCGCTCCTCGGGCGCCAACCGATCACGTTCCAGCAGTTCGCGCATGACCACGCACCCGTGTGGCACCGCGGGCCGTGAGGTTCGGGCCACCCGCCGGGTCACCGGCCCGACGGGTCACCGGCTCGACATCGACGCATGCGTCGTCGGCAAGACGGGTCCGTCGTCGCGATCTAGCGTGAGGCCGGCATCGCGCCCGAGCAGCTCGAGGGCCTCGAGCGTGCGAACCGCCGCTATGGGTCCGCCGCTCGGAAGGCGCGCTCGAGCGCGGCCAGGTCGAGTCGCCGCATCGGCAGCAGCGCATGGAACACGCGGTCCCGGGCGGCCTCGTCGTCCGACGCCATCCACGTGCCGACCGCCTCGGGCACCACCTGCCACCACACCCCGAAGCGGTCGCGCAGCCAGCCGCACGGGCCCTCCTCGCCGCCGTCGGTCGCGAGCGCGGTCGCGACGCGGTCGACCTCGGCCTGGTCGGCGCACATCACCTGCAGCGAGAGCCCCTCGTCGAAGCCGAAGGCATGCCCGGGGCCGCCGTCCATGGCGGCGAACGGCTGGCCCATGAGCTCGAGGGCGGCCTGCTTGACGGTGCCGACCTCGCCCCCCTCCCCCTCGGCGAAGTCCTCGACGTGGCGGACGCGCGAGCCGGGGAG
>JAABSI010000196.1 GCA_011390455.1 Trueperaceae bacterium
CCATGACGCCGCCCATGCGCTCGATGACGACGAAGGCGTACGGGACGCCGTCGACGAAGCCGACGGTCACGCCCTCGGGCTCGGGGCCCTTGTTGTCGGAGCGCGACTCGAAGGTGTCGGGGCCGTTCTCGTCGTTGTTCGCGTTGAAGTACGCGGGGTAGCGCGCGGCGGTGATCCGTTCGAACTGGTCGCCCGAGTCGAAGAGCAGGTCGCCGCGGGCGGTCCAGACCGAGAACGAGCGGGTCCCGAACGCATAGAGCGCCTCGAAGCGGCCGTCGCCGTCGGCGTCGCCGAGCGTGGTGGTGACGGTGAGGCGACCGAGGCGCTCGTCGGCCTGCAGCGCTTCGGCGTTGGGGAAGGCGGTCGGGTCGAGCACCAGGTCCTTGACGCGGGCCTCTTCGGAGTAGGTGTCGTAGTCGCGGGCGTCGCCCTCGTTGGCGCTCAAGACGTACGCGGCGCCCTGCCACTCGAGGACCGCGATGCCGTCGGGCAGGTACATGCCGTAGACGGGCCAGGGGCGGATCGCGATGGCGCCGTCGCGGTCGCTGGCATCGAGGCCGGCTCCGGCGACGCGGTGGTCCTTGAAGCCGAGGGCGCGGATGGCGACCACGCGCGCCGTCTCGAGGTCGACGATGGCCAGCGCGTTGTTCTCCTGCAGCACCACCCAGGCGGTGCGGGCGTCGGCCGAGATGGCCACGTACTCGGGCTCGAGATCCTGGGCGACGCTCGCGCCCGGACCGAAGACGCGCACGCCGGCGGGCAGCAGCGCGTGGCGCGATCCACCGACGTCGTAGGCGCGGAAGTCCGCGGTGCGGACGCTCAGGTCGAGGCCGGCGCCGGTGCGCACGACGTCGATGATGCTGACGCTCCCCTCGGGGTCGACCGAGTAGTCGTCGTTGGGCTCGCCCTCGTTGGCCACGACGACGCGGCGGCCGTCGGGCGTGAAGGCGAGCATGTCGGGGAGGGCGCCGACCCCGACGCTCGCGAGCGGTGCGCCGTCGACGTCGAAGAAGGCGACCCGGCCCGGGTCGGTCTTCTCCGCGGCCTCGACCGCGACGGCCACCAGACCGTCGTGCACGGCGACGCTGTTCGCGACCTCGCCTTCGGCGCCCACCTGCACGGTGGGAAGGAAGCGCGGCGCCGTGGGGTCGGCGATGTCGACCACGTCGATCTGGCCCGACTGCGCGTTCACGACGAACAGGCGCTGGCTCGCGGGGTCGTGGGCGACCACTTCGGCGGCGGACTCGTCGAAGACGCCGGTCGCGGCGGTGCCGAGCCAGCGCAGCTCGACCAGGTCGTCCTGGGCGTGGGCGACGGCGAGCGTGCCGGCGAGGGCGAGCACCAAGGGGAGCGCGCGGGCGAAGCGGGTGGGGCGGTGGGGCATCGTTCCTCCAGGGGCGGCCGCGCGCACGCGCGGGCCTCACCCGCCGGTGTACGCCAGGCGGTTCATGGGACGGTCAGGGCGGCGCGGGTGGGTCGGGGCCACCAGCGACCCGTGCTAGCCTTCGACCATCCATGACCAGGCCGGTCGAGCCGGCTCGGTGCGCGACGGGCTCGCGCCCGGAAGGGGTTCTGCATGGCCCACGTGGCGCTGATGACGTTCGGCCTCCTGCGCGCTCCCTGGGGCGATCCAGTCGTCCGCGGTTTCGAGGACCGGATCGCCGAGACCTTCGCGACGGCGGCCGCGAGCCCGGGCTACGTGGGGCGGGTCGGTCCCGATTGGGACGGCGGAGCCCTGGTGGTCCCGTCCGCCTTCGCAGGTCCGGAGGTCGACGCTCGGATCGCGAAGACCCTGTCGGTCTGGCGCGACGCCGAGTCCGCCTTCGCCTTCTCGTACCGCGGCATCCACGGGACTTCCTTGCGCATGCGCCACGACTGGTTCGTGAAGGTCGACGCGCCGAGCCACGTGGCCTGGTGGATCGACGAGGGGCACGTGCCGACGTGGGCCGAGGCCGCCGCCCGACACGACGAACTCGTGGCGTCGGGTCCGACCGCGCGGGCGTTCGAGTTCCGCGCACCCTTCGGCGCCGACGGTCGCCCGTACGCGATCGACCGCGAGAGCGTGCGGCGCTACGCGCCGAGCCCGACGAGCCCCTGACCTCGGTCGCGATGGCCGCGGCCGCGGCGCGGAGGAGGTAGGACCGCCATGGACTTCGGCGCCAGCATCTGGTCGGCCGCCACCGTGCTGCTGTTCGTGATGGACCCGTTCGGCAACGCGCCGCTGGTCCTCCACCTGCTCAAGGGGGTCGACCCCAAGCGACGGCGGTTCGTGATCGCCCGCGAGCTCGTGTTCGCGCTGCTGGTCCTGATGACGTTCCTGTTCGTCGGCCAGGCGATCCTCGACTTCTTGGGGTTGCAGTCCGAGTCCGTGACGATCGCCGGCGGCATCGTGCTCGGGATCATCGGCCTGCGCCTGGTCTTCCCGCGGTCGGAGGGGGTGATGGGCCACCAGCCCGAGGGCGAACCCTTCCTGGTGCCGCTGGCGATCCCGCTG
>JAABSI010000197.1 GCA_011390455.1 Trueperaceae bacterium
AGGACGTCGTCGCGGTACGCGTCGAACTTCTCTTCTTCGACGTAGCGCGAGCGGTTGATCTTCTCGATGACGGGGTCCTTCAGGACGTCGTCGACGGTGGCGCCACCCTGGAGCGCGGTCTGGGCCACGTCGTAGAGCTTGAGCATCATGCGCAGCATGCCCGTCGCCTTGCTCATGGAGCAGGAGGCGTCGACCGGGTCGAAGCCGTTCTGCTGCAAGAAGTCCTGACGGAGCACGCGGCCGACCTCGATGATCAGGCGCTCCTGGTCCTGCAGCGCGTCGGGACCGACCAGCTGCACGACCTCCTGCAGGTCGCTCTCGCGCTGCAGCAGCGTCACGGCGCGGTTGACCAGCTCGGGGTAGTCCTCCGCGACGTTCTCGCGGTACCAGGGCTCGAGGATGCCGGTGAAGAGCGAGTAGGAGCGGTTCCAGTTGATCGCCGGGAAGTGGCGGCGGCGCGCCAACGACGCGTCGAGCGCCCAGAAGCAGCCGGTGATCCGCAGCGTGGACTGCGTGACGGGCTCCGAGAAGTCGCCGCCCGCGGGGCTGACGGCGCCGATGATCGACACCGCGCCCTCGTCGCCGGCCAGCGTGGTCACGCGACCGCCGCGCTCGTAGAACGCCGCGAGGCGCGAGGCCAGGTAGGGCGGGTAGCCCTCCTCGGCCGGCATCTCCTCGAGGCGCGAGCTGATCTCGCGCAGCGCCTCGGCCCAGCGGCTCGTCGAGTCCGCCATCAGCGAGACCCCGTAGCCCTGGTCGCGGAAGTACTCGGCGAGCGTGATGCCCGTGTAGATGGACGCTTCGCGGGCGGCCACCGGCATGTTCGAGGTGTTCGCGATCAGCACCGTGCGCTGCATGAGCGGGTTGCCGGTCTTGGGGTCCTCGAGCTCGGGGAACTCGATGAGCACGTCGGTCATCTCGTTCCCGCGCTCGCCGCAGCCGACGTAGACGACGATGTCGGCGGAGCCGAACTTGGCCACCGACTGCTGGGTGACCGTCTTGCCCGACCCGAACGGCCCGGGGATCGCCGCGGTGCCCCCCATCGTGAGCGGGAACAGCACGTCGAGGATGCGCATACCGGTGAGGAACGGCGTCACCGGATCGAGCTTCTTGGCGACGGGGCGCGGTTGCCGGACCGGCCAGTAGTGCATCATGCGCAGCTCGGTGCCGTCCTCGAGGGTCGCGACGACGTCCTCGACCGTGTACTCGCCGGCGGGGGCGATCGTCTTGATCGTGCCCTTCACGTCCGGCGGCACCAGGATCTTGTGCTCGAAGGTGAACTCCGGAACCGTGCCGATCGACTGTCCGCCCGCGACCTCGTCGCCGACCTTGGCCGTCGGCGTGAAGGCCCACTTGGCCTCGCGCGAGAGGGCGTTCACGGTGATGCCGCGGTCGATGTACGTGCCCGAGGCCTCCTGGATCTTGTCGAGCGGGCGCTGGATCCCGTCGAAGATGCCGTTGAGCATCCCGGGCCCGAGCTCGACCGCGAGCGGCCGCCCGGTCGAGGCGACCGGTTCGCCGACCTTGAGACCGGCGGTGTCTTCGTACACCTGGACGAACGCCGTGTCGCCATCGAGTCGGATGATCTCGCCGACGAGGTTCTCGTCGCCGACCCGCACGATGTCGTACATGCGGGCGCCCATCATGCCCTCGGCGATCACGGCCGGGCCGGAGATGCGTTGAATGTTGCCTTCGATGGCCATGAAGCCTCCGTTGCAGAGATCGGTGTCGAGACTGCGAGCGCGGACGCATGGCCCGCTTCCGCCACGACTCCGTCAGTCGAGCTTGATGTCGAACCCGATCGCGCTGCGAACCAGGTCCTTCATGTACGCCGTGGCGTCCGCGTCGTGGTCGAACGCGGCCGAGAGCCCCGGCATGGGCAGCAGCACGGGCAGGTCGCGACCGCGCATGATGCGCTCCATCGCGCGGACGGGATCGGCCACCAAGGCCTCATCGACCACGACGAGGCCGTAGTCGTCGCTGAGGATCGCGCCCTCGAGGTCGCCGAGCGCGCCCTCGCGGGAGGTTTCGAGCGTCTCGACGCCCGCGAGGCGGAAGCCGATCGCGGTCTCGGCGTCGGTGATCACGAGCACCTTATGCATCGCCGAGCTCCTTGACGAGCGCCTCGCGCGGGACCCCGTAGAAGGTGCCGCGCGCGATCAGGCGCAGGCGGGCCGTCTCCTGCTCCTTGCGGCGCAGGTAGTCGGCGACGAGGCCGATGTCCAGCGGGTCGCCGCCCAGGCGCCGCGCCAGGCCGTCGAGGACGGCGCGCAGCCGGGTG
>JAABSI010000198.1 GCA_011390455.1 Trueperaceae bacterium
CCGTCGTAGAAGGTCGTGGGCGCGAAGTTGAGGCCCACGGTGGTGTCGCGGCTGCTGGTCCACGTCGTGTTGCGGATGAGGACGTCGACCTCGCCCGACTGGACGGCGGTGAAGCGCTCGCCGGCGGTCAGCGGCCGGTACTCGACGGCCTCGGCATCGCCGAGGACGGCGGCGGCGATCGCCTTGCAGAAGTCGACGTCGAAGCCGGAGAAGTTGCCGTCGGCGTCGACCACGCCGAAGCCGGGGAGGGTGGCGTTGACGCCACAGCGGAGCGCGCCGCGCTCTTGGATCTCGGCGAGCCGGCCTTGAGCCAAGGCCGTACTGGCGAGGGCCACGATGAGAACGAGCAGTACCTGTAGGGTCTTGCGCATGGGTCCACCTTTCGTTGAGAGCGTGGTACGAATTGCCCGGATAAGAACGTTTATGCGGGCGTCGCTCCAACATACCCAGGTCGAGCGACCGCTGTAAAGGCACCGTCCCTTCACGTAAGCCGCGTCGTGCACGTACCCCATATGTGTAAACGTACAGTACACAACGGAAGGCGCCGCCTGCGCGCCACGCGCGAGCGACGGCCACCGCGTTCGTTGGGGCGCTCAGCCCCCCTTGGGCGGAAGGCGCTCGGCCGCGGCCTCCACCGCTTCGCGGATCGCGTTGCGGAGCGACGTCGCGACGATCGACTGGCGCACGGTGCCTACGCGCAGGAGCCTCAGCGCCTGCTGCATGGCGTCGACGCTCACCTCCGCGTCGCGCGCCACGCCCCGACCGGTGCCGAGCCCCAGGATGCGGCCGGTGGCGACGTCGACGAAGCGCAGTTCGACCTCCACCACCACCGTCGTCACGGTGGCGCCACCGAGGAAGCCGGGGACCACGGCGCTCGAGCGATCGATCGACAGTTCCGTCACCGCGCCCACGAGGATCAGGTCCGCGCCCACGAGCCGACCGACGTTCGCGGCCGTCGCGGAGTCGAAGCGGTCGCTCTGCCCCAGGTCCTGTTCCGCCAAGATGGCGGCCAGGTTGCGCCGCTCGACGAGGTCGAAGCGGTCGAGCTCGAACAACTCCCGGGTGACGACGTCGCCGATCCCGGTGCCGAGGTCGGTGAACAGGCGCGCGTCGCGCTCGCGGGCCGGCAACAAGCTGACGTCGACGCGCGTAGGGTCGGTCTCGACGTCGTACACGGCCACCAGGTACCGCGGCCCGGCGCCGAGCGGCGCGAGCTGGAACGGGCGCAGCTCCGCGACCTCCGGCGCCACGTCGGCGCCCGGAGCGCACGCGGCGATCGTGAACGCGACCAGGACGGCGAGCAGGCCCGCGACCGAGCGCGGGCGGGCGGAGCGAGAACGGAGAAGCGGGCTCATGCCGGCATGGTACCGGAGGGGGCGAGCGCGCTCCGTTCGGCTGCACGGCCACGCCGGAACGAGCGCGCGGCCGGACCCCGAAGGGCCCGGCCGCGCGGCCGAACGTGCGGTGCAGCGGTGGCTTAGGCCGCGCGCTCCTCCGCCGCTCGCTCTTCGGCATCGCGCGCCTCGAGCTTGGACTTGATCCGCTTGAGCACGGTGACCTCCTCGAGCGCACGCTGGTCGAGCACGCTGCGGATGTCCTTGATCTGGCGCCCGATGTTGGGGATCACCAGCTGCTCGAGCGCGTTGACGCGTCGGCTGGTCTTCTTGATCTCCTCGCCGATGCGCCGCAGGCGCGTCTCGGTGGCGGCCACCTTGATGAGCGCCTCGGTGAGGGCGCGGAACTGCGCGGCGGCGTCGAGCGTGCGGGCGCCCGCCTCGACCGGCGAGAACGGCAGCTCACCGGTCTCGAAGGTCGGCGGCTCGACCTGCGGCACCTTGACGCCGAACAGGTTCTGCACGGTGATCTCCACCTCGAGCGCGCCGGACTCGGCGAGCGAGAGGCTCTTGACCGCCTCGGGGCCGTCCCAGGCGTTCGCCAGGAACAGCGAGAGGTACGCCTCCTGGCTCACCTTCGTCAGCTCGCGCCGCGCCTCCAGCGCCGACTTCACCAGCTTGAAGAACTCGCCGATCAACGCGTCGCGCTTGCGCTTGAGCAGGTCGGCGCCGCGGATCGCCAGCTTGAGCTGGTCGCGCCGCTGCAGCAGGTTCGAACGGGTGGGTGCGACGTT
>JAABSI010000020.1 GCA_011390455.1 Trueperaceae bacterium
ATGGGGACGGCGAGGATCAGGCCGACCGAGCCGACCAGGGTGTGCACGACCTCGCTGGCGACCAGCTCGAGGTTCAGCGCTCGGGCGAGCGAGACGTCGTTGACGTTGAGCAGGATGAGCAGCGACAGCCCGGAGCCGGTGTACGCGAGGACGAGCGTGTTCACGAGCGAGCCCACGTGGTCGCGCCCGACGTTCATGCCGCGTCGGTACAGCTCGCGCAGGCCGAGCGACGGGTCGGTGTGCGCCAGCTCGCGGACCACGCTCGCCTGGACGATGGTGATGTCGGTCAGGGCGCCGAGCGCGCCGATCAGCAGGCCCGCGAGCAGCAACCCGCGCAGCGCCACCTGGGGGGCGGCGGCGAGCAGGAACATCGCGTCCTCGGTCCCCAGACCGGTGAGCCGCGCCCCGTCGCTGAAGCCGATGCCCAGCGCCATCGTCACGGCGACCGCCGCGAAGGTGCCGACGAGCGCCGCGGTCGTGCTCCAGCTGACGCCGTGCACGAAGTAGATCGCCATCAGCAGGATGCCGCCCACGCCCAGGAGCGAGACGAGCACCGGGTCCCAGCCGCCGAGGATCCGCGGCACGATGAAGGTCACGACGATCGCGAGGCTCGCGCCGGTCGCGACGACGGCCCGCAGCCCCTTGAGGCCGGCGACGAGGAACGCGGCGATCGTGAACAGGCCGAGCAGCCACCCCAACGCGGGGCGTCGGACCCAATCGCTCACCACGTACTGGCGCCCCCCGTCGGGCCCGGGGGCGAAGTAGAGCTCGACGCGCTCGCCCGCGCGGTACGCGGGGACCTCGAAGGCGCCGTCGGGATCGGGGTATGGCAAGTCGGCGGCGACCACGCGGCCATCGGGCAGCTGTACCAGGGCGCCGTCGGGCGGGGCGTCGCGATCGACCAGGTCGACGATGCGCCCCTCGACGTAGCCGAACTCCACGTCGGCGGGCTGAGCGAGCGCCGTGGCGAGGAGCGCGGCCAGGAGGAGCGCGAGCGCCGCGCGACCCACGCGCGGGAGGGTGGGTGGGGTCACGCCGCCTGCCGGCAGTCGGGGCACAGGCCGTACAGGGTGAGGGCGTGATCGCGCACCTCGAAGCCGCCCGGGAGGGTCACGCCCTCCAGCACCGCGACCGGGCACGTGGCGTGCAGCTCGAACACCCGACCGCACGCCTCGCAGCGGAAGTGGTGGTGGTGGCCGCGGCCGGCCCGTTCGTAGCGGGTCGACTCGTTGGGGAGGTGCACCGCGACGACCTCGCCGTGGGCCTCGAGGGCGTTGAGGTTGCGGTACACGGTCGCGAGCCCCAGCGCGTTGTGGTGGTGCGCGGCTCGCTCCAGCACCTCGCTCGGCGTGAGCGGGCCGGTGGCTTCGTCGAGCGCTTGGAGGATGGCGCGGCGTTGGACGGTCTGACGCATCGTGCCGCGAGCGTACCACCCGGGTCCGCGCGCACGCCCCGCGGTCGAGAACCCGTTCTCGACCGTTCGGTCGGAGCCGGGATCGGTACGGGGGCCTCGCTCAGTCGGGACGCGAACGCATCGGGCCGAGCGGTTCGCCGCCCAGCAGGTGCAGGTGCAGGTGGTCGACCTCCTGGCCGCCGTGGCCCCGGCAGTTCACGATCAGGCGGTAGCCATCCTCGGCGATGCCCTCCTGCTCCGCGACGGCGCGCGCCGCCAGGAACAACCGGCCGAGCGCCGCCTCGTCCGCTTCGGTGACGTCGGCGGCGGTCGCGATCACGTGGTTCGGAACGATGAGCACGTGGACGGGCGCCTTCGGGTCCCGGTCGCGGAAGGCGGTGACGAGCTCGTCGCGGTAGACGACGTCGGCCGGGATCTCGCCTTTGACGATCTTGAGGAACACGGTGTCGCTGGCCATGACCGAGCATAGCGCCCCGGGGCGGGCGGTCGGTGGTCTTGACGGGCGGAGGACGGGGTGGTGTAGGCTGACGTCCGTCTTTGAGAATGAGATGCGATTATCAGCATCGCACCCTCGCCCCACCCCCAGGAGCCTCCATGCGCCATCTTCGCCGGTCCCTCGCCCTCCTCCTCGCCCTCGCGCTCTTCGCGGGCCTCACCGCCGCCGTCGCCCAGGCCGACCCCGCGAGCCCACCGTCCGAAACCCATGGAACCGAGCACGCCGACGACCACGCCGACGACCGCCGACGACACGCCGACGACCACGACCATGGCGAGGACCATCACGACGACCACGACGAGCACGAGGACCACGCGAGACCACGACGAGGACCACGACGGCCACGGGCATGCGGAGGGCGTCGCAGGGACCCGGCTGCTCGTCGCCGAGGCGGATGGCGCGACCCTGCTGGTCCTCGACCTCGCGAGCGGTGCGGAACTCGCGCGCTTCGGGACGCCTGGCCCGGGGACCGTCCATGCCTTGCCCGACGGGCAGTTGGCCGTCGTCGTCCACGGCGCCGACCACCGCGTCACGTTCGTCCACTCCGGCCTGACCGAGATCGACCACGGTGACCACGCCGACCTCGTCGAGGGCCTTCCGTACGTCCTCCAGACCCTCAACGTCGGGCAGCGGCCGACCCACGCGTTCGCCATGGGGAACGACCTCGCCTTCTTCAACGAGGGCGACGGGAGCGTCGCGTGGTTCGACCGGCGCCTGCTGGGCGTGAGCCTCGACTACGTGGCCTTGGAGGGGCGCGGGCCCGGTGCCGGCGCCGTCGCCGTGCAGGGCGGCCACGCGTACGTCGGATTCGAGGCCGCCGGCCTCGTCGACGTCGTCGATCGCTCGGGCACGAGCCTCGCCACCTTCGAGGGCTGCCCGGAGCTGCGGGGCCAGGCGCCCTGGGCGTCTGGCGTCGCCTTCGGCTGCAGCGACGGCGTCCTTCTGGTCGAGGCGCGTCCCGGCGGCAGCTTCGCCGCGCACGAGCTCGAATACCCGGCCGGCAGCCCCGAGGGTGTGCGCGTCGAGACGCTCGTCGGCGACGAGGGCGCGGGCGTGCTGGTCGGGGACTTCGGGCGAGGGGTCGCCCTGATCGATCCGATGGCGCGTTCGCTCACGCCGGTCGCGCTGCCGGCGGCGCCGCTGGCGATGCGCTTCGCGGAGGGGGGCGAGGTGCTCGTCGTGCTCACGGCCGACGGCCTGCTCCATGCGCTCGACCCCGCGAGCGGCGTGGTGCTGCGCTCGGTCGCCGTCGTCGACGCGCTCACGGCCGACGCCCCGCGCCCGACCATGACCGTGCTGGGCGACCACGTGTACGTCGCCGATCCGCTGCATGCCGAGGTCGTCGAGGTCCACGTCGACGCCTTCGAGGTCGAGCGGCGCCTTCCCGTGTCCATCACGCCCGGCGGGGTCGCGGGCCTCGCGATCCCAGGCGCCGTCGGGCACTGACCGGACGTTCGCCCGGGCTCCGCGTGGTCGAATCGTCGGCATGGACCACGAGCGTAGGAACGGCCTGGCGCGCGATCCGCTCCCGCTGCGCGGCAAGTCCGTCGTGGTGACCGGGGTGAGCCGCCGAGCGGGGATCGGGTACGCCGTCGCCTGCACGATGGCCGCGTACGGCGCGAGCGTGTTCTGCCATCACTTCGCGCCGCACGACCGGGCCCAGCCGTGGGGCGGCGACGACGTCGACGCGGTGCTCGCCGGCGTGCGCGGTCGGCTCGTCGGCGACGCCCGCGTCGCCGACCTCGAGGCCGACCTCGGCGACCCGGACGCTCCGGAGCGCACGATCGCGGCCGCGACCGCCGCGTTCGGCCGGGTCGATGCCTTGGTGTGCAACCAAGCGCTCTCGGGCTCCGACGGCGCGCTCGGCGACCTGACCGCCGCCGACCTCGATCGGCACTGGGCCGTCGACGCGCGGGCGTCGATCCTCCTCGCCCAGGCGTTCGCGCAGCGGTTCGACGGTCGGGACGGGTCGATCGTCTTCGTGACCTCCGGCCAGGGGCTCGGCCCGATGCCGGGCGAGGTCGCCTACGCGGCGGCGAAGGCAGCCATCGCCGGCGTCACGCTGACGATCGCGGACCAGCTGGCGGACCGCGGCATCCGAGTCAACGCCGTCAACCCGGGTCCCGTCGACACGAGCTACCTCGACGAGGACGCGCGTCGGTCCGTGGCGTCGAGGTCCCCGTTCGGTCGCTTGGGCACGCCCGACGACGCGGCGCGCCTCGTGACTTGGCTCGCCACGGAGGAGGCGGCCTGGATCACGGGGCAGACCCTCCACAGCGAGGGTGGGTTCGGTCGTTGGCGACCCCGCGGGGGTTGAAGGCGCGCCGCGGTCAGCCCGCTTCGGCCTTCAGCTCCTCCATCGTGAAGAGCGCCCGCAGCGCCACGCCCGCGGCGGCGAGCGCGTCGGCGCCGCCGGCCTGCCGGTCGATCACGCACAGCGCGTGGTCGACCTCGGCGCCGGCGGCGCGCAGATCGGCGGTCGACTGCACGACCTGACCGCCCGACGTCACCACGTCCTCGATGACCAGCACGCGGCGGCCGTCGATCTCGGTCCCCTCGGCGAGGCGTCGCGTTCCGTACGCCTTGGCCGTCTTGCGCACGAAGGCGGTGGGGAGGCCGGTGAGTTGCGACAGCATCACCGCGAGCGGCACGCCCCCGAGCTCGAGGCCCGCCAGGACCTCGGTCCCCTCGGGCACCATCGGCACCAGGTGCTCGGCGATCGCCCGGAGGAGCTGGGGGGACGCCTCGAAGCGGTACTTGTCGAAGTACTCGTGGCTGATGGCCCCGGAACGGAGGACGAACTCCCCGGTCAGGTGCGCGCTGGCGTGCACGGAGGCGGCGAGCGTGTGGCGTTCCATGGCCCCATCGTAGCGCCGACCGTCGTTGCCCGTGCCTTGAGGGTGCAGTGGCGGTGTGCTACACTCTCCCGGTTACGGAGACCGAGCGGCTTCGCCGGTCGGACGACGACGCACGCAGGCGGCACGGCCGCACCCCCGCGCGGCCCCGCCGCAGACGACGTACTGGCCTCACGAGGCCCCAAGGAGCACCCACGATGGCGCGCAACGCATCGGCGATGAAGTACCACAAGCAGTCGGAGAAGCGCCGGCTGGCCAACAAGGCCCGCAAGTCGACCATCCGCACCTTCACCAAGAAGGCCGTCGCGGCCGGCGAGTCCGGCGACGCCGCGAACGCCGCCAAGTTCGAGAAGGTCGTGCAGAGCCTCGTCGACAAGGCCGCCAAGGGCTCGACGCTGCACAAGAACACCGCCGCGCGCCGCAAGTCGCGGCTCGCGAAGCGCCTCAAGGCGCTGCAGGCCGCGCCGGCCTGAGCGCGTTCTGAGCGACGCTCGTTCCGAACCGTCCGCGACGCGCGGGGCCGACGCCCCGCGCGTCGTGCTCGTGGCGCCCAAGCACGCGGCCAACGTCGGCGCGGCCGCGCGCGCGATCGCGAACTTCGGGCTCGGGCCGCTCTGGCTCGTGGCGCCGCGCTGCACCCTGGACAAGGAGGCCTACGCGCTCGCGACCCACGCCGAGGCCGTCCTCGACGCGGCCGTGACGGTCGCCACCCTCGACGAGGCGCTCGCCGATCGCGACGTGGCGGTCGCGACGTCGGCGCGGCGGCGGCGCCACCATGGGCACGCCTCCGCCGATCCCGAGGCGGTGCTGCCGGCGCTCGTCGGCCGCCGCGGCGCGCTCGTCTTCGGCCCCGAGGAGTCCGGGCTCGACAACGACGCCCTCGACCGCTGCCAGGCGGTCGTGACCGTCCCGACGGCGGCCGCGGCGTCGATCAACCTGGCGCAGACGGTGGTCGTGCTCGGCTACGCGTGGCATCGGCTCGGCGCCGCCGGTCCAGCGGCGCCCGACGCGCCGCGGGTGGCCGTCGCCCCCGAGGACGCGCCCGAGCGCGCCCAGGTCGAGGCGATGTACGAGCAGCTGCGCGTCCTGCTGCGGCGCGTCGGCTACACCGACGCCGCGCGCGAGACCGCGGTGATGCGCAAGTACCGCACCCTGCTCGGGCGCGCGGCGCCGACGGCCGACGAGGTCACGCTCCTGCGCGGGCTCTGGTACCAACTCGCGTGGGCGGTCGAGCAGGTGCCGGAGCGGTTGCCCGGTCCGGCGGCCGGGGGCCGGAGGGTCGCCGACGACGACGCCGCGGCCGCCGAGGGCTGAACCGCCGGCTACCCTCGCGCACCCGGCTCGTGCTACACTTCCAAGGTTGACTCGCAGGGAGTCCCGGGCGCACCCCGGGGCGAACGGCGCGAGCCGAGACCGAGCAGGGACCGCCCCGCGGCCCGCACCACGTCCGGAGTTCCGGACCGCCCGAGAGGGCGCGCCCTTCGATGGGCACACGAGGAGGATCCCCGATGCCGCGCGTTTGTGCGATCACCGGCAAGAAGACCGTCAGCCAGACCACGAGCAAGCGCAAGGGCTCGCCCAAGAAGAAGGGCGGCGTCGGCCTCAAGCAGGTCGGCGTGCACAAGCGCACCTTCAAGCCCAACCTGGTCAAGAAGACCCTGTGGGTGGACGGCAAGCCGCAGAAGGTGTGGATCAGCGCCAAGGCGCTGCGCCAGCTCGACCCCACGCTCCTGGTCAACCCCAGCAGGTAACCCCCGGCGCCGATCGGCGCCGATCGATCGCGGCGGGCGCCCCGGCATGGGGCGCCCGCCGCTTCGTGGTCGGTCGCCCGCCGTCCGGGCCGCGACCGGGCTTGCGGGGCTCGGCGGTGCGGGTGTAGGCTGCCTCGATATGAGAACGAGTTCTCGAAACGTCCCTCGGCGCCGCGCGCTCGTCCTCGCAGCCGTACTCTTCGCCGCGTCGTGCACCGCCGCGAGCTTCGCCCGACCGTCGGTCGTCGTGTCGATCCACCCGCTGTACGACCTCGTGCGGCAGGTGGCGGGCGACGACGCGGACGTCGTTCGCATCCTCCCGGTGGGCGCGTCGCCGCACGTCTTCGACCCGACGCCGCGCGACGTCGCCCGCCTCGCGCGCGCGGACCTGGCGATCACGGTCGGCGGCATCGATCTGTGGCTGCGCGACCTGCTCGACGCTGCCGGGGGCGGCGCGGAGCGCCTCGAACTGCTCGCGCTCCCGGCGGTGCAGGAGCTGCTCGCGCGCGACTTCCCGGACCTCGCGCCCGACGACGGGGCGGCCGTGCTCGCGTGGAACGCGCACGTCTGGCTCGATCCCCGCACGGTGGTGGCCGCGCTGCCCGAGCTCGCGGCCGCGCTCGCGGCGCTCGATCCCGACCACGCCGAGGGGTACCGTGCCCGCGCCGAGGCCCTCGCCGACGACCTGGTGGCCCTCGACGCGGAGCTCGCCGCACACCTCGCCCCGATCGCCGGCGCCGCGTTCGTGCCGTTCCACGACGCTTGGCCCTACTTCGCGGCTCGCTACGGACTCGACCTCGTCGTCGAGATCGAGCCGTTCCCGGGTCGCGAACCGAGCCCGTCGTACCTCGCCATGGCGCTGCGGCTGGTGGCCGACTCCGGCGCCCGCGCGATCTTCTCCGAGACGCAGCTGAACCGGCGCCCGGCCCAGGTGGTCGCCGACGAGGCCGGCGTCGCCCTGTTCGAGCTCGACCCCCTGGGGGGCGCCGCCGACCGGACGACGTATCAGGAGCTGCTTCGCTGGAACGCGCGCGTGCTCCTCGAAGGCCTCCGGTGAGCGACGGGGTCCCGACGGCCGCCGTCCGCGACGTCCGCACGCAGCCGCCGGTTCCGGCGCTGCACGTGCACCGGGTGAGCGTCCGCTTCGGCGACGCGCTGGTGCTCGACGGCGTCGACTTCGACCTGGACCCCGGCCACTTCCTCGCGATCGTCGGCCCGAACGGCGCCGGCAAGTCGACCCTGGTCAAGGTGGTCCTCGACCTCGTGAAACCCGACCAGGGGCACGCGGCGGTCTTCGGCGCCGACGCCGGGGCGGCCCCGCAGCGCATCGGCTACGTGCCGCAGCTCAAGACCTTCGACCGCACGTTCCCGGCGACCGCGGTGGAGCTGGTCGCCTCGGGCGTGCGCCGCAGTTGGCCGCTCCGGGTCCGCCGCGCGGAGCGCGAGCGGGCCGTGGCGGCGCTCGTCGACGTCGGGGCCGAGCACCTCGCCGACCGCCGGCTCGCGCGCCTCTCGGGGGGCGAGTTGCAGCGCGCCTACCTCGCCCGGGCGCTCGTGCGGCGGCCCGACCTGGTGCTGCTCGACGAGCCTGCCACCGGCGTGGACTTCCTGGCGGAGCACGATCTGTACGACCTCCTGGAGCGCTACCAGGCGCGCACCGGCGCCACCGTGGCGATGGTGACCCACGACCTGGCGGCCGCGCGGTACCACGCGAGCCGCGTGCTGGTCCTCAACCGCAAGCTCCACGGCTTCGGGCTGCCCGAGGACGTGCTCTGCGAGCCGTGCCTCAAGGAGGCCTTCGGCCACGTCGGTCACCAGCACGCGGTGGCCTTCTGATGATCGGCGACCTGCGCGAGGCCCTCGGCTACGCCTTCATGCAGCGCGCCCTGCTCGCGGGCGTGCTCGTGGCGCTGATGAGCGGGTTGCTCGGCACCTTCGTGGTGCAGCGGCGGCTGTCGTTCCTCGGCGACGGCCTCGCGCACGCCGCCTTCGGCGGCATGGGGTTGGGCGCCTTCGTGGTCGTGACCTTCGGGTTCCTCGAGGCCGGGTTCCTGCGCGACCCGCTGTGGGTGGCGGTGCCGTTCTCGCTCGTCGCCGCGCTCGGGATCGCCTTCGTCCGCGACCGCACCGAGCTGTCGAGCGACACCGCGATCGGCGTCTTCTTCGCGGTCTCGGTGGCGCTCGGGGTCCTGTTCTTCTCGCGCATCCCACCGGATGCGGACCTGGGCGTCAACGTCCTCGACCTGCTCTTCGGCAGCATCCTCGCGGTGCGCCAGACCGAGTTGGTGGCCATCGCGATCACGACGGTCGTGGTCCTGGCCGCGCTCGGTTTGTCGTGGGGGCGGCTCGCGTACGCCACCTTCGACGACGAGCTGGCGCGCACCGACGGGGTGCGCACCCGCGCGCTCGAGTACCTGCTGTTCGCGACCGCGGCGCTCGTGGTGTCGGTGAGCGCGGTCGTCGTGGGCATCGTGTTGATGGCGGCCTACCTGGTGATCCCGGCCGCGGCGGCGCGGCTGCGCTCGCGTTCGCTCGCGGGCACCAGCGTGCGGGCGATGGCGATCGGCGTGGCGACCACCGTCGCGGGCGTCCTCGCGTCCTTCCTCGCGGACGTGCCGACGGGCAGCGCGATCATCCTCGGTCAGGCGGCGGTGTTCGTGGTCGCGGCGGTGCTCCCCCGGCGCTGACGCGCCGTCGGCGTAGGACCGACGCGGCGCCCGTGCGATACTGGGCCGTGGAGCCAGATCCCTTCGCGACGGAAGGTGGCACGACGGTCCCGGTCCTCCGCAGGGACCTGGAGGCCCGCAAGCGCTCCGTGTACGGCGCCTTCCTGGCGATGGGCGCAGCGGGCGCCCTCTTCTCCTTCGCGCTCAACCTCGTGCGCACCACGCCCGACCCGGCGGTCGCACGGATCCAGATCGCGACGGCGCTCGCCCTGGGGGTCGCCGTGCTGATCGTCGGGTGGCGGCGCGTGCCGCTGCCGCCGTTGGAGCGCGGGACCTTCGCGACCGGTTCGATCGCCGTCGTCGGTTCGATCGCGTGGTCGCTCTACGGCGCCGAGTCGGCGGCGCTCGGGCGTTCGGCCGTGCAGGCGACGCTCCACTGGGTGCCGCTGGTCTTCGCCTTCGGGTTCGTCGCCTTCTCCGGGCGGGCGGCCACGCGCGGCGCCATCGCGCTGCTCGCCGCGATCGCGGTGCTGGTCGTGCCGCACGACGTCGCGGTGGCCCGCAGCGGCGTGAGCGACGACCTGTTCGTGCTCGCGCAAGCGCTGGTCGCCTACGCCGTGCTGATCGCCGGGTTGCGCTTCTTCGCCGACCTGCACGTGCGCGCCTCGACCCTCGAGCGGACCGCGGAGCGCATGCGCGCGCTGGCGCACACCGACGCCCTCACCGGCCTCGGGAACCGGCGGCAGGCCGACCTGTGGCTCGTGCGCGAGGTGCAGCGCGCCGCCCGCTACGCGCGCCCCTTCTCGGTGTTGATGCTCGACATCGACCACTTCAAACGGCTGAACGACGAGCACGGGCACGCAGCGGGCGATCGCGTGCTCGCCGACCTCGCGACCGAGCTGGTGGGCATGGTGCGCGCGAGCGACGCCGTCGTTCGCTGGGGGGGCGAGGAGTTCCTGGTGCTCGCGCCCGAGACCGGGCTCGACGACGCGGTGCAGGTCGCGGAGCTGGTGCGGCGGCAGATCACCAAGCTGCCGCTCGGCGACGCCCACCGCACGACGGTCAGCATCGGCGTCGCGGCGCACCGCACGGGCGACGACCCGGAGAGCCTCGTCGCGCGCGCGGACGCGGCGCTCTACATGGCGAAGCGGTCGGGCCGCAACGCGGTGCGGCAGGAGATCGCGCCGCCGATGTGATCGCCGTAGCGCTGGGCGACGACCGGTCGCGGCCTAGAAGCCGTGCCGCTCGGCGACCGGCGCCATGCGCTCCACCACCTCGTCCGGCAGGGTGATCTTGTCGGGCCACGCGCGGGTGAAGCCCTCGGCGGCGAGCTTGGGCGTGGCGTCGAACAGCCAGGCGGGCCCGCCGGGGCCCTCGACGACCTGCAGGTCGCGCTCGGGATCGATGTTGTTGAGCAGCGTCCACATCGCGTCCTCGAAGTCGCGCGGGTCGGTGGCGTCGTCGAGCACCGCGATCAACCGCACGCCGTGGGCGGCCTTCTGCTTGGCCGCCCACTCGCCCAGGTGGCGCCCCTGGCCGGCGCGGTTCTTGCGCGTCGTGATGAACCAGAAGCCGCCGCCGGGCTGGTGTTGGTCGAGGACCTCGGCGTGGTCCGGCAGCTGCGCCGCCGTGCGCTCGGGCCCCGGCGTCCACGGCGCGGCGTCGGCGTCGGCGCCGCCGAGCTCCTCGGCGTGCTTGACGGTGCCGTCGATCACGAGCTTGGTGCCGTAGCTCCAGGCGCGGCTGGCGTGGTCGAGCACGTCGATGGGGCCCTTGGCGATCTGGTGGTCGCGGCCGGGGACGGCGTTCGCGAGCACGGTGCGCCAGAAGCCGGGGTGGTCGTTGGCGGCCACGTCGGCGTCGGTCACCAGGACCACCTTGGCGAACATCATCTGGCCGAGGCCCAATAGGCCGTTGCCGACCTTGTACGCCTGGCCCGGGTAGGTCTTGGTGATGACCACGTTGACCAGGTTGTGGGCGATGCCGGCAGGCGGCATCGCGTAGTCGCGGATCTCCGGCAGGATGAGCTGCGCCGGCACCAGGAAGAGCCGCTCGGAGGCCTCGATCAGGTACGCGTCCTCCATCGGCGGGCGACCGACGATCGTCGCCGGGTAGATCGGGTCGGCGCGCATGGTGATCGCGGTGACGTGGAAGGCGGGGTACAGGTCCTGGAGCGTGTAGAAGCCGGTGTGGTCGCCGAAGGGGCCCTCGACCACCCAGTCCTCCTCGGGGTCGACGTAGCCCTCGAGCACGAACTCGGCGTTCGCCGGCACCTCGAGGTCGACGGTGACGCCCTTGATCAGCTCGACGCCCTTGCCGCGCAGATAGCCGGTGAGGCTGTACTCGTTGATGCCGGGGACGGGGGGGATGGGGGCGGTGGCGGCGTAGGTGAGCGCCGGGTCGCCGCCGAGCGCGACCGCGACCTCGAGCCGTTGGCCGAGCCGCTTGGCGGCCTCGAGGTGGCGGGCGCCGGTCTTGTGCCGCTGCCAGTGCATGCCGGTGACGTCCTTGCTCATCACCTGCATGCGGTACATGCCGATGTTCACCTCACCGCTCTCGGGGTGCTTGGTGATCACCAACGGCAGGGTGACGAAGGGGCCGCCGTCGTCGGGCCAGCACTTGAGCACCGGCAGGCGGTTCAGGTCGACCTCGTCGCCGCGCCAGACGACCTCCTGCACGGGCGCGCGCCGCACCCGCTTGGGCGGCAGCGAGGCCAGCTCGCGCAGCTTGGGGAGGTTGGACGCCAGCCCCATCAGCCCGCCGCCGACGCGCACGTCGATCAGCTCGCGCAGGCGCGCGCCCAGGTCGTCGAGGTCCTCGAGCCCCAGCGCCCACGCCATCCGCTGGCGGGTGCCGTAGAGCCCGATGACGAGCGGGAAATCCTTGCCCGCGACGTCCTCGAACAGCAGCGCCGGGCCGCCCGCCTTGACGGCGCGGTCGGCGAGGGCGGTGATCTCGAGGTCGTGCGAGACGCGTTCGCGTACGCGCACGAGCTCGCCCTTCTCTTCCAGGAAGCTCAGGAAACGTCGGAGGTCGCCGTGCATGCCGCCATGGTACGGCGGCGCCGCGCGTTCGACCGTGGCGGGGGCGCCCGGCCTCAGCCGAGCACGGTCGCGTGCTGGCCCGCCGCGTCGTCCGCCGACGAGGGCTGTGCCACCCACCGCGCCAGCTCGCTCTTCAGGTCGTCCAGGCCGAGGCCGGTGATCGCCGAGACCGCGGGCGCCTCGTCGTAGCGGGTCGCCAGGTCGCGCAGCGCGACCGGATCGGCGGCGTCCGCCTTGTTGAGCACCACGCGGCGCGGACGCTCGAGCTTCAGGTCGTCGAGGATGCGGTCGACCGCGGCGACCCGGTCGGCCGCGCCGGGGGCGGCGGCGTCGACCACGTGCAGCAGCAGGTCGGCGTCGTGGAGCTCCTCGAGCGTGGCGCGGAAGGCGTTGACCAGCTCGTCGGGGAGGTCGCGGATGAAGCCGACCGTGTCGGTGTAGATGACCTTGGCCCCCCACGCGCCCAGGTCGGGGAGCCAGCCCTCGCGGGTGGTGGGGCGCAGCGTCGCGAACAGCGCGTTGCGCGCCAGCACGTCGCTCTTGGCGAGCGCGTTGAACAGCGTGCTCTTGCCGGCGTTCGTGTACCCCACGAGCGCGATCACGGGCACGGCGCCCGCGGTGCGCCCCTTGCGGGTCTCGGCGCGGCGTTTGGAGATCGCGTCGACCGCCTCCTCGAGCTGGGCGATGCGCGCGCGGATGCGCCGGCGGTCGACCTCGAGCTTGGTCTCGCCGGGGCCGCGGGTGCCGATGCCGCCACCGAGCCGCGACATCGCCTTGCCGCGGCCGGCGAGCCGCGGCAGCTGGTACTGCAGCTGGGCCAACTCGACCTGGACCTGCGCCTCGCGCCCCTTGGCGTTCTGCGCGAAGATGTCGAGGATCACCTGGGTGCGGTCGAGCACCTTGAGGTTGGTGGCGCCGTCGAGCTCGCGGGTCTGGGCCGGGGTGAGCTCGCGGTCGAACACGAGCAGGTCGGCGTTCTCGTGGTACGCGAGCGAGACCAGCTCCTCGAGCTTGCCGCGGCCGACGAGCGTCTTGGCGTCCACCGAGCCGCGCCGCTGCAGGCTGCGCGCCGCCACGGTGCCGCCGGCGCTGCGCACGAGCTCCTCGAGCTCGTCGACGCGGGCGTTGGTCTCGATCTCGCCCTCGCCGGTGTCGACCCCGACGACCACGGCGCGCTCCTCGGAGCCGCGCCGGACCTCGCGCGCCTGCCAGGAGCGCGACAGCTCCTCCTCGAGGGCGGCGATGCGCTGCAGGGCGTCGTCGCGCTCGACGGTGCGGACGTCGGCGGGGGGATCGATCAGCCAGTCCTCCTCGTCGGAGGTGGGCGGCGCGACCATCGCGACGTGCGTCGCCGCCAGGACCACGTCGCCGCGTTCGTTGGCCGCGACGTCGACGGCCACGATCATGTCGAGGCGGTGCAGGAAGAGCGCGGTGAGGTCGGGGCCCGAGAGGCCGCCGGGCTTGAGGTGCACGTGCACCAGGCGCAGGCCGCGCAGGCGGGACTCGGCCTCGCCGGCGGTGGGCGGCAGCGGGGTGTCGGCGGCGTCGCCGGCGGCGACGGTCGTCAGGCGCCCGCGGCGGTCGATGAGCACCGAGACCGGGCGCCCGATCTCGAGCGCCAGCTCGCCCATCGCGCGCGCCAGCTCGGCCGTGACCGCCTGCTCGGGCGGCACGCGTCGGCGGTAGAGGTTGGCGAGGCGTTTGACCTGGTTGGTCTTGAGACCGGAGAGCTTGCCGTGGACCTTGTCGATGCCCCAAGCTAGCACGTTCCCGGCCGCCGCGAGATCCCGCGGGGCACGTGGTAGCTTCCGCGGGTGACGCGATCCCTGCCCTCCCGAGCGCTCCGCGCCGCGCTCGTCGCGCTCGCCTTCGCGCTGCCGGCGTGGGCCGCCGCCCAAGGCGCCGCGGCCGTCGACGCCCGCACCGACGGCTCGTGGACGCTGGTCGCCGGCGACGACCTCGCGCGGGCGCTCGGCGCCGCCTGGTCCGACGACGGCCGCGCCTTCACGCTGCGGGTCGCGACGGGAATCCTCACGGTGTTCGAGGAGGACGTCGACGCGCTCTGGCAGCCCGTCGGCGGCGCGGCGCCGATCGCCGTCTCGGCCGCGCTCCCCGCGCGCCGCATCGAGGATCGCTGGTTCGTGCCCGAGGACCTGCTCGGGGTCCTGGGCGCGCGCGTCGACGGCGCGGTGCTGCACCTGCCGGGCGGAGCGACGCGGCCGCTGGTGCGCCCGCGCGCGGCGGTCGCCGACGCTTCGAGCGAGCTGGTGCTCCTCGGCCCCGGGATCGAGGCGTTGCGCCTGTTCGTGGACGGCGCGGGCGGCGAGGCGTCGGTCAGCCTGTTGGTCGTCGACCTCGGCCTGCTCGCGCTCGCCTTCCCGGAGCAGCAGCGCGCGCTCGACGCGGTGCTGCGCGACCTGAGCGCCGAGAAGGTGCTGTTCCTGACGGTCACCGCCACCGCGGACGCGGCCTGGCAGCCGGCGATCTACGTCGTGCAGGACGGCCGCGAGACGCTGCTGGCGGAACCGTTCGCGGTGCAGGTGCTCGCCGGCGATCCGGAGCGGGTGGCGCCGGGCGAGCCCGTCGTCGCGGTCGCGTTCCTGCCCGACCACCTCGACCTCCGTCGGCCCCTGACCGTGCGCTGGGCCGGGGCCAGCGGCACCTGGACCTTGCGCCGCTAGGACGGCGATGCCCTGCGCGGGGCGGCGGCCGCTCGGTACCATGGCGGCATCGTGCCGCCGTCGGCCCCGTTCCGGGGCCGGCGCGACGGCCAAGGAGGCCCCATGCCCGTCGTGATCGCCAGTGCCGTCCGCACCGCCATCGGCGCCTTCCAGGGCGCCTTCGCCTCGGTCCCCGCCCCCGCGCTCGGCGCGGCGGCGATCCGCGCCGCGCTCACACGCGCCGCCCTCGCGCCCGAAGACGTCGACGTCGTGTACATGGGTCAGGTGCTGGCCGCCGGCACCGGTCAGGCGCCCGCGCGCCAGGCCGCGCTCGGGGCGGGCTTGTTGGACCGCACGCCGACGGTCACGCTCAACAAGATGTGCGGCAGCGGGCTGGAGGCCATCGTCCAGGGGTGGCGGGCGATCACGGTCGGCGACGCCCGGGTGGTCGTCGCCGGGGGGCAGGAGTCGATGAGCCAGGCCCCGTACGTGGTGCCCGGCGCGCGCGCCGGCCTGCGGTTGGGCGACGGCGTGCTCGTGGACACGATCCTGCGCGACGGCCTGGTCGACGCGTTCGACGGTCGCCACATGGGGAGCTGCGCCGAGGGCTGCGCCGTCGAGTACGCGATCGAGCGCGCCGATCAGGACGCTTACGCCGCGCGCTCGTACCGACGCGCGCAGGCGGCGACGAGCGACGGCCGCGCTTCGAACGAGATCGTCCCCTTCGAGGTCGCGGGCCGCAAGGGGAGCGTCGTGGTGGACGTCGACGAAGGGCCGGCCAAGGTCGATTTCGAGAAGCTCCCGAAGCTGCGCCCGGCCTTCGATAAGACCGGCACGATCACCGCCGGCAACGCCTCGACCCTCAACGACGGCGCCGCCGCCGTCGTGCTCATGGACGAGGACCTCGCCATCGAGCGCGGCACCCCGGTGCGGGCGCGGATCGTCGGGCACGCGTCGCATGCGCAGGCGCCGGCCGACTTCGCGACCGCGCCGATCGGCGCCCTCCGCGCCCTGTTCGAGCGCACCGGTTGGGCGCCCGAGGAGGTCGACGTCTTCGAGGTCAACGAGGCCTTCGCGGTCGTGCCGATGGCGGTGGCGCGTGCCTTCGGCATCGACGAGGAGCGCCTGAACGTGCTGGGCGGCGCGGTGGCGCTCGGGCACCCGATCGGCGCCTCCGGGGCCCGCATCGTCGTGACCCTGCTGAACGCCTTGGAGCTGACCGGCGGGCGGCGCGGCGTGGCCGCGATCTGCATCGGCGGCGGCGAGGCGTGGGCGCTCGCGGTGGAGCGCGTCTAGGGTCGACCGGGCGAGTCGCTCTCGGGCATGCGCCCCAACTGCACGGCGTCCGCGACGACCTTGGGCAGCCCCCAGGCCACCAGGTCGAACGCCACCGCGGCCGTGTCGTACTCGATCTTGTCCATGCGCACGTCCACCCCGGCGTCGTCGATCGTCAGGAAGCAGACGTCCGCGCCCGGTTCGCCGTTGAGCGACAGCCCTACCGAGCCGGGGTTGACCACCCAGCCGGCCCCCGAGACCTTCCGGAAGTAGGGGACGTGGCTGCCGCCGGCGGCCAGCAGCGTGCAGCGGTGGCGCTGGAGCATGCGCGTGAGCGTGATCGGGTCCTGCTGCAGGTTGGTGCGGTCGCCGGGATCGTCGGCGCTCCCGTGGAAGGCGCGCAGCCGGCCGGCCGGGGTGTCGATGCGGCGCTGCACCGGCAGCGTGCGCATCCACTCGACGTGGCGCGGCTCGATCACCGTGCGCGTCCATTCGAGGGTGGCGTCGGCGACGCCCTTGCGGCCGCCGCGCTTGGCGAAATCGAAGGCGATGCGTTCGTCCGCATCGCCCAGGCAGCACATCACGTTGGCGCGCTGGAGCAGGTCGAGGGTCTCGTTCGGGGTCGGGCCGTAGCCGACCAGGTCGCCGAGGCACACCACGCTCCCGGCGCCGGCGCGCCGCATCGCCTCGAGCGCCGCTTCGAGCGCCAAGACGTTGGCGTGCACGTCGGAGATGATGCCGATGACCACGCGGGCAGTCTAGCAGCCGCGAACGGACCCGCGGCGGCGCGCCCTGGCGCTCATCGGCGCGCGCTCGAGGCGGCCGCGTCGCGCCACCAGGCTTCGACCGCGGCGCGGAAGGCCTCGGGGCACTCCTCGTGGGGGAGGTGGCCGCAGCCGTCGAGCTCGACCAAGCGGGCGCCGCCGGGCACGTGCACGAGGTCGGCGACCAGATCGCGGCTCTGCTCGACGGGCACGACCACGTCCTGGAGCCCGTGCACGATCAGGACCGGCACGCGCACCTCGGCGAGCCGGCCGGCGAGGTCGGGTTCGGCGCTCGCCTTGACCAGCTCCCACAGCGCGCGGTCCCAGTCGTGCGTCTGCAAGGGCCGCCGGTACGCCTCGAACACCTCGTCGTCCATGCGCGTCGGGTCGGCCCACGAGCTGCGCAGGAAGTCGTCGCCGGTGCGCCCGCCGAGCTCGCGCATCAGCACGGGGCCGATCCGCTCCAGCTGCGGGGTGCGCAGCAGCGGCTTGCTCCACGCCGGCGCGCCGCCGCCGCGGTAGACGGCCGGTGCCACGAGCACCAGCGCCGCCGCCCGATCGGGGTGCTCGAGCGCCGTCTGCAGCGCGATCGCGCCGCCGGCCGAGTGGCCGACCAGCACGGCCGCCTCGGCGCCCATGGCGTCGATCAGCGCGACCGCGGTCGCGACCTGGGCCTCGGGGCCGTATGGGTTGGCGTCCTGCGCCCAACCGCCGGTCGGGCGGTCGGTGAGCCCGAACCCGGGCCGATCGTAGGCGAGCGCGACGTCGCCCGGGGCGGAGGCGTCGTTGCCGATCCACGGCAGCGTCGCCCCCCAGGAGCGGGTGTTGGCGCCGAAGCCGTGGAGCAGCAGGACCGGCGCGGCGCGCGGCGCCGGAAGCGCCGCCAGGTCGGTGGCGGGGGCGCCGTCGACGACTGCCTCGACGTGCACGTCGAGGCCGAGGGCGGGGGTCCAGGCCGAGCCCGGCCAGGCGAGATCGCGCGTGGGGACGGTGTCGGCGAGCGGCGCGATCGGGATCACGAGCGGCCCGATCAGGGCGATCAGCAGGAGGGTGGCGAGGATCCAGAGGGAGACCTTGATGCGGAAGGGCACGCGCCATCCAACCACGCCAGCGGCCGTCCGCTCGGTCGCGCGCGGTTGGTACGCTCGACGCATGACCCGTCTGGTGCACACCTTCTCGATCGTCGCGCGCGACCCCAAGACCGGCGACCTGGGCGTCGCCACCGCCTCCAAGTTCCTCGCCGTGGGGGCGGTGGTGCCGTTCGCCGTCGCCGACGTCGGGGCGATCGCCACCCAGAGCTACGCCAACACCAGCTTCGGTCCACGCGCGATCGAGGCGCTGATGGCCGGCATGCCGCTCGACCTGGTCGACGCCGGCTTCCGGGCCACCGACCCGCAGATCGCGCAGCGCCAGTACGGCATGGTGGCCGCCGACGGCGCGAGCGTCAGCTTCACCGGCGAGGGCTGCCACCCTTGGGCGGGCGGCGTCGCCAAGCCGGGGCTGGCCGCGCAGGGCAACATCCTCGCGGGCCCCCAGGTGATCGACGCGCTCGTGGCGGGCTACGAGGACCACGACGGGCCCTTCCCCGAGCGGCTGCTGGCGGGCCTGCTGGCCGCCGACCGCGCCGGCGGCGACCAGCGCGGCAAGCAGTCGGCGGCGCTGCTGGTCGTGCGCGACGAGGGGGGCTACGGCGGGCTCAACGATCGCTACATCGACCTGCGCGTCGACGACGACGCCGACCCGGTGCCGCGGCTGCAGGCCCATCTGGCGCTGCAGCGGCTCTACTTCGAGAAGCCCGCCCAGGAGGACCTGCTCGCCATCGAGGGCGAGGTCGAGGCGCGGCTGCTGCGCGCGCTGGCCGCCGCCGGCCAGACCCCCGGCAGCGCCTGGGGCGACCCGGGGCGCGCGGCGCTGCGCGCGGTCGCGGGCGTCGAGAACCTCGAGGAGCGGCTCGTCGACGGCGACCGCGTCGACCGGGCGGTGCTCGAGCACCTCGAGCGGACCTTTCCGGCGGTCTGATCGGCGCGGGTTGATCGACGTGGGTTGATCGGGACGGGTTGATCGGCGCGGGTTGATCGGCGCGGGGCGCGCGGCGCGGGTCAGCCGCCGCGGCCCACCAGCCCGGACTCGATCGCCTTGAGGACCGCGCGGGTGCGGTCGCGCACGCCGAGCTTGGCGAGGACGCGGCTGACGTGGTTCTTGACGGTGCCGTCGGTCAGCTCGAGCGCCTGGGCGATCCGCTTGTTGGTCCAGCCAGCGACCATCAAGCGCAGCACCTCGGTCTCGCGCTCGGTGAGCGCCTCGAGCCCGTCGGGATCGGGGGTGGCGCCGTCGTCGGGGGCGGCGTCGCTCAGCGTGCGCACGATCCGCTCCGTCAGGGCCGGTTGCACCAGCGTGCGCCCCTCGTGGACGGTGCGGATCGCCTCCACCAGGATCTCGAGCCGGACGTCCTTGAGCAGGAAGCCCTTGGCGCCCAGCTTGAGCGCGTCCAGGGCGACCGCGTCGTCGTCGAAGGTCGTGAGGAGCAGCACCGGCGGCGCGTCCTCCATCCGCCGCAGTCGGGCGAGCACCTCGAGGCCGTCGACCACCGGCATGCGGACGTCGAGCAGCACGACGTCGGGGCGATCGGCGGCGATCCGCTCGAGGGCGGCCTCGCCGTCCTCGGCCTCGCCCACGACCTCGATGCCCTCGGCGAAGCCGAGCAGGCTGCGCACCCCGTGGCGCACGAGCGTCTGATCGTCGACGAGCAGGACGCGGATCACGCGGCCGGCTCCGGCCGCGCGGGGGTCGTCGGGACGAAGGCGGTCGCCACCAGGCCGCGGCGGGGGGCGGCGACGACCTCCAAGCGCCCGCCGAGGTCCTCGAGGCGCGCGCGCAGCCCGGCCAACCCCGTGCCGGGGGCCCCCGCGCGGCGCGGCGCCGCGGCGAGCTCGGCGGCGGAGGCGCCGCGCCCGTCGTCGCGCACCTCCAAGACCACGCCGTCGGCCCGTTGCTCGAGCAGGACGCGCACCCGGCGGGCGTCGGCGTGCCGCAGCGCGTTGGTCAACAGCTCCTGGGCGCAGCGCAGCAGCACGTGGGCCGCCCGCGGGTCGGCGACGTGCATCCGCTCGGGCACGACCGCTTCCACCTCGGGCTCGGGCACGTCCTCGACGAGCGCCCGCACGGCGGAGGCGACGTCGAGCCCCTCCTGGGCGCGGAGCGCGTGCACGGCCTCGCGGACGTCGTCGAGCAGGTTCCGAGCCAGCCCCTCCGCGCGGGCCAGCGGAGCGCGGACGGCCGGGCCGTCGCTGCGTCCGGCGACGTCGAGGTTGAGCACGAGGGCGGTCAGGTGGTGGCCGATCAGGTCGTGCAGCTCGCGCGCGATCCGCACGCGCTCGGCGACGCGCTCGTGCTCCACGAGGAGGCGGCGCGTGGCGCGCAGATCGGCGTTGCGGCGCTCGAGCGCCTCCCTTGCCGCCCGCTCGCGCACGCCGCCGCGGGTGGTGAGGTAGGCGAACCCCATGATCGCGGCGTAGCGCCCCGTCGCCAGGAGGACCTCGCCGCCCGTCGCCGCCTGGGCGGCCGCGACGGCGGCCGTCTGCAGGAGCAACCATGCCGCCCCGACCGCGGCCGGGAGCACGTGCGCCGCGTGGACGGCGGTCAGGACGAAGAGGACGGCGCTCGTCCCCTGCTCGGGCCGCGCGGCCAGGACGAGCGCGGCGAGGCCGGTCAGCAGCGCGAGCACGACGCGGTGCGCGCGGTAGCTCAGGTGCGCCAGGCGCCAGCTGGCGACGGCGCCGTAGAGCGCGCCGAAGGCCGCCCACGCCACGAGCGCCGTCGCCGTCGCCGCACCGCCGGCCGCGCCGCCGGGCGCGCCGCCCCCGCGGCCAAGGGCATCGAGCACCAACGGCGCGCCCACCGCGAGCCACGCCACGAGCGCGGCGATCGCCAGGAAGCCGATGCGTTCGTCCCCGCGCGCCATGCGGCAGGGTACCGGGCGCCCGGGGTCCGCCGGGGAGTGCCGATGGTCATGGGTGGCGTGGGTGCCGTTCGGCACGCGCGCGCGCCGCCGCCCCGCCGCTACGGTCCCCCTCGGAGGTGCTCACCATGAAGCTCAAGATCACGAAACGGCACGTGGCGATCGCGGCGCTCGCCGCCCCGCTCATCTTCGGCATCGGCTACTTCGCCGGGTACGGGTTCTTCGAATGGTTGAACCGATGACGGGGCTCACATCCGCGCGCGCCGCGGCGGCCGACCGACCGCCGATCGACGCCGTCCTGCGCGGCCGCGGGCTCGTCAAGCGCTACGGGGACGCCACGGTCGTGGACGAGCTCTCGCTCTCGATCGCCCCCGGCGAGGCGTACGGCCTGCTCGGACCCAACGGGGCCGGCAAGACCACCACCATCTCGATGCTCGTCGGGCTGCTGGCGCCCGACGCGGGCGAGGTCGAGGTCGGCGGCCACCGGCTCGCCGAGGCGCCCGCCGCCTTCAAGGGCGCGGTCGGCTACGTGCCGCAGGACCTGGCGCTCTACGGCGACCTGACGGCGCGCGAGAACCTGACCTTCTTCGGGCGCCTCTACGGGCTCGCCGGGCGCGCCCTGGCGGGCCGGGTGCGCGCGGTGCTCGAGCAGGTCGGGCTGGCCGACCGGGCCGACGACCGCACCGAGACCTTCTCGGGCGGCATGAAGCGGCGCGTGAACATCGCCGCGGCGCTGCTGCACGAGCCCGACCTGCTCGTGCTCGACGAGCCGACCGTGGGGGTCGACCCGCAGAGCCGCACCGCCATCCTCGACGGGATCGCGGCGCTGAACGCGGCCGGGATGGCGGTCCTCTACACCTCGCACTACATGGAGGAGGTCGAGCGGCTGTGCGACCGGATCGGCATCGTCGACCGCGGCCGGATGATCGCCGAGGGCTCGCGGCGCGAGCTCGTCGAGCGCCTCGACCAGGCCGACCGGATCGTCCTCGACGTGGACGGCGACGCCGAGGCGCTCGCGCGCGCCTGCGCCGAGGCGCCCGGCGTGCGCCACGTGGCCCACGCCCCGCGGCAGGTGACGCTGATGGTCGGCGGGGGGCGCGCGGCCTTGCCGCAGGTCCTCGCGCGCGCGGCCGAGGCGGGGGTCGCGGTCACCGGCGCGCACGTGGTCGAACCCGACCTCGAGGCGGTCTTCCTGCACCTGACCGGCAAGGCTCTGAGGGACGGGGCATGAGGGTCGCCTGGGTCGTCGCGGCGCGCGAGCTGCGCAGCCGCCTCCGCGACCGCTCGGCCTGGATCGTGGGGGTGGTGGCCCCGGTCGCGCTCGCGCTGATCGTCTCGTTCGCCTTCGGCGGGCGCGACGCCGGCTTCCAGGCAGAGGTCGGGTACGTGCCGGACGCGGAACTCGTCGACGCCTTCGTCGCGAACGCCCTCGAGCACCCGGACGCGGCCGGCGTCTGGACGGCTCGGCCCTTCGCCACGGTCGCCGACGCCGAGGCCGCGCTCGCCGCCGGCGAGGTCGCGGCGCTGGTCCTGGCCTCCGCGGACCCGCTCGGGCTGGACGTGGTGCGCGCGGCCCGCGCGCCGATCGCGGGCGACGCCTTGGCGGCGACGGCGCGGGCCTTCGCCGCTCGGGCCGCCGAGGGCGCCGACGCGTCCGCTTCGTGGACGGAGGCGCCGGTGCGCCTGGCCGAGGGGGGCGCGGCCGCCTACTTCGGTCCCGCGATGGCGATGCTCTTCGTCTTCTTCACGCTCGCGGCCGCGCCGCGCAGCCTGCTCGCCGAGCGCCGCCACGGGACCCTCGCGCGGGTGCGCGCCGCGCCGGTCTCGCTGGTGGCGGTGGTCGCGGGCAAGGCGCTCGCCGCCGCGGCGCTCGGCTTCGTCGGGATGCTCGCCGTGTGGGCGGTGACCTCCTGGGTCTTCGGCGTCTCGTGGGGCGACCCGCTCGCGGTGGTCGCGATCCTGCTCGCCTTCCTGCTGGCGGCCGCCGGGATCGCCACCCTCGCCTGCGCCTACGCGCGCAGCGACGCCGAGGCGGACGGCCTGGTCTCCTCGATCGCCTTCGTCCTGGCGATGGTGGGCGGCAACTTCGTGGTGCTGGGCGACATGCCGCCCGCGCTGCGGACGGTGGCGCTGGCGACGCCCAACGGTCGCGCGCTCGACGCCTTCACGACCCTGGCGGCCGACGGCGGCGGGATCGCCACGATCGTGGCGCCGCTGCTCGCCATCCTCGCCTTCGCGGTCGGCGCCTTCGCGCTGTCCGCGCCCGGCCTGCGCCGGTGGGTGGCGGCGTGACGCGGGCGCGGCACGCGCGGCGCGCGCCAGGCCTCGCCGCGGTCGTGGGCGCCGTGGTGGCCGCCAACGTCCGGCGCCTGGTGCGCGACCCCATCGGGATGGCCTTCGTCTTCGTGGTGCCCTTCGTGTTGATCCTGGTGGTGGGGGTCACCGTTCCCGACGCCGACGCGCCGCGGCCGCTCGGGTACGTCGCGGGGGCCGGCGTCCCCGCGGCGCTGGAGGCGCGGCTGCGGGAGGACCCGAAGCTCCGGACGGTGGCCTACCCCGACGTGGACGCCTTGGCCGGCGCGGTCCGGCGGGGCCACGTGGCCGCGGGCGCCTCGACCGCCCTGGACCCGGCAGGCGCCCTCGAGGTCGTCTGGTGGACCGACCCGGGGCGGGCGCCCGATCCGGCCCTGCGCGCGGCGGTCGTCGTGGCGGTCGCCGAGGCGTCCGGACCGACCGCGTCCACCCCGCCGATGGCCGTCGCCGAACGCACGATCGGCGGCGCCGGCGCCCCGGTCACCGGCGGCTTCGCGCGGGCGGCCCCGGCGTACCTCATCCTCTTCGTCTTCCTGAACACCCTGGTGGCGGCCTGGGGGCTGCCCGCCGACCGGGCCTCCGGGGTCGCGCAGCGCGCGCACGCGAGCCCGACCGGGGCAGGGGCGCTCCTGGCGGGCGAGGTCGGCTACCGGTTCGGGCTGGCGGTGGTGCAGGCGCTCGTGGTGATCGCCGTCGGGGCGCTGCTCTTCGGCGTCTCCTGGGGCGACCCGTGGGCGGTCGCGGCGATCGTCGCCGCCTTCGCGGCGCTGTCGGCCGCAGCGTCGGTGGCGCTCGGCTCCTGGGCGCGGACCCCGGAGCAGGTCACCTCGTTCGCGCCGCTGCTCGGGATCGCGCTGGCGATGCTCGGCGGCTGCATGTGGCCGCTCGAGGCGATGGGGCCCACGCTCCGCGCGGTCGCCGGGGCGGTGCCGCATGCCTACGCGGTCGAGGCCTTCCAGGAGGTGATCGGGGGCGGGGCCGGGCTCGCCGACGTCGGACCGCAGCTCGCCGCGCTCCTCGCCTTCGGCCTCGGCTTCGCGGCGCTCGCGGGGCTCGCGCACCGGCGGTCGGCGCGCGGCTGAAGCGACGCGGCCGAGCCGCGCCGCCGAACGAGGAGGGGCGCCCGGTTCCGACCGGGCGCCCCGTCGCGTGGCGCGGTGCCGTCGGCCGGCCTCAGCGCCCCTGGAACTCCGCCGTCCGCTTCTCCAGGAAGGCGGCGGTGCCCTCCTTCATGTCCTCGGTGGTCGTCGCGAGGCCGAACAGGTCGGCCTCGATCTCGAGCCCCTGCGGCAGGGTGACGTCGTGGCCGCGGGCGACGGCCTCCTTGGCGAGGCCGATCGCGATCGGCCCGTTGCGGAGCGTCAGGCGCGCGAGCGCCACCGCTTCCTCGAGCGCGTCGTCGGCGACGCGGTTCACGAGCCCCATCGCCAGCGCCTCCTCGGCGCCGACGTGGCGGCCGGTGAGGATCAGGTCGAGCGCGCGCCCGGTGCCGATGAGCCGCGGCAGCCGCTGGGTGCCGCCGTACCCGGGGATCAGCCCGAGGCCGACCTCGGGGAGGCCGAGCTTGGCCGTGGTGGCCGCGACCCGCAGGTCGCAGGCGAGCGCGAGCTCGAGGCCGCCGCCCAGCGCGAAGCCGTTGATCGCCGCGATGGTGGGGAAGGGGATGGCGGCGAGCGAGTTCATCAGGTCCTGGCCCGCCAGCGAGGCCTCGCGACCGGCGAAGGCGTCGTCGAGCTGCGCCAGGTTGGCGACGTCGGCGCCGGCGACGAAGGCGCGGCCCGAGCCGGTCAGCACCAGCGCGTGCACCGCCAGGTCGCCCTCGAGCAGGTCGAGGGCGGTGGCGAGCTCGAACATCAGCTCGCCGTTGAGCGCGTTGAGCGCCTCGGGGCGGTCGATCGTCACGACCGCGATGCCGTCCTCGACGGCGATGCCCAGGTGCTCGAACTCGATGGCGTCGTCCATGGCCGCGTCGTCGTTCATCGGGGTTCCCTCCTGGGCGCTCATCGCGCCGCCTCCGCCGCGGTCAGGTCGACCATCGCGTCGAGCGTCATGCGCGTCATGCGCGCCACGCCGTCGGCGAGCACCTCCGGCGGCACGAACTCGGGGTCGCCGATGCGGTTGCTCGCCACCAGCGCGCAGCCCGCGCGCACCCCGCGCAGCGCGCCGAGCAGGAACAGGGCGCTCGCCTCCATCTCGATGGCGAGCACGCCGCGCGACCGCAGCTCGGGGACGTGCTCGGGCGAGGTGGCGTAGAAGGCGTCCTCGGTCTGGATGAGGCCGACGTGGGGCGGCGTGCCGAGCGCCCGCCCCGCGTCGACCAGCGCGCGGACGATGCCGGCGTCGGCGGTGGGCGCGTAGGCGGCGCCGCGAAGGTACTGGCGGGTGGTGCCGTCGTTGGGGACCGCCGAGGCGGCGACGATCAGGTCGCCCGGCGCGACCGCGTCGGCGACGATGCCGGCCGTGCCGACGCGCACCAGCGTCGTGGCGCCGAGGTTGACGAGCTCCTCGACGACGATCGCCAGGCTGGGGCACCCCATGCCGGTCGCCTGCACGCTCACGCGCAGGCCGCGGTAGGTGCCGGTGAAGCCCAGCAGCTGGCGGTGGTCGGTGTAAAGGACGGGGTCGTCGAAGAACTCCTCGGCGATCCGCCGCGCGCGGTTGGGGTCGCCGGGCAGCAGGACGACGTCGGCGACGTCGCCGGGTTGGGCGTGCACGTGGAGCTGGCTCACGTCGGCACGATACGCCGTGGCGCGCCTCGCCGCCGCTGGTAGACTCGCCGCATGCCGCGCCTGGAGGACGTACTCGCCGAGCTCGCCGGGGTGCCCGGCGCCCGCGCCGCCGCCTTCGCGGGGCTCGACGGCCTGCTGGTCGACGAGGTCGCCTCGGCGACCGGCGCGGGCGCCGCCGTCGACCTCGACGGCGCCGTGGTGGAGCTCACCCACGCCTGGAACGCCGTGCGGCGCGCGAGCACCGAGCATCTGGGCGGCGGCGCCGCCGAGGAGTTCGTGTTGGCGGGGCCGGGCGGCGTGGTCGTGGCGCGGCTGGTCGCCGCCGACTGGTTCGCCTTCCTGTGGGCCGATCCCGACGTCGACCTGGCGACCGCCCGGGCCGCGCTGACGCGGGCGGCCGACGCGCTAGCCGAGGTCGTCGCGTGATGGAGCAGATCCTGAACGAGGCGCTCGCCGTACCCGGCGTCACGGCGGCCGCGGTCGTGAGCGGCGACGGCGACCTGCTGGCGAGCGCCACCCGCGAGCCGCCCGGCTTCGACGACGCCGGCAGCGAGCTGGCCGCGGCGTACGCCGCCGCGCGGGTCCTGGCCGAGTCGTTGGGCGGCGCCTTGCAGCAGTCGATCCTCGAGTACCGCGGCGGACCGGTCGTCCTGGCCGTGGCGCCGCACCCGACCGAGGCGCAGCAGGTGAGCGTGCGCGTGCTGGTGCTGCGGCTGCGTTCGCAGCACGACCTCGGACGCGCCCGCTTCGAGCTGCCCCGCCTGCTCGCGGGCATCGCCGCGGCCTGAGCCGCGCCGCGCTCCACCCGACGTTCGCTTCACCCGCACCCTGGAGGTGCCCGATGGCCGCCGACGATTCCAACCGTCCGAACCCGCCCGCCGAAGCCGGCGGCGCCGACCCGCGCCGCACCGTCAAGCTCGAGATCGATCCGGCGGTCGCCCGCGGCGTCTTCGTGAACGCCGCGATCGTCACGCACACGAACGATGCGTTCTTCCTCGACCTGGCGCTCGCCTACCCCAACCAGCCGGTCCGGGTGCAGACGCGCGTGATCACCAGCCCGCAGCACGCCAAGGCGCTGCTGCGCACGCTGGCCGAGAACGTCGCCCGCTACGAGAAGCGCTTCGGCGCCATCCCCGAGCGGCCGCTGCCGCCGCGCCCGAGCGAGGACGCGCCCGACACCACGAACTGAAGCGCGCGCGACGCCCGTGCTGGGCGGACGGTGGTCTCATGGCCCCGATGCGCGAAACCGTCGTGGCCTACTTCGACTACCTCTGCCCGTACGCCTGGCGGGGTGCGGAGCTGGCGGAATGGGTCGCGGAGCCGCTCGGCCTGCGCTTCGAGTGGCGGCACTTCAGCCTGATCCAGTGGAACCGGGTCGCGACCGGGACGGCCGGTCAGGTCTGGAACGAACGGCTCGAGCCCGACGACGCGACCGGCGGCCTCGGCCTGCGCGCCTTCCTGGCCTCGTGCGCCGCGCGCCACCAGGGCCCCGAAGCCTTCGATCGGTACCGGCTCGCGCTCATGCGGGCGCGCCATCGCGACGGAGCCCCCTTCACCGAGGCGACGCTGATCCAGGTGGCCGAGGAGGTGGGGCTGCACCTCGCGCGCTTCGAGCGCGACCTCGCCGACCCCGAACTGCGCACCTGCCTCGCCCAGGAGCACCATCGCGCGGCGGCGCTCGACGTGTTCGGCACCCCCACGTTCGCCTTCGCCGACGGCGGGCTCGCGTACCTGCGGGTCAAGGAGCTGCCCACCGATCAGGACGAAGCCGTGCGGCTGTTCCGCGCCTACCGCAACCTGCTCCACGAGTTCCCGTACCTCGAGACCGTCCGCCGACCCCGACCGCCCCGCAACTGATCCTCGTGTGCGTTCGTGAACGCCGCGGGGACGGTACACTCGCGGCGTGCGAGCGACGCCCATCGTGGGGCACGGGTCCGATGCCGGTCGGGTGCGTCCCCTCAACGAGGATTACCATCGGGTCTCGCGGTTCCCGTTGCCGCGCGGTCAGCTCCTGCTGTACGCCGTCGCCGACGGCATGGGGGGCGCCGCGGCCGGCGAGGTGGCGAGCAAGATGGCCGTCGAGGTGCTCGAGGACGCCTTCCGGCGCTACGTCGAGCAGCTGGCCGAAGGGGTGAAAGTGGTGCCGGTCGGAACCCTGATCGACAAGGCCCTGCGCCTGGCGAACCGCCGCATCCACACCGCCGCCCAGAGCGAGAACCGCCGCGGGATGGGCACCACGCTCACGTGCGCCGCGCTGCTCGACGACAAGGCGTACGTCGGCCACGTCGGCGATTCGCGCGCGTACCTGGTGCGCGGCGGCACCATCTACCAGCTCACCACCGACCACTCATGGGTCGAGGAGCAGCTCGCGAAGGGGCTCCTGACGCCGGCGGAGGCCGAGGACCACGAGTGGCGCAACCTGATCACGCGGGTCCTCGGGACCCGGCCCCAGGTGGTGCCCGACCTGATCGAGACCGACGTGATGCCGGGCGACGTGCTCGTGCTGGCCAGCGACGGCCTGCACGGCCTGGTCAAGCCCGAGGAGATCGTCACCGAGCTCGGCCGCACGCGCGACCGCCAGCACGTCGTCGAGTACCTGATCGGGCTGGCGAACGAGCGCGGCGGTCCCGACAACATCACCGTCGTGATCGCGGAGATCCCCTCGTGATCTGGGCGCTGCTGGTCGCCGCGGCGCTGCTGGGCTGGCTGTTGGCCAAGCTCCCGCAGTGGGTGGCGCTCACGGTGCTGGGCCTCTCCGTGATCCTGGCCGCGGGGAGCTTCTACTTCGGCGGCGTCGAGCGCGCCTCGGGCCCGCTGGTCGTCTACGCCTTGGCCATGGGGCTCCTGGTCCCGGCCGGCACCGTCCTGGTGCGCAGCTCGCGGGTGGCGCCCTCGTTGCGCAAGCGCGTGCCCGTGGGTGCGCGCGCCCCGATGGAGCAGCGGCGCCGGCGCACGACCACCAAAGGGGGCGGACCGGGCGTCGTGGTCGCCGGCGACGGCGAGGCGCTCGAGATCCCCGGGTACGAGGTGCTCGAGAAGGTCGGTTCGGGCGGCATGGCGTCGGTGTACCGCGCCCGCCGCGCCGACGGGCAGATCGTCGCGCTCAAGGTCCCCATGGAGCAGTACGTCGCCGACGCCAAGTTCATCCGCCGCTTCCACCGCGAGGCGGAGGTGGCGCAGCGCCTGAACCACGTCAACATCGTGCGCACCTTCGAGCACGGCAGCCTCGGCACGCAGCACTTCATGGCCATGGAGTTCGTCGACGGGCGCGCGCTCGAGGGGTACATCGAGGGGGGCGACCTGACGATCGACCTGTCGGTGCACGTGATGCGCCGCGTCGCCGAGGCGCTCCAGCACATCCACCAGGCCGGCATCATCCACCGCGACATCAAGCCTGCGAACGTGATGATCGTGCGCGGTGGCGTGACGGGCGAGGGCGCCGACGTGACCGTGCGCGACGACGCCATCAAGCTGATGGACTTCGGCATCGCCGGCGGCAAGGTGCTCTCGCGCCTGACGATGACCGGCGCCCGCGTCGGCACGCCGGTCTACATGTCGCCCGAGCAGGCGCGCGGCCTCAAGATCGACCACCGCTCCGACATCTACTCGCTGGGGCTGGTGTTCTACGAGATGCTCACCGGCCAGACCGCCTTCAAGGGCGGGTACGAGGCGATCGTCCACCAGCAGATCTTCCAGACCCCGCCGCCGCCGCGGCAGCTGAACCTCACGGTCCCCAAGGCGCTCGATGCGCTGGTGATGCGCATGATCGCCAAGGACCCGGACGAGCGCCCGTCGCTCACCGACGTGATCGACGTCCTCGACACCGCCGACCTCACCTCGATCGGCGGCGAGGAGATCGGCAGCCGCATCGTCCTGACCGTCAACACCCGCCAGGGCGTGGTGCGCGTGCTCGACACCGAGGGGAACCTGCACCACTCCCTCGGCGACCTGGGGGTGGGGGAGGGCTCGTTCTCGACCGCGCCCGTGGCCGTCGCCGTCGACCGCGAGGGGTTCGTCTACACCGCGACCTTCGAGTACCGCGTCGACCAGGAGCAGCACCGCATGCTCCGCAAGCACGCGCCCGACGGCACGGTCGTGCTCACCTTCGGCGGGTACGGCATGAAGCCCGGCGAGTTCCTCTACCCGACCGCGATCGCCTGCGCGCCCGACGGCACCGTGCTGGTGCTCGACGCCGAGCGCCACGTGATCCAGCGCTTCACGAGCGAGGGCGTCTACCAGACCGGCTTCGGGGGCCGCGGCCCCGGGCAGGGGAGCTTCAACGACCCGCGCGGCCTGCAGGTGGGCCCGGACGGCAAGGTCTACGTGCTCGACTACGGCAACCGGCAGGTGCAGCGGCTGGCGGCCGACGGCACCTACGAGACGCGCTGGGCCTTCCGCCTGGGCGCCGACCAGCCGGGCATGCGGCTGATCGACGGCTTCCACGTGAGCGCCGGCGGCACCCTCTACCTGTCCGACGCCACCGGCGGCAAGATCCGCAGCGTCCACGCGGACGGCAAGCTGGGGCCGGTCTTCCAGTTCGAGAAGCTGCAGGGCGAGGCGTCCGACACGCTGCTCGACCTGGGCACGGACGAGCGCGGCTTCCTGTACGCCGGCCGCCGCGGCGGGCACCTGATCCGCGCCTTCGACGCCGGCGGCAACCTGGTCGAGACGATCGAGACCTACGCGCCGATCGTCCACATGGTGGTCGACGCGCGGCGGTACTAGCGGCCTAGGCTCCGAACGCGCGGAAGAGCAGCTCGATGCCGCCGAGGATGAGGCGGCGGAAGAAGAGCACGATCGCGCCGGTGATGCCGGTAGCGGACAGCAGGAAGAAGATCACCACGAAGCCGAGCACGCCGAACTGCGCGAGTTGCTGCACCAAGCGGCGCACCTGCGGCCCGCCCCAGGCCATCGCGGCGCGGGCGCCGTCGAGCGGGAAGACCGGGAACAGGTGGATCACCGCGTGCAGGACCGCGACGTTGCCGGCGACCGCGAAACCGCTCACGAGCGAGGAGCCGGCGCCCGCCACCGCGAAGGTGGCGGTCAGGAACCACGACACGGTCGCCACGAGCAGGAAGGCGACCGGTCCGGCGTACCAGACGAGCGCCTCCTTGCGGCCGCGCCCGGGGTAGTTGCGGCCGTTCACCGGCACCTGTCGGGTCCAACCGAAGCCGAGCAGCAGCAGGAAGAACAGGCCCATGGGCTCCAGATGCGTCTTGGGGTCGAACTGGCCGAAGCCCTGGTACGTGGGGGTGGGGTCGCCGAGGCGTTTGGCCACCCAGGTCTGGAACATGTTGTGGAAGATGAGCGCCATCACCATGATCAGGCTGGCGACGACGAGGATCGTGGGGTCGGAGAAATAGTTCAGCAGCATGATGAGGGTCCTTCGGTCGCCGGGATCCGTTGCGCCACCAGGCGCCGGGCGTACGCGCGCTCCTGGTCGAAGCCGTGCACCCGTCCGTCGGCGCGGGCGCGGTCGACCTCATCGAGCACGGCGCCGACCGCCGGTCCGGGCGCAAGGCCCAAGGCTACCACGTCCCTCCCGCGCAGCCGAGGCTCGGGAGGGGCGTGCTCGAAGGCTTTCACGGCCGCGGCGTGGACGGGCGCGAGCGCCGCCAAGGCGCGCCGGGTCGGGGCGTCGAGGGCGCCGAGCAACGCATCGCCCAGCGGCGCCGGGGTGGCGATCGCGGCGCGCAGCTTGGCCCGCTGGGCGGCGAGCCGCTTGGGCCAGTGGAAGCGCTCGACGGCCGCGCGCGCGTCCTCGTCCGGGGTGGCGGCGAGCAGCACCAGGAGCGCGGCGGTCGCCTCGTGGCCGCGGGGCCCTTGCGCCTCGGGTGGCGCGGCGCTCTCGCCCCGCCGGGCGCGCTCGCCCCGGTCCTCGTCGAGGCGCGCCATGGCCGCCTCGTCGAGCCGCAGCCCGTAGAGCCCCGTCAGCGCGCCCAAGCCGTCGAGGTGGCGCAGCGCGGGCGTGGCGCGCGCCTCGGCCAGCGTGAGCTCGAGCTCGGCGCGCAGCCGCTGCCCCGAGACGTTCGCCACCACCGTAGGCCGGAGCGAGGCGCGGGCCTTGGCCGCGGCGTCGTCGTCGAAGCGGAGGCCCAAGCGGCCGGCGAGCCGCGCGCCGCGTACCAACCGGGTGGGGTCCTCGACGAAGGAGAGCGGGTGCAGGACGCGCAGGCGACGCGCCTCGAGGTCGGCGAGGCCGCCGAACGGGTCGCGCAGCTCGGGCGGCTGCGGGTGCACCCGCACCGCGAGGGCGTTGACGGTGAAGTCGCGGCGGGCGAGGTCGGCCGTCAGGTCGCCCTCGCGCACGCTCGGCAGCGCCCCCGGGTAGTCGTAGGCCTCGGCGCGGGCGCTCGCGAGGTCGAGCACCAGGCCGTTCGGCAGCGAGAGCGTGGCGGTCCCAAAGGCGCCGTGGACCGCGAGCTCGCCACCGAGCCGCCGTTGCAGCGCGTTCGCGAGCGCGTCGGCGCCCATCCCGCCCTCCACCACCACGTCGAGGTCGTGGTAGCCGACGCCCAGGAGCCCGTCGCGGACGGTGCCGCCCACCAGGTAGAGGCGGGTGGTCGTGGCGTCGGCCTCGACGACCGCGGCGGCCGCCGCTTCGAGCAGCTCGCGCGCGCCGTCCGGGAGCGAGGCCCAGACGCGTTCCGCGCGGTCGCGCGGCGCGGGCGCCGGGTGGCGGGCGCGGACCAGGTCGGTGCGCGTGACGATGCCGATCAGATCGGCGCCGTCGAGGATGGGGACGCGGCCGACATCAAACGTCAGCACGAGCGTCTCGAGCTCCGCCAGGGTGGCGTCGGGGGACGCGGTGCGCGCCGGCCGGGTCATGAAGCCCGAGACCGCGGCGTCCCCCAGGTCGTGGCGCAGCGCGTGGTCGAGGTCGCGGCGGCTGATCACGCCCACGATCCCACCCTCGCCGTCGACCACCGGCATCCCGTTGTGCGCGTGGCGTGCGAGCGTCTGCCGCGCCTCGGACACGCGGGCGTCGTCGCGGACGGTGACCACCGGCGCGCTCATCACGTCGCGCGCGCGCACGGGCGGGGTGACCCAGGCGGGCAGCTCGTCGAGGAGCCGCGCCAGCACCTCGTCGGCCGGCAGCGCGCTGCGCGCGAAGGCGGCGCGCGCGTGGCCGCCGCCGCTCAGCGCGCGCTGCAAGGCCGCGCCCACGTCGACGAACGGTCCCGACCGAGCGAACACCAGCGTCTTGCCCTCCATCCGCGCGACCACGAGCGCGGCGTCGGCGGCGGTGGCGTCGAGCAGGTCGCCGGCGATCGCGCTGGCGCCGTGCTGGTAGGCGGGACCGGGCAGCGTGCCGATGGCGATCCGGCGGCCGCGCACGCTGCGCACGTCGGCCTCGGCCAGCAGGCGGTCGCGCGCCTCGCGCAGCGCCGGTGGGGTGCCGACCGAGCGGAAGCGCCGCACCAGGTCGAGGTTGGCGCCCTGAGCGAGCAGCCAGGCGGCGGCGCGGTGGTCGTCGGGGCGGACGCCGTCGAAGGTGAGGTCGCCGGTGTCCTCGTGCAACCCGAGCAGCGCCAGGCTGGCGATCGGGGGCGGCAGCGCGACCCCCTCGGCCTCGAGCCGGCGCGCGAGCAGCGTCACCGTCGCGCCGACCGCCTCGCGCAGGCCCTGGCTGCCGCGGACCGGGTCGGTCGGTTCGGGGTGGTGGTCGAACACCGTGACCGGCACCCGGTCGACGAGCGCCTCGAAGCGCCCGAGCCGACCGCGCTCGGCGGTGTCGACGACGATCAGCGCGCGCACCGCGGCCAGGTCGACGTCCTCGGGGTCGACCAGCGGTACGTGGTCGCGGTAGAGGCGGAGCAGTTCGGCGACCGAGCCGTTCACCTGCCCGGGGAGCGCCCCGATCGCCCCCGGGAACAGCACGGTCGCGAGCGCCACGCTCCCCAGCGCGTCGAAGTCGGGCTGCTCGTGCGTGACGACCAGCTGCACGTCAGTCCGGTCGGAGGGTGCGCGCCCAGGCGCGGGCGCGGTCGGTCTCGCCCTCGCGGAGCGGACCCTCCTTGGCCTCCACGACGAACCCCGCGGGTGCGCCGGCCGCCGCGCCCCCCGCGCGCGCGAGCTCCTTGGCGATCGGCTCGGCCGCGTAGCCGAAGATCTTGGCGAGGAAGCTCAGGAACGGGTTGCCGACCTCGGCGACGTCCATACGGGTGTCGAAGGCGGCCACCCGGACGCCCTCGAGGCGCCCGGGCGCGAGCCCCTTGAGCCAGGCCTGGGTGGCGGGGCTCGGGCGGAAGGCGCGGGTGGCGGAGCCGACGACCAGCAGGTCGACGTTCTCCAGGTCGCCCGGCTCGAGCTCGTCGACACGCCGCGCGCGCGCGGCGTGCGGCGCGCCGAGCGCTTCGGCGATCGCGCGCGCGACCATCTCGGTGTTGCCGAAGAAGGACTCGAAGACGACGAGGGCGGGCACGCCGCCCCGCTACGCCGTCGGGCTGCGGCGGCGCCAGAGCAGGAAGACGCCCGCCCCGATCAGCAGCACCGGCACCAACCACGAACCGAACCAGCTCGCGCGGCCGCCGAGGCCGATCACGAACTCGAAGAAGACCCCGAAGGCGGCGAACAGCACCAGGCCGGTCGTCGCGGTCTTGAGGCCGTCGCGCGTCAGCTTCTCGTCGTCCGAGAGCGTGCCGTGCAGCCAGGTGCCGACGCCCGCCGCCACGACGATCAGGCCCCACGCGTACGCCCAGGTGTCGAAGCGCCCGGTCAGCGCCTGGATCAGCAGGATGAGCCCCACCATGCTGACGATGCTCCCGGGGATCGCGAGGCCGGTGGCGCCCTTGCCGCCCATGAACGCCCAGATCAGCAGCGCCACGCCGGGCGCGATCACGAAGAGCGGCCACAGGAACGTGCCCAGCTGGCCGAACTGCGCCAGCAGGAACAGCGCGCCGAGCGCGACGAGGACGATGCCGGTGGTGCGTTGACGATCCATGGGATACCTCCGGTCGGGGGTGGGCCGACGTTCGCCTCCATCATGCCCCCTGGGACCCTTCGCCGTGGGCGCTTGGTCGAACCTTGCAAATCGAAGGTCCAGCTTTAAGATTGCAAGGATGATCGAGCGTCGCATCGAGCCACTCCTCCGCGGCGCCCTGGAGCGCGAACCGGTCGTGGCCCTGCTCGGGCCGCGTCAGGTAGGCAAGACCACGCTGGCGCTCGAGCTGGCGCGCTCGTGGCCGGGCGAGGTCGTGTACCTCGACCTGGAGCGCCCGTCGCACGCGGCGCGCCTGCGCGACCCGGCCCTCTACCTGCGGGCGCACCGGGATGCGCTGGTGATCCTCGACGAGGTGCAGCGCCAGCCCGACCTGCTGGCCTCGCTCCGGGCACTCGTGGACGGGTACCGGGGGCCGGGGCGCTTCCTGGTGCTCGGTCCGGCGTCGCTCGACCTGCTTCCGGGTGCGTCCGACGGCCTCGCCATCCGATCCTTCGAGCTCGGACCGTTGACCTTGGACGAGGTCGGAGCGTCCCCGGAGCACGTCCACCGGCTCTGGTCGCGCGGCGGGTTCCCGGGGAGCTTCCTCGCGGCGAGCGACGCCGATTCGCTCGACTGGCGCCGCGCCTTCGTCCGAACGGTCTTGGAGCGCGACCTCCCCGGGCTCGGGCTGAGGCTTCCGCCCGAGCGGCTTCGGCGCTTCTGGACGATGGTGGCGCACCGGCACGGGCAGCCGTGGAACGCGGCCGAGCTCGCGCGCGGGCTGGCCGTGGCATCGCCGACCATTGCCTGGTACGCGAGCCTGTTCGTCGACGCCTTCCTCCTGCGCCGGCTCGAGCCGCTCCACGCGAACGTCACCAAACGGCTGGTGAAGTCGCCGAAGCTCTACCTGCGCGACAGCGGTCTGCTGCACGCGCTGCTCGACGTGCCCGACTGGGACGCGTTGCAAGGCCACCCGATCACCGGCCTCTCGTGGGAGGGCTTCGTGATCGAGCAGGTCCTCGCGACGCGGCCCGATGCGGACGCGCGCTTCTATCGCACCGCGACGGGGGTCGAGCTCGACCTGGTCGTTCGGCACGAGGGCGTGACGACCGCGTTCGAGGTCCGGTACGGGACCGAGCCGACGCTCGGGCGCGGCTTCTCCCAGGCGGTCGAGGACGTGCGGCCCGCCCGCACCTACGTCGTGCACGCGGGCGAGGTGAGCAGGCAGGTGCGCGTCGGGGTCGAGGTGCGGTCGGTGTTCGAGCTCCCGCGGGGGGACCGAGCCTAGGGGTGCAGGCGCGCCTCAGCGCCGGCTGGCGAAGGCGACCTCGGGCGGCTGCGCTTCCGAGACGGTGTCGTTGACCACGTCGAGCCCGCTGTCGATGAAGAAGTTGCCGTTGAAGCGGATGTCGCCCGCCGCGGCGACGCTGCCGTAGACGTCGGACTTGCCGTTCTGGGTGAACGCGCCGCCGGTGATCCACACGGCGTAGTACTTGTCGTCGCCGCTGTTGCGGCCGTTGAAGGTGATGTCGCCTTCGGAGATCAACACCAGCCCGACCGCCTTCGAGCCGTCCGCCTGGGTGACCGGGTTGACCTGGTTGCTGTTCTTGTTCGCGCCGTTGAAGGTGATCGACCCCTGGGTGGCGATCGTGTTCGAGCCGTTCCAGACGTAGTTGGCGGCGTTGCCCGAGTAGGTCAGGGCGTCGCGGGAGAAGATCTTCGTGCCCTCCATGGTGCCGCGGTCGATGGAAACGCGGCCGTTGAGGCTGATCAGCACCGTGTTCGTGAGCTGCGCCGTGCCCGTGAGGGTCACGTTGCCCTGAGCGATGATCACGACGTTGTTCAGGATCGGGTTGTTGAGCGTGACGTTCCCCGGTGCGCAGACGTTCGTGTTCGTCATGACCGCGAAGGCGGTGGTGGGCTGGCCGTCGCAGTCGTCGGCGTCGAAGCTGCCGTCGCCGTCGAGGTCGGCCGCGGCGTTGCGGCGCCCCAGGTAGTCGGGGTTGACGCTGATGTCGGGGGCGAGGAAGTCCGAGACCTGCGGGCAGTTGCCGGTCGGAAGGATGCAGACGCCGCTCGGGTCCGAGAGCGACACCGGTGGGGTGCCGACGAGCGGCTCCCGGACGGTGCAGGTGCCGAACTCGTCGCGCTCGGTGCAGAGCTCGAACCCACCGTCGAGGTCGAAGCCCGCGTTCCCGTGGACGCCGGCATCGAGGTAGACCGATGCGCCGCCGTTCACGCGGACCGAGCCCTCGGACGCGAGCCCGAGGTCGTACGCGGGGTTCATGGTCGGCGGCAGCGCGACCACGTTGAGGAGCGCCTCCGCGACGTACTCCGCCTCGCCGGCCTGGAACCCGCGGACCTGCACGAAGGCCTGGCCCGGTCCGTCGCGGCGGTAGCTCAGGAGTTCGAAGGAGGGGTCGGACGGCAGCGCCAGCGAGCCGGGGAAGCTCTCGTTGGCGTCGTAGTCCGCCTTGAGGAACAGGTAGGCGAGGTCGAGCCCGGACTCGGCGGCGGCCTTGGCGCCGGCCTGGCCGCGCACGTTCTCGGAGACCCGCAAGGTGCTGGTCGCGAGGTAGGTCGCGCCGATGCCGAGGACGACGACCGCGACGGTGACGAACAGGGCCGAGACGAGGGCGATGCCGGAGCGCTGGAGGTGCTTCATGTCCGTCGACCCCTTTCCTGGGTTCGGAAGAGCGGCATTCAGAAGAACGCCGCGGTCTGGGCGTTCGGGAGGTTGATGAGGAACCGGCCCTCGGTGCCGTCGACGAGCTCGAGGTCGAGGCTCAGGCCCGCCAGGTCCGAGGGCACCACGCCGGCGTCGGCCACCACGTCGACGTCGCCGGACCGGCGCACGAAGAGCGCCACCTTGATCGACGCGACGCCGGTGACCACGGCCGCGGCCGCGCCGCCGTTCTCGGCGCGGAGCAGGCTGGGGACGCCGTCGGCGTTGGTGCCGATCGTGTAGGCGGCCGTGATCGCCACCGGCGCGCCCGGGGTCGCGAGGAAGCGGTCCTCGTAGTACCGGACCGTGATCGCGTCGGGCACGTCCGCGGCGTTGCGCTGGATCTCGAGGGTCGGGTCGGCGAAGGTGTTCGAGCCCAGCACCGCCGCGCCGGTACCTCGGTACCCGGCGAGGCCGATCTCGTAGCTGAGCAGTTGGGCGATGGTCTCGGCGGTGGTGGTGCGCTGGTTGACCTGGTCGTTCACGCGCCGGCCGTTGCCCGCGGCGGTGACGAGCGAGGCCATCACGGCCAGGAGCACGCCGAAGAGCGCCATGAAGACCAGCAGCTCGACGAGGGTGACGCCGCGGCGCGATCGGTGGGATGGGCGTCGAACCACTAGCACTCGCCCTTCTTCGCCTTGCCCGGCGTGCAGGCGACCGGTCCGCCACCGTTCCCGCCGCCGCCGTTCCCGTTTCCGTTCCCGTTGCCTGGTTGGGGCTCGGGTTGGGGCTCGGGTTGGGGCTCGGGTTCGGGCTCGGGTTCCGGCTCCGGCTGAGGTTCGGGCGTCCCGCCTGGGTTGCCGTCGCCGGTCCCGTCGTTCCCATCGTCGCCAGCCGCCGATCCGCCGCCCGTCGCGGCGCTCGCGACGGTCGCGACGAGCCCGGTGAGGGCGACGTCGCTGCCGCGCCCGCCGGTCGTCGTGACCCGGACCTCGTGCGCGGTCGCGCTCGCGGCGGTCACGCTCGAGCAGTCGAGGGCGCCGGCGACGAGCGCGCAGGGGCTGATGACGACGGTGCAGGTCATGCCGTCGGGCACGAAGACCCGGCAGGTTCCGGCATCGGCGAGCGCCGCGCCGCCGCGGTCGATGCCGCGGCGGAATTGGAGTTCGCTCTCGGCGACGCTCGTGAGGGTCTGGAGCGACTCGGCGGTGCCGCTGGCGCGGAGGGCCGAGACCTGGAGCCCGAGCGCTGCGAGCGCGCCCACGCCCAGGAGGACGACGGTGATGAGGATCT